>CAXUIB010000047.1:0-13956 GCA_964250945.1 uncultured Acidobacteriaceae bacterium
CTGTGGGTGTCCGTAGCCGCGGCCAGCGCCGGCCCGCCTCCCATTTCTCGCCAGTGTCGTTGCCCCCGCTGGACTTCTGTTCCCGTCTGCCTGAGCGCTGTTCCCTGCTCCCGGTTCCCTGGCCGATCTCCGCTGCGCACCAACATCTGCCGAAAGACCTCCGGCACATCCTGCAAAGCGGCCCGGCCTGTAATGCACCCCCCACTCGGGAAGCGGCCGCTTAGGATGAGCGAAAATGCTGTGCGGCAGGTGGCCGGCGTGTGATGAAAGCTCGCCTTCAACGTGATCTCGCCGTAGTGGAGCCGGTTGGTATCGAGGCCCACCACCGTTCCTGACGGAGGTCCGCCGAAGAAGTTCACCACGCCGCCCCGTCGCACCATGCCGACGGCTTGCTCCCAGGTTGCCGGGGTCGCGACCGCTTCGATCACCACATCCGCACCCCGCCTGTCTCCGGTCAGGGCTCGGACGGCATCAACGACCTCGTCCGTCTCGCTGGTCTGGACGATGTCACTTGCACCAAAGATCCGCGCTGCCGCGACCTGGTCTACGCGCTTGACAACCGCGATCACGCGCACCCCGGCAAGGGCTGCCACCTGCATAAACATGAGGCCGATCGGCCCCGCTCCGATGACGGCCAATGTGTCGCCTGCACGGGCGCCGCTCTCTTCAAAGCCGCGCACGACGCAGCTCAGAGGTTCGGTGAGCGCGGCGTGTGTGAGCGGCACACCGTCGGGCACGCGCAAGGTATTCTTTTCGGCGATGCGCGCCGGCACACGGAGGTACTCCGCATAGGCGCCGTTGTTGAAGAGGAGGTCCTCACACAGGTTCTGCTGTCCCTGCTGACACCAAAAGCAGAGGTCGCACGGAGCCGAATTCAGGGGGACCACCCGGTCTCCGATCTTGAAGCCAGTCACGCCGGTCCCGACCTCCGCGACAACGCCGGCGACCTCATGTCCGAAGAGCATGGGCGGCTTCAGCATCGCCGCGTGGTACCCCCGCCGATACACCTTGAGGTCGGTCCCGCAGGTCAGGGCCGCGCTCACCTGGACGACCAACTCACCCGCGCCGGGCACGGGCCTTTCGACCTGCTCCAGGCGCAGGTCTTCCCGACCATACAGCACCGCCGCCATCATCTCCGACCGCATCTCCCTATCTTCTCACTCCTCGCACCTTCGCTTGTAACCCCATCTTTTCCGCGTCGGTGAGACGACCGCGCATCTGATACCCTGAGCCCAGCCTGATGCCTTTCGTCTCCCCAGAGGTCTTTGCCAAACGAATTGTTGCCGCCGTTCAGGCTTACTCCCTGCTCGCCGCCCGTTCGATCCGCAATCTGTTTTCACCGCCGATCTACCTCGCCGACATCTACACGCAGATGGACTCGATCGGCATCGGATCGTTGCCGATCGTCATCCTGACGGGCTTCTTCACCGGATGCGTTCTGGCTTTGCAGTCGGCCACATCGCTGCAGCAGTTCGGCGCGGTCGGAATGACGGGCGACCTGGTCGCGCTGTCGATGGTAAAGGAGCTCGGACCGGTTCTGACCGGCTTGATGGTCTCGGGCCGCAACGCCTCGGGCATGGCGTCCGAGCTCGGGTCGATGAAGGTGACCGAACAGATCGACGCGATGCGCGCTCTGGGTACCGACCCTACGCGCAAGCTGGTGACGCCGCGCGTCTCGGCGACCGTGTTTATGCTGTTCTTCCTCACCATCGTCTCGGACGCCGTGGGTATCGCCGGTGGAGCTCTCGTCTCGGTGTTTCTCCTGGGCCTGAGCGCCAGCTCGTACTTTCACAGCGCGTACCGAGCTCTGGTCTACGCGGACGTCCTTCAGGGTTTGACGAAACCGATTCTTTTCGGCTTCATCATCGCCTCGGTGGGCTGCTACTTCGGCATGAACACCAAGGGCGGAACGCAAGGCGTGGGCAAGGCGACCACGCAGGCGGTGGTGGTCTCGTCGGTCGCGATCATCATCGTCGACTTCCTTGTCTCGCGCACGATGATCGGCATCTTTGGCCGGTAAAGACGGCGATAGGATAAGCGGGAGGACGCACTCCGATCAAATCCCGCATGACCCGGAGCGCTTCTGGACCCGAGACATACTCTGTTTGAGAGACGAGACGTCTACGAGCGCGGGCTTCCCCTTCTTTCGTACGGTCCACGTTGTCAGGAAGACAAGTACACGACCCTAGGCTCGCCGCCTGTATGCTTACGCACAACATCTCCTACCTCCTCACCTTTAACTCCCGCGACTTCGAACGCTATATTGGAGTCACCTGCAATCGATCCGGAGGAACTCGTCTAGATGCCGGAGTTTTCAGACCATCGGGAAGCCACATCTCCCACCTCCTCCACCGCCCCCGTTGTCGTCTTCAAGGACGTCTCGATCCGCTTCGACGTCAAGCCCGTGCTCCAGGACCTCTCGTTCACCGTGGCCCCGGCGGAGACGCGCGTTATCCTAGGTCCCGCCGGCTGCGGCAAATCTGTTCTACTCAAGCTCGCCAATGGTCTGCTCTGTCCCGACTCAGGCTCCATCTGCATCTTTGGGCAGGAGATCACAAGCATGCCTGAGGTCGACCTTTTCAAGCTGCGATCGCGCATCGGCATGGTCTTTCAGGAGTCCGCGCTCTTTGATTCGCTGAACGTGGAGGACAACGTCGCATATCGCCTGAACGCCGACGGCGTCAACCCTGAGGAGGCCCACACTCGCTCCCTTGAAGCACTCAAGTTCTCTGCGCTCGAGAACGCCGAAGCAAAGTTTCCCTCCGAGCTCTCCGGAGGCATGCGACGGCGCGCCTCCATCGCCCGCGCCATCGTCTCGCGCCCGGACCTTATCCTCTACGACTCGCCGACCGGCGGCCTCGACCCTATCACGTCCACGACCATCGTCGAACTCCTCATCAAGCAGCGCGACGTCTCCCACACTACATCGTTTCTAGTTACGCATCGCCTGCAGGACGCCTTTTCCCTCGCCACGCGCTGCTTCAACTCGGATCGGAACGAGGTGGAGCCCATACCGAAAGATCGCAACAACGGTATCGATCCCAGCACGAAATTCCTTGTGCTGAACGAGGGCCATGTCGTCTACGACGGCGACACCGAAGGTCTGGTGCACAGCGAGGATCCCTGGCTGAAGGAGTACCTCTCCTGACGTCCGTCTCGTCCCGATCTACGCTGGAGCCTTGTGCCGCGAGAGGAGGATCGTCGCGGCCCCACAGAGAGCCTATTGCGCGAGCCGTACCGCCGGGCTAACCGGCGCAACCGCCGCCGTCGCCGCGGGAAGCGTATAAATGACCTCACCCGGCCTGGTGTAGTGAAGCTCTTCGCGCGCCTGGTGTTCGATCGCCCCAGGGTCCGATCCCAGGCGAGCTACATGTCCGCGCAGAAACTCGTTTTCTCGTTCAAGCGCGCGTGCCTGCCGGCTGAGTTCGCTCGAGGTCTCCCGCTTTTGCCTGTACGCCGTCAGTCCGTTCTGGCCAAACACCACGTGAAATCCCAGCGCCACGGTCAACAGGAGCGCAGCCACGGTCGCGCATCGGCGCCAACTCAAAAGCCGCCATCCTGGGATGCGATCCAGCATCGACCGGCCCCCCCTACCCGAACCCATCTCCGAAGATCCCATCTCGTCTCCATCACAACGGAGCGCAACCTGGCCGGTCAAGGGGAATCCGCGCTGGAAAGCCTGCAGGAATCTCAGGAGTACCGCCCTGGCTCCCACCTTTGCGTCTGCCGAGCATCCGAAGAAGATGTTTGTCGGATTCTGAGGCCCTGACGCGACGTACGCCTGTTCCCGAACCAGGCCGCCCAGTCGCCCGCCGTCGGCAGAAATCCTCTCCTCTTCCGACCAATGCTTGCTATCCTGAATATCTCTCCATGGTGATTCTGTTCGCCATCTCGATGATCTCCTTTCTTGCCCTGTTTGCGGCCCTCATCGCCGCACTCAAGTACGTCCAGCGCACGGCCGTCGAGGTCTCCTCCTCTCCCTCCCCCCGGCGCGTTGGTACGCTGTACAGCTTTCCCGAGACTCCGCCCCCATCGGCGAGGTCAAATCTCTCGCCTCACCAGACCGTCGCCGACATCAGTCCGCGCAAGACTCCCGACTGGGGGTTTATGGCGCCTCCGTCCCGGATGCACCGGCCCTGGCGTCCACCGGTCCTTACCGCCGCCCCTCCACCTCAGACGTCTGGGCGAAAAGGCCCTCAATACTCCCACTTCGGTCGCGGCCAACGCCTGGACTGGGCTTACTTCAACAAGGATCTGGGCGATCTGAGCGACCCCTACGAGGCAGCCCGGTCGCCGGAACCGGAACCAAACTCCGAACAGCCCAGAAGATCTGGAACGCGCTAGGGAAGTCGGTGTTCCCCGCGCCAAAAGCCCTGACCTCGCCGCGCGTCTCACCGATTCCGCACATCACAGAAGAAGAGGAAAAGTCTGAATGCAACTTACCGCAGAAAAAGCCGCCGGAGACATCCGCTCGATCGCCGATCCGAGACGTGAGGAATCGCCTCTGGCCCACCTGGTCCGGCAGGCTCAAGTGGTCGTCGCTTCAACCGCTCTGATCGCGGTCTGCGCCCACATCTCGTTTGCGCTTCCGTTTACCCCGGTTCCGACGACGCTCCAGACCTTTGCTGTCCTTCTGGTCGGCTTGGTTCTTGGCCCGGCACGAGGTCTTGCGACATTGCTTTTGTACCTCACTGAAGGCGCCCTGGGTCTGCCGGTCTTCAGTCCGCAGGGCCTGGGCGGCGTCTTCCAGATCCTGGGACCGACAGGTGGCTTCCTCGTCTCCTACCCGCTTGCTGCCGTTCTGGCAGGCGCGGCCGTCCGCCTCTTCCGTCGGCGCATCTCGCCCGTTCCCGCCGCGATCTCTGCCGCGATCCTGGCCAGCATTCCTGTCTTCCTTCTCGGAGCGCTCTGGCTGGCCCATCTCCTCCGTCTTAGCCCCTCCCTCGCGGTCTCGCTCGCCGTCACACCCTTTCTCGCCGGAGAGTCCGTAAAAATCCTTGCTGCGGCCCTGATCTACGCGGCTCTCGAACGCAAAGAACCGCTCTAAACCAATCACCGAACCGCAACGCCAGAGTTCAAGCCCCACACCGTCGTCCCTTGCCCCGCTGCACCTAACCTAACTCCCTTTCTCAGGATCGTTATGTCGCTCAACACCTCGGATCTCCGCTCCTCTTCGGCCTCCAACCTCCCATCCACACCGCTCGAGATCAGCATCGCCCACAGCCCGGACTCCGACGACGCCTTTATGTTTTACGGCCTCGCGACCAACAAGGTCCGCGTTCCCGGCTACAAGTTCAACCACACCCTCACGGACATCGAAACACTCAACCACCGGGCCATCCATGAGGCCTTCTACGATGTCACTGCAATCTCCTTTCACGCCTACCCATACCTCCAGGGTCGCTACACCTTGATGCCCTGCGGGGGCAGCGTCGGCGAAGGCTACGGACCGATGATCGTCTCCTCCCGCAAGCTCACATCCGCGGAGCTGCGCAAGACGCGTATTGCCGTTCCAGGAACGCTCACCACGGCATACCTGACCCTGAAGCTCTTCGCCCCGGAGATCGAGACCGCGGTGGTGCCCTTCGACCAGATCATCCCGGCTGTCCTTTCGGGCGAGTTCGACGCGGGCCTGATCATCCACGAAGGTCAGCTCACCTACGCAAACGAGGGCCTGCACAAGCTGCTCGACCTCGGTGTCTGGTGGGGCGAGCAGACCGGCCTCCCACTTCCGCTCGGTGGCAACGCGATCCGACGATCGCTCGGCCCCGAGGTCCTCCGCACCACCACCAAAGCGCTTCAGGACAGCATCCAGCATGCCCTCGATCACCGCGAAGAAGCTCTCTCCTATGCCATGCAGTTCGCGCGCGATCTCGATCCCGCGCTGGCCAACCGGTTTGTCGGCATGTACGTGAACGACCGAACCCTGGATTACGGCGCCGACGGCCGTGAAGCGATCCGACGCATCCTCGACATGGGCTACGAACGCGGCATCATTTCAATCAAAGCCGAAGTCGACTTCGTCACGATCGAGGCTTCCGTTTAGCCCGTTCCGATGTGCCGATATGGTATCTTTGCTCTAAACACCGTGTTTGGAAGTTGAGCAGAAACACGCTTTACTCCCGGGCTTCCAGGTGTCGTCACGCTCCCCGCGTGGCCAGACAAAGATGGACGCGTAGCTCAGTTGGTAGAGCATTCGACTCTTAATCGACTGGTCGTAGGTTCGATCCCTACCGCGTCCACCATTCGTTTCAAGAACTTAGAGACAATTTTCAGCAAATCCAAATGGCTGTTTTTGCAGTAATGGCTGTTTTGGTGGCTGTTTGAGAAGGACCCCCGTGGCTGCGGTTGCTTACCGCGCCGGCTTGCACGGCAAGGCAGTGGAAGCGAGAGACGATCCTAGGATCAGTCGGCCCGGCTTACACGATCAATGAGCGCTTGGAACCTTGCCACGATCCTGGGCGATACCCTGCTCCTTGGCGACTCGTGACAGTGTCTTCTCAAGCCGTTCTACTGGTACAGGCTTCATTCGGCACCGACCATCGGCGGCGACTGATGACCTGCAATCCTAGCGATGGATCGTCGAAGGCGATTCGCTGCGGCTTTGCTTACCAAACCTTCGCGGAGAGCGTCGGCGACGGCCTGCCGAGCAAGGTCTGTCCTGTGTGTTGCCGAAAGAACATCCATGATGCTGCGATCGACCGTTGTGACCGGCATACCCTCATGCTCCCCAATCTCCTCTGGAGCGAGGTTTTCCCGATGGATCGCAATCCACTCCGGGCAGACACGGCGGAGCCTTGCCGAGGGGGGAACGGTAAGACTTACGCGCGCCGGGTTCGCGTCCGAAATGCCGTAGAGCAGCAATGCCGTGTCATGGGAGAGGGCGATGTGCTCCGGTCCTTGGCTGGCCTTTGCCCACAACACGGCCTCGCGGTATTGCGCCAGACGATCTGCCGGGTAATGGGCAATGCGATAGACGCCTCTGCTCATCCGTTCCAACCGGCCCCGCTGCGCGAGTCGGACCAGAACGGAGTCCTGTATGCCAGCATCACGGGCCTCTTTGGAGGTCAGCAAACCGTCGTGCTCTTCAGCGATAGCAACGAGTTCGTCCATCCGTGTACGTGGCATCTACTGATGGTGCGCCAGTGCGCCGGAAAACGCCAATATAGTTCCATTCTGGAATGATGCTGACAGTGCTTCTATGCGACCGGACGAACCGGTCGAACGAAGGGTCAGGAGGTACCCACCGCAGAGGCTCTCAGGAAGTCATTGCCGACTCCAGAGACGAACCGGGAGCGGAAAGAATGGAGACACAGAAGGACGCCAGAGTAAACGCAATCACAAACGTCGTCGGGCGACTGTGCAGAGGACCGCACAAGGAAAGCGCTAACACGCGCAGAAATCTTAGAGAACGAAAGACTCCACTGAGCAAGGCAGAATCCTTTCTCAGAAAGGGTATTCAGAAAAATCTAAGGCAAGTGCGTCTGGATAATTTACAGAATGAACGTACCGTATCCATAGCTTAGGAAAGCACAAATTTGACGGGCGTATGTTCTGCGACCCCCAGGGCGGCCAGGCCAAGCGATCGCTCCCGACCCCGCCTCCCATGATATATGTCCAGGGCATATCGCAGCACGGTGGAGATGATGAGGTTTCCGCGCGCACTGCAAAGGATACCAAACCTTCCTGAGAGGTGAGAGTACCGGGACCTTCGTTACAGATTAGACCGGGGACATCCGTTACAAGTCCCTTGCGGGGGTGATGGCTCAATTAGAGGTTGATGGCTTGTTCTTGCTTGTTGCTTCTCAATACATATCACCCGTCGCCTGTTTTTTCGCGTGCGATCTCACCTTGCGACTCGTGCAGGCCGGAACCTCATCGCCTCGACATCGAACTCGCCGATCGCGACGTCTCGGAAGAACACCTTGTAAAAGTCCTCGGCTACCAGCTCCAGACCGAAGTCCTCGAACCGAAAGACCTCGCTGATGAACACGCGTCCCTTATGCCAGCTGATATCGCCGCTGTTATTGACACGTCGTGTCACGAACCCCTTCGGATAGACGTAATCCTTGAAGCTGCGCGGCAGCAGGATGGCGCTTGGCTGGTACAAGCTGCCCGGCGTTTCGTTGTTCAGGCCTTCGTGGGGTCGCTCATGGTTGAACATCTGGCGAAAGCGATCGAACTTCCTTTGCTGCAGGCGAATCGTCATCGCCGGCGGCTTCGTCGTGTCTTCCTTCAGCGTCCGGTGCATCCGCTCGTGACGGGCCGTTCTGTTGCGGCCTGGTGGGGCGGGAGACTCCGAACTCACGACAAAGATCTGAAAAGGACATCTCCTTCTTCTGATCGCTCGACAGGAACTGCAGGCGTTGATCCACGATACGACTCTCTTTCCAGGGCATACCGCATCATCCGCGAACACCCAGAGCTGAGGAACCATCGGTCTTCCGCTTCGCTGTAACGAATGTGTCCGGTCTGTTTTGTAACGCAAGTGCCAAGTACGCTGAGAGGCTCTGCCTCTGGCGCGCGCAAGGGGCACCCTCATCTTCCGCGCTTCGCTTGTGCAGACCTTCGCTGCGCTCGCCCTCCACTTCGTTCCGGGTAGGGAACCCTCCCCTTGCACTTGCCGCCTCCGCTGGCGTGGGCCAGGGCCAAGGCGTGTTTGTGAGCAAACACAGCACAGCCATTCAAAACGGAGGACTCACCCCATGAACGCCACCACCACCGGTACCGCCATCATCCAGAACCCCAAACAACCGCAGCAACGGCAAACTGCGAAAGAAGTAATTGCTGCCAACGTCAAGAGCCTTATTGAGCAGCTGGAGGCCGGACACTCCGACGCACTCACCACCTACCTCGACGCGATGAGCCGATTCCACAATTACAGCTTCGGCAATATCTTGGAGGTCGCACGGCAGAGGCCGAGCGCTACCCGCGTTGCCGGACTATACGCATGGAACCAGCTTGGCCGGAAGGTAAAGAAAGGCGAGAAAGCAATTCGGATTCTAGCCCCCATCGTCGGCATCAAGCGCAAGAAAGACGACGAAGCCGAGAAGGACATCACCAAGCAGAACACCCGCGTCTTGGTCGGTTTTCGCAATGCTTACGTCTTCGACGTGGAGCAGACCGAAGGTGCTGAGCTTCCTACGTTGCGGGAGATGACCGGGACAGTCGGTGAGAACCGCGACCGTCTCGTCTCCTTCACTAAAGCGCAGCGCATCGAGCTTGTCTTCACCGAGAAGATCGCCCCAGCGTTGGGCATGAGCTATGGGGGCAGGATAGCCATTCTTCCCGGTCAGACCGAGGCCGAGGAGTTCAGCACCCTTGTTCATGAACTCGCGCACGAGATGTTGCACAAAGCCGAGCGTCGCACCACGACGACCAAAGTTGTGCGGGAGACGGAGGCCGAAGCCATCGCCTTTGTGATTGGCAAAGCGGTCGGCTTGGAGGTGGGAACGGCATCCGCCGACTACATCCACCTGTACCACGGCAACGCTTCGCTTCTCGCCGGAAAGCTTGGAAGTGATTCAGCAGACCTCCAGTGTCATCCTCGCCGCCTTGCAGCCGCCTGTCTCAGAACGGGCTGCGATGTCCGATGCAGAACTGGCACAGGTGGCCTAATGCAGGCCATGCTTCGCATCCTGAACGCGGCGGGAGGTTGGCGCCACGGCCTCTCGCTCCACATCAACTTGCGCCACCAAGGTTTTGCCGAGGCCTACGACCGGCAGCGCCCCTGAGTTCGCCCATCTGGGAGCGGACCAGAGCGACGTGTTCGCTCCACACCCTCACGCCTCATCCCCACGCCCAAGGAGGGCCGTCATGCAAGACAGCAGCGCATTCCAGTTCCTTGCTTTAGATACCATCCACGAATCCACCACCAACCCGCGCCAGACCTTCGACCAAGGCAAGCTGTACGAACTCGCCGAGAGCATTCGGCAGCATGGCCTCATCCAGCCCATCACTGTACGTCCCAACGCGAACGGCTTCGAGATCGTCGCCGGCGCGAGACGCTTCCGCGCCGCGCAGCTCGCCGAGCTCTTCGCAATGCCCGCCCGTATCGTCGAAGTCACCGACGCCCAGGCGATGGAGTGGCAGTTGGTCGAGAACTCGCAGCGTGTGGACGTGCACCCATACGAGGAGGCGCAGGGCTTCCAGCGTCTCTTAGACCTGCCGGGCTACGATGTATCCGCGTTGGTCGAGAAGTCGGGCAAGAGCGCATCGCACATCTACGCCCGGCTCTCGCTTCTGCAACTCATCCTTTCGGTGGCGGAGGCATTCACGCAGGAGCGCATCACGGCCAGCCACGCCAGCCTGATAGCGCGTCTGCCGCAGGAGCACCAGCACGCCGCGTTCGAGCAGTGTTGGCGCAAGGACTGGCAGGACAGCGAACCGCACCTGCTTCCGGCCAAGCACGTTGCCGCTTGGATTCAGGCGAACCTCTACCTGTCCCTTGCAGATGCGCCGTTCGACTGTGAAGACCCCACCCTGAACCCCGCTGCCGGAGCTTGCACTACCTGCCCCCGTCGCAGCGGCTACAACCGAAGCCTCTTCTGTGATGTGCAGGGCGACCAATGCCTGGATGCGCCCTGCTTTCATGCCAAGGTGGAAGCCCACATCGATCGTGAGCTTGCCGCCCGGCCAGGTCTGGTACAGATCGAGCTTGCATGGCGACCCGCAAGCCAGCAGCGGCCCGGGACACTCGACCGCAACGCATGGCGCGAACTCGACATAACCGACAACCCGGATGCCGAGCCGCCCTGCGAAGCCACACGCACCGGCATCGTGGTATTCGGAAAGCAGACTGGCACCACGCGCGCCGTCTGCATCGACCGGCAATGCCCGGTGCACAACCCTGCGGTTGCCGCCCGTCTCGCGCAGCAGCAAGCGGCAACGGAAGCGGAGCGAAATGCCGAGCCAGAGCCAGATCTGAGCGTGGAGGAACGGGCAGTCGAGGAGAAGCACAGAAAGGAGCAGGAAGCCGAGCAGAAGCGAAAAGCCGAGGAACGTCGTCAGGAGTTCGAGCGGCAACAGCAGGAGTACGAGGCGGAGCAGGAACGTAGGACCGCTATTCAGAAGGAGCGTATCGCAATCTACGACCGTCTGATTGCGAAGGCCCCGGCCAACTTCACCGCCCCGCAATGGCGAGCCTTGCTTCGCGCCCTCGTCAACCTTGATCCATACACGTTAGCCGACGATGTCGCCGCAGAACTCGCTGAAGATGAGGACGCCGACGAGCGCAGCCCGGAGGAGGTGCTGATGGAAACCATCACCGCACTCTCGGATGCTCAGCTGCCCGGCTTCGCCATCCGCATCGCGCTCTCCGGTCACACCGGCATCCCGCGCGAAGGCGAGACCGATTTCCTCGCCGAAGCGGAAGCGGCATTCAACCACAGCAAGAGAGCCACGCCGAACACTGCCAAGACGAACAGGAAGTCGAGCAAGCCCGTGAAGCAGAACCAGAAAGCGCCTGGCAAGAAGAAGGTCGCTGCCTAATGGAGCCGAGGGGGGTCGAGCGCGGCTCCCCTCGGCTTTCATCATCTGGCCTGCCGCCCCGGCCCTTCGCCGGAGCAGCAGGCCGGAGCGCTCAAGTCAAAGACACTTCCGAAAACTCTCGAGAGTCCAAATACGGTGTACAGAAGTGTCTGGGCGTTCCTCTGATCGAAAATCGCCCGTCACGCTGAGAGGAAGGTCATTCCTCACAGGACCCGCTCAGGAGTTCATCCCATTGACCTTCTGTGTCCATTCCTTCGATCTCCGACAGGGTTGTTCTCAGCACGAATAGAACACTGCCGCTCCAGGCGCAAGCTGCATAAGCAGATCAAAATCGGCGACGTTCCTGGTCAATACAGCGGCTCCCACTTTAGCAGCCGAAAGATACACGAGAGCGTCATTGAGGGCGCGTCTTCTGTCTTGTTTGCCGTAGCTCTGAAGCCGGGCTAGAAGCCCGGTCAAAATGCCCGCCTCCCGCCATACCTCACGGTCAGGAATGACGATTCGATGCGAGGGACGACGTTCGACCGAAGCCACGACTTGGTCAATGGCTCGGCGCGAGTTCTGATGAGCAGGATCGAGGAGACCAACGAGTGCTGTCAGCTCCGCTTCGGTCACACTGCAATGCCAAACCTCAGTGAGTCGAAGTGAAACCTCAATATCGCGGTTTAGGCGTCCTTGGAGCTCGTCGATATAAACCGTTGTATCGAGCAAAAGCTTTGGCAGCGGCCTCGGCAATTTGCTCAGGAATGGCAGCGCCGAGCGGTCCCTCAGCTTGAGCGGCTTCAGGTGCTTCTCAGGCTTCAGACGCCGGAGGGAACGTTGGATCGAGGCGTCAGAACTCAAGATCGAGAGTTGGGTCGACCGTGGCGCGTTGAGAGAAGAGCCAGACCGTATAATCGTCCGCGACAGCGATGTTCGCGAGAGCCGTTTCGAGGAGTTTAGAGTCGGAGGTGATGCCGGTCTTGCGCTTGGCTTCAGCCACCAAACCTTCCGGCATCCGGCCGCGAATCATAAGCGTTCTCGGGCCGCTCAGGAGGCCCTTTTTTTCGGCAATCGAGAGGGCATTCCGGAGCGGATCCTGCTGCGATTTGGTGGTCGGCTTTAAGGTCGCTGCACGGGCGGAATGCCGACCTTTCGAGCGAACCGGAGCGGACGCGTCAGCGTAGGTTCCCATAAAGACCTCTCATTCAATGTAGCACGAACGCGGCCCACTTGTGCCACAAGGACCCTTGCAGGCCGGCTTCTGTTGTTGAACCGGCGACTTACGCCCAAACGTGGACACGAGGTCTGGGCAGAAGTCTACCGGGCAAAGGTCGGTTGAACAACGGACGAGCCTCAGCGAACTAATCGACCTGTACCACGGCAAGGCCACGCTCCTCGCCGAAAGCTTGGAAGTCATCCCAGCGCGCCGCCGCCGTCATCCTCTCCGCACGCGACAACGACACCGGGCTAGAAAGAGGTTATAGCTAACAAGTAGTATGTTGTCGACCTATACGAACTGTGAACATCGGCGAACTAAAGAACCAGTTGAGCGGTTATCTCCAATACGTGAAGAACGGAGAGGAGATCGTGATCCGGGACCGCAGCGTTCCTGTGGCTCGTATTTTGGCTTTCCGCCACGGCTCAGGATGGGAACAGGAAGCGCAGCTTGTCGCTTCCGGAGCGTTGAAGATGCCGGAACAGGAGATGGACTGGGATCAGTTCTTTCTTTCTCGTGCGGGCAACGTCTCCCGAGAGATTGCCGTTGAAGCCGCAATCGATAGCCGGGCAGGCCGGTGATCCCTGCTTTTGGGATACAAGCGCCCTGGTGCCTTTGTGTGTTCAGCAACACCCAAGCCCCGCAGTCCGGCAGCTACTTGAGCAGCATGAGATCGCTGTCTGGTGGGCTACGCCAGTCGAGATGCGCAGTGCCTTCGAGCGGCTTTTGAGGATGGGCCAGCTGACGGTCCCGCAACACGCAGCTTGCGGGAGCGCGGCTTGAGAAGCTTCGACGCGGATTGCGGGCGCCGCAACCCAGGGAAGCGGTCCGATCCAGGCAGAGACCTTTCTGATGAGCTATCCGTTGAAAGCCGCCGATGCGCTGCAACTCGCCGCCGCGCGGATCTGGTGTTCGGGAAACGTCCAGACCTGCGTCTTCAACTCGGGCGATGCTCAACTCTTGAAAGCAGCACAGCAGGTCGGATTTCAGATTTTCGCTATTTGACTTCCGTCACGAGATGTTTGCTCTTCTCTACCTGGACGAAGCTGCGGGCGTCGCTCCCACGCAGGGCGGACATGCTGCCCTACGCTCAATCTGGACAGTGACAGTGTTTCAATCCACGCCGCCCGCGTGGGGAGCGACGATGGAAGAGAGCAGTCCTCGGTTTGCCACGCAGCCGTTTCAATCCACGCTCCCCGCGTGGGGAGCGACGCGCTATATTCTGGCGTTGGAGTATCGGCTAAGCGTTTCAATCCACGCTCCCCGCG
>CAXUIB010000048.1:0-11513 GCA_964250945.1 uncultured Acidobacteriaceae bacterium
CTGATATCCCAAGATCTCCGGACCTCCCCGAACCAGCGACGCCGGCAGCACATCCGTCGCAGAACTCGGTCCAGGATGAACCGCCTTCCGCGCCACCGGCACGCATGGAGCCCGTCCCGGCGCCCCCACCGCACGACAGATCTCCGCAGTGATCGCCCGGTCCCCTAACGGCAGCCCATCGGTCGTCTCCGCCGATGTGGTCCAACGCAAAACAACGTCGTCCCCCACGCGCTGGGCAGCGAGGTCTGAAACCACAGCCGGCAAGTAAAGAGACGGCGGACGCGGCGGCCCAGGGCTGGCACATCCCACCACCCCAACCAAACTCATCCCAGCCAGGGCCAAACCGGCCAGACCCCAGCCGCCGACACACGATCCAGCCGCGGCCGGCATACCCCGCCAGATCCACCCAGGCGCCAGATCGCCACACTTCCGCCCCAGCCTCTCGGGCGAGATCCTCATCCGTTTCAGCCTAGCATTCCTCGCAAGCCGTGGACCCTGTCTTCCCCTCCGTCGGTCATGCTCCTCACCGATGCGCCGCGCCCGTCATATCGTCCAGCGCAAGATTCAGCCGAAGCACATTCACCCGAGCCTCCCCAAACAACCCGAATTGCCGAGGCGTAGTGCTTTTCTGCACCAGATCCTGAACCGTCGCATCCGAAAGATGACGCTCCAGAGCCACCCGATGCACCTGGTACAGCGCTGCGGCCGGCGTAATGTCCGGATCAAGTCCCGATCCCGATGTCGTCACCAGATCCACCGGCACCGACGCCCCATTGCCCTCGCTCTTCACGCTCGCATCCACGCGGTCGATCAGAGTCTTGTTTGTCGGCGCAAGGTTCGACCCTGACGACGCCGCCGCATCGTATCCCGTTCCCGCCGCCGACGGCCTGCTATGAAAGTACCCCGCACCCGTAAACGGCTGGCCAATCAAGCTGGACCCCACCAGATCTCCATTGCGCGTAACGAGACTGCCCGCCGCCTTGCCCGGCATCAACAGATGCGCGATCCCGGCAATCAAAAGCGGATATCCAATCCCAAGCACAAGCCCGGTCACAACGGTGTACAAACAAGCGGTCATCAGATGTTTCTTCATCCCAAACTTCTCCCAGACCCGACCAGCTAAAAGCTGTCTACGCAAGATGGAGAGCAAAGATCAGCATGTCCAGCAGCTTGATCCCGATAAACGGCACAATGATGCCGCCCAGCCCGTACACCAGTAAATTCCTCTGCAACAAGGCCGAGGCCGACATCGGCCGGTAGCCCACGCCGCGCAGCGCCAGCGGAATCAGGCCGACAATAATCAACGCATTGAAGATCACCGCCGACAACACCGCAGACTCGGCGTTATGTAAATGCATAATATTGAGCGCGTTCAAGACCGGAAATGCGCCCGCAAACATCGCCGGAATAATCGCAAAATACTTGGCAACATCGTTGGAGATCGAAAACGTCGTCAGGGCGCCGCGCGTCATCAAGAGCTGCTTCCCAATCCCGACAATCTCAATCAATTTGGTCGGGTTCGAGTCCAGGTCGACCATGTTGCCCGCCTCTTTCGCCGCCTGCGTGCCGGAGTTCATCGCCACGCCTACGTCGGCCTGCGCCAGCGCCGGAGCGTCGTTCGTCCCATCCCCCGTCATCGCCACCAGCTTGCCGTCCGCCTGCTCGCGCCGGATCAGATCCATCTTGTCCTTGGGCTTGGCCTCGGCAAGAAAATCGTCCACCCCGGCCTCGCGCGCAATCGCCGCCGCCGTCAGCGGATTGTCGCCCGTGATCATCACCGTTCGTATGCCCATCGCGCGCAGCTGTTCAAACCGCTCCTTCATCCCGCCCTTCACCACATCCTTCAGGTAAATCACCCCCAGCGCCCGGCCGTTCTCGGCCACCACCAGAGGCGTTCCACCCTTGCGCGCAATCTCCTCCACCGATCCGCGCACCGCGTCCGGCATCTGCGACCCGTGCTCTTGCAAATACCGCGCAATCGCATCGGCCGCACCTTTGCGGATCGATCGCCCATCCACCTCGATCCCGCTCATCCGCGTCGTCGCCGAAAAGGGTACAAACTCCGCATTCAACTGTCCCAGCTCTCGCCCACGCAGGTTGTACTTCTCCTTCGCCAGCACCACAATCGATCGGCCCTCCGGCGTCTCGTCCGACAAGGACGAGAGCTGCGCCGCATCCGCCAGCTGCTCCGCCGACACCCCCGGCGCCGCTAGAAACTCCGCCGCCTGCCGATTCCCGATCGTGATCGTTCCCGTCTTGTCCAGCAACAGCGTGTTCACGTCCCCCGCCGCCTCCACCGCACGTCCGGAGGTCGCCAGGACATTGTGCTGCACCAGACGGTCCATGCCCGCAATTCCGATTGCCGATAGCAGGCCGCCGATCGTCGTCGGAATCAGACACACCAACAGCGAAATCAGCACAAACACCGTCTGCGGCGCGCCCGAGTAAATCGCAAACGGCTGCAACGTCACCACTGCCAAGAGAAAAATAATCGTCAATCCCGCCAAGAGAATGTTCAACGCAATCTCGTTCGGCGTCTTTTGCCGCTCCGCGCCCTCGACCAACGCAATCATGCGGTCCAAGAACGTCTCGCCTGGATTCGAAGTCACGCGAACCGTAATCACGTCCGACAGCACGCGCGTTCCGCCCGTCACCGCCGACCGGTCTCCGCCCGCCTCGCGAATCACAGGCGCCGACTCGCCCGTGATCGCCGACTCGTCCACCGACGCCACGCCCTCCACCACCTCGCCGTCCCCGGGGATCATCTGCCCCGCCGTCACCCGAACCACATCGTCCACCCGCAGCTGCGAGCTCGGCACCTCCTCGGTCTCCCCCGACTTGCTCAGCCGGTACGCCGTCGTCTCAGACTTCGCCTGTCGCAATGCGTCCGCCTGCGCCTTGCCCCGACCCTCCGCCATCGCCTCGGCAAAGTTCGCAAACAAGACCGTAAACCACAGCCACAAGGTGATCTGCAAATCAAAGCGGAAGTGACCGTGATGCGTCGCCAGATCGAGGAGCAAGAGCACCGTCGTCAAGACGCTGCCGATCTCCACCACAAACATCACCGGGTTCTTCATCATCACGCGCGGATTCAGCTTCCGCAGAGCGTCGACCGCGGCGCGGCGCATAATCTTTTGGTCGAACAACGATCGTCGTGTTGCCATTTCGTGTGTCTCTTCTTTCGTAAAAAATCTGCTCGGCTAGGGCAAGCGCTTAGAAGGTCTGGCCGGCGCGCATCACCAGGTGCTCCAGCACCGGCCCCAGCGACAGCACAGGGAAAAAGGTAAGCGCGCCCACAATCAAAATCACACCCGTCAGCAACACCGTAAACAACGGCGTCGTCACCGGAAACGTACCCGCCGAAGCCGGAACGATCTTCTTGCCCGCCAGGTTGCCGGCGATCGCCAGCATCGGCACAATCATCAAGAACCGCCCGAAAAACATCGCAAATGCAAGTGAAAAGTTGTACCAGTGCGTGTTCGCATTCAACCCAGCAAACGCCGACCCGTTGTTGCCGGTCGCAGACGTATACGCATACAAGATCTCGCTCAACCCATGCGGCCCGTGGTTCAGCAAACTCGACAGCCCCAGGTTCGGCATCAGGATCGTCACCGCCGCAAATCCCAAAATCAGCAGCGGAAAGATCAGCAAGTACAGCATCGCCATCTGTACGTCGTACGCTTCAATCTTCTTGCCGAGGTACTCCGGCGTACGGCCCACCATAAGACCCGCGATAAATACCGACATGACCACAAACACCAGCATGCCGTAGAGCCCCGCTCCAACGCCGCCAAACACCACCTCGCCCAGCAGGATGTTGACCATCGGCACCATGCCGCCCAAAGGCATAAAGCTGTCATGCATGCCGTTCACGGCGCCGCAGCTCGCGTCCGTCGTCGCGGTCGCAAACAAGGCCGAGTTCGCAATCCCGAACCGCACCTCCTTGCCCTCCATATTCCCGCCGCTCTGCGTTGCCGACACCCGCGCGTCCACACCGTGCATCAGCGGGTTCCCATGCGACTCCGCCCAATACGTCGTCAACGTGCCCGCAAACCACAAGACCACCATGGCCGCCAGCACCGCCCATCCATGCTTCGGCGAACCCACCATCTGCCCCAACGTAATCGCCAGGCCGGCAGGAATTAGGAAGATTGAAAGCATCTCCAGGAAGTTCGCAAGCGGCGTCGGATTCTCAAACGGATGCGCGCTGTTGGTGTTGAAGAAGCCGCCCCCGTTCGTCCCCAGCATCTTGATCGCCTCCTGCGAGGCCACCGGCCCCTGCGCGATCGTCTGCGTGGTCACGTCCGTCGTCTTGCCGTCCGTGCCCGTTACCTTCTGCGCCTCCACCAGCTTCACCGTGCTGTAGCCGCTGAAGTTCTGCACCACCCCCTGCGACACCAACACCAGCGCAAACACGATCGAAATCGGCAAGAGAACCCACATCGTGCCCCGCGTCAGGTCCACCCAGAAGTTGCCGAGCGTCTTCATCTCCCGCCGCGCAATCCCCCGAATAAACGCAACCGCCAGCGCCAGGCCTACAGCAGCCGACCAGAAATTGTGCGTCGCCAGCCCCAGCATCTGCGTGAGATAGCTCATCGTCGACTCAGGCACATACGACTGCCAGTTCGTGTTCGTCGTAAACGAGATCGCCGTGTTCAGCGCCAAGACCGGCTCGACGCCCGGAAGATGCTGCGGGTTTAGCGGCAAAACACGCTGCAGCCGCTCCACCACGTACGTCAGGAGCAACGTCACCGCGCTGAAGATCAGCATCGCCGAGACGTACTCGGTCCAGCGCATCTCCTCGTCCGCCTTCACGCCCGTCAGTCGATACAGGAGGCGCTCACAGGGCACAAGCACCGGATCGAGATACGTTCGACGCCGCTCAAACACCCGCGTCATGTAACTACCCATCGGCTTCGCCAACAACAAAATCACTGCGATAAACAAGCCGATCTGAAGCCAACCATTGAGAGACATAACTAAAACTTCTCCGGACGAAGCAAAGCGTAAACCAGATAGATCATCAGCAAAGCTGAGATAACCAGGAGAACTACATTCAGAATCACGAGTGTCTCCCCCTCAAACCATCGCATCCACGCACATACGCAAAGCCGACGGCGAACATAAAACCCAGAACAACGATCGATATCACATCCAACATCGTCTCGCCTCCGCGACGGACCGTACCAACGGCTCAGGGCCTCTTGTCTGGCCCTGAGCCTCTAACGCCTTTAGAAGTGCCAGATCAGGTCAGCGGCAAACGTCAGGTACTGTGTTTTGCCCAGACCCGTAGGAATCGCAGCACTCGGTCCGTTCAGACCTACTGCTTCATCACTCGCAATCGAAGAACCTGCAGCGATGTTCGTGCAGGAGACGGGGCGGCCGTCCAGTGTCTTATAGGTGCTGTAGCACTTCATATAGCTGAGCTCCGGGCGAAAGGTAACCGTCGAGCCCGCCCAGAAATCGAAGCCAACCATATGCTCTTCATACTTCGCCGGCGTACCGGTACGCTGGCCCTTGATGTCGTACACAAACTCATTGCGGATGTTTAACGACGCCTTGTTTTTCGCGAAGTCATGCTCTACGTAGTTCGTAATGGCCCAGTCCGGCGCAAAGCAACGGGATGACTGTTGCGCCGCAGGGAGGCGCGGATCCTGACACACAGCCCCAAAATTCAGGGCGCTGCCGGCGCCGTTGGTCTCTGGATACGGTGTCGTGGCGGTCTTCGCGTAAAGCCCTCCTGAGTTGTACCAGTACATGTTAGGCGTCCGTCGCATGTATTGATACCAGGTCTCAGTATCCGTGTGCCAGTGCGCGTTGATGCGGTGATACCACGTAACGTAGTAGGCGGTTAGATTGTTGTACGCATACTTTCCGTCGTTGATGGTGTTGTCACAGGTATTCACCGCGTTGCCGCCGTTCGACCATGTATAAATCACGCACACGTTCCCGGTCAGCTTCGCATCGGTGGTCCATGGCGCAACGTCACAGCTTGCAGAGATGCCGCCCTGAACGGTGACATGATCGCTGAATTTGACGGTCGCGTTCGCGCCCGTCTGCGTGTAGCAGTCATACGTGTAAAGAATGGAATGCGAATAGGTGTAGTTGTTCGGCGCCAGTTGCGCTTCGATGTCTGGCAGCGATATGTACCGTCCAACCCGCAGCACCATGCCCTTCGCTACGTGCGGAAAGTAACCGTCGACATAAAACATTACAGGATCAAAGCCGTATTGCGAGTTTTTCACCAGCAGTTGTTGGCTAAAGATGCCCTTGGCCGTAGTAAACCGATAGTCCACGCCGTATAAGAGCGTCAGCTGGTAGCCCCAGTCCACATGTTCAGTCTGGGCCGTGTTCTCCAACCTTTGAAAGTAGAGTGCAGCCTGGTCCAACTGCACCGTATTGGGGTATACGTCATAGGCAGCGGGAGCGTTGGAAGGTATTCCCTTTGCGGCATTGCCCTTATTGTTCGTCGAACCGTTCGCTCCAACCTCAATCCAGCCGAAGATCTTATTGACACCCTTGTTCCCGTTGATCGCCTGCATGAGCGGGTAGGTCTGCGTATCAGGCGCGCCAATCACAGGAGTTCCGCCGATCGGCCAGTCCGACGAGGGAAACGGCGGTGACGATATCGGCGGCGGCGTGCCGCGACGCGGCTGCTGTGGAACCGCGGTTCCAGGCGAGTTGCCAGTCCAGTCGGCAAGGTACGCACGTCCCCAGCGCTCAAAGAACTCTTCGCTCGCCGGAGCCTCAGGCACGACAGGCGTTGTCGTCGGTGGGCTAGGCGAGCTCTGCTCGGCCTTCTGTGTGCTTGGCGAGCTCTGCTCGCCCTTCTGTGTGCTAGGCGAGCTCTGCTCGCCCTTCGTGGAAGTCTGGGCGATCTCGGAGGACCCAATTGGCTGCGCCGCCGAGCTCTCCGGCTTTCCCTCTGAACCGGCCGGAACTCCTGCTTTCGACTCCGTATCGGCGACTGCATCTTGGGCTGGAACTGCCCTAAGCAGGAAAAGCGTGGAGAAAATACACCAGAACACTGCGGCAAATATGCGACGGCAAGACATTTCCATTCGACCTCCCTCCTAGTAGAAAGGCTAAGTCCATAGAAAGTCCGCCAAGAAAGCATCAAAAAGTTGTAAGTTCCGCCTCGCCGCCTTCCTCCGTGCCAGGCTGAAACCGGTATCCCACCCAAGGCACGCTCTGAACGTATCGTTCCCCCTCGCCACGCTCAATCTTTTTGCGCAGCTGGGCGACCAGCACACGCAAGTACTCCGGCTGTGCCTCGCCGGGCGACCCCCAAATCGCCCGCAGCATCACCTTGTGGGTCAACACACGCTGCCGATTGCGCGCCAGCAAAAGCAATAGATCGAACTCCTTGGGCGTCAGGTGCACAGGCTGTCCACGCACCTGAACCGAGTGCGCATCCACGTCAATCACAAAGTCCCCCAGTTCCATACGCGCCTCCGCGGGTTCGGGGGTCTCCGCCCGCCGCAGCTGCACTCTCACCCGCGCCAGCAACTCCGGCATGCTGAACGGCTTCGTCAGATAATCGTCCGCACCCTCGTCCAGCGCCGTCACCTTCATCGCCTCGGTGTCGCGCACGCTCAGCACAATAATCGGCGTCCTCGCCACCCTCCGCACCGCCTCTGTCAACTCCAGACCGTTCATCTCCGGCATCGCCAGATCCGTGATAATCAGGTCCGGCTCCTCCGTCTCAAAGCACTCGAACCCCTCCATCCCATTGTTCGCAACGGAAACCGCATATCCGCTGCTCTGCAACGACGTCCGCAGCATCCGCGTAATCTGCCGCTCATCGTCGACCACCAAAATACGCTTCAATGGGCCTCCTGCGTCACAATATGCAAATCAATATGCGGCGCCTCCGCCATAAACTTCTGCAAGGCAAAATAATAAAGATACGACCGCAAACCGTGCGTCGCCGATCGGCCGACGATCGCCTGCGTCATCCGATGATCCCGGATGTACCGCGCCGTCGTCCGCGCCGTGTCGCTCCCATCCAGGTTCACAATCTGGGCCCCCAGGTTGCGAGCCAGCTGCACACTCGTCTCGAGGGCGCGCTTCCGCTCCGGCTCCCGATCGCGATCGCTGGTGACGTGCAGAACATACAACTCCGCACTCAACGCCTCGGCCAGACGCGCCCCTCGAGCAATCAAGTCCCGCGCCTGTGCGTTTGAACTGATGCACACTGCAACCTTCTCCGCGACCGTCCACTGCGACCCCAGACGCTTGCGCTTCACATAGTCGTCCAGCGTCCGGTCCACCGCTCGCGTCACCCGCTGCAACGCCATCTCGCGCAAGGCAATCAGGTTCCCACGCCGAAAGAAGTTCGCCAGCGATCGCTCCACACGCTCACTCGGGTAAATATCCCCGCGCCGCATCCGCGTCACCAAGGCCTCGGGCGTCAGATCGCTGATCACAATCTCGTCTGCCCGGTCCAACACCCAGTCCGGCACCTGCTCGCGAACACCGATTCCGGTCAGCGCCTGCACCCGCGGCGAAAGGCTCTCCACATGCTGGATATTGATCGTGCTCAACACATCGATCCCATTATCCAGCAGCAAAAGAACGTCTTCCCAACGCTTGGGAAACCGGCTTCCCTCGATGTTCGTATGCGCCAGCTCATCCACCAGCGCCACCTGGGGCGCTCGCTTCAAAATCGCATCCACGTCCATCTCGGAAAACAGCGTCCCCTTGTATTCCACCTCGCGCCGCGCCACCTGCTCCAGCTTTCCGGCAAGCTCTCCCGTCCCCACGCGACCATGTGTCTCCACAATGCCGGCCACAACATCTTCGCCGCGACTCCGCCGCCGGATGCCCTCGCTCAACATGCTGTACGTCTTTCCCACCCCCGGAGCATACCCCAGGAAAATCTTTAGCCGGCCGCGCCTGTCCTCCGGCTGGCTCGCCAGCAGCCAGTCCTCCGGAGTCTTCCGTACGTCCTCTCGCATCTCCGACACGACGTAAAATACCTCCTATGAACTCGCGGCGCTTTGTTGCAATCACCCGTTGGGTGCTGGCGTTTTGCGCTCTCGCCGGAATTGTACTTCTCTACCGCCGCTGGCTCCACGTCAATCCGACCACCGTCGCTCTCACCCTTCTCCTCTTTATCCTCCTCCTCGCCGCCCGCTGGAGCCTCCGCATCTCCGTCGCCGTCTCGATCGTAGCAACCGCCCTCTATAACTTCTACTTCCTCCCGCCCATCGGAACCTTCACCATCGCCGACCCGCAAAACTGGCTCGCCCTCTTCGCCTTCCTCGCCACCAGCCTCATCGGCAGCCGACTCTCGCAAAAAGCCCGCGACGAAGCCCACGGTGCGCGAAACCGTCAGCGCGAACTCGAAGTCCTCTTCACCCTCAGCCGAGAACTCCTCCAAACCGAAAACATCGCCGCCCTCGTCAACGCCCTGCCCAACCTCATCCGCACCTCCGCCGCGGCCGAGTCCGTCGTGCTTTACCTCCTCGCCGGAGATCGCGTCTACCAGGCCGGCGTCGAGCGCGCCGCAAACATTGAAATCCCCCACTTCCGCCAACTCGCTCTCAGCCTCCCCGGGCCGGAAGACACCCCTGACGGCGAGACCCGCATCCCCCTTCGCGCGGGCGTCCGCCCCCGCGGACTCCTCCTTCTACAAAAGGTCCGCCTCTCCGCACAAAGCTACCGCGCCATCGGCGGCCTCGTTTCCATCGCTCTCGACCGCGCACAGGCCCTCGAAGATGTTGCGAAAAACGAGGCCAACAAGGAAAGTGAACGCCTTCGCACACTGATCCTCGACTCCATCACCCACGAGCTCCGAACCCCGCTCACCTCCATCAAAGGCGCCGCCACCACCCTCCTCGCCAGCGACAACGTTAATTTCGCCGACCGCCGCGAACTCCTCACCATCATCGACGAAGAAAGCGACCGGCTCAACCGACTCGTCAGTCAGGCCGTCGAAATGGCGCAGATCGAAGCCCAGGAGGTGCACATGAACTTCACTCCCATTGCCGTCCCCGACCTCGTCGAATCCGCTCTCGAAACCTGCGGCGCCGTCCGTGCAAACCACCCCATCACCGTCAGACTCAGCAACCTTCCCACGGTGGCCGCCGACTCCGAAATGATCTGCAAAGTGCTCTGCAATCTCCTTGAAAACGCAGCGAAATACTCCAAACCCGCATCCCCCATCTTCATCTCCGCCGAGCAAAAAGACGGCGCCGTCGCCATCAGCGTCGCAGACCGCGGCATCGGCATCGATCCCGCCGAACAGTCCCTCATCTTCGACCGCCTCTACCGCTCCCGCGCCCACGGCAGCACCACCTCAGGCACCGGCATGGGTCTCGCCATCAGCCGAGCCATCGTCGAGTCCCACCACGGCACCATCACCGTCACCAGCCAGCCCGACCACGGCTCCGTCTTCACCTTCAGCCTGCCCCTCACGCAGTAGTTCGGCCGAGCCCTAATCGAACAGCGTCCGCCTCCGCGGCTGCTCAATCCCCAAATGCTCATACGCCAGCCGCGTCGCCACCCGGCCCCGAGGCGTCCGATCCAGAAACCCAATCTGAATCAAAAACGGCTCGTACACCTCCTCCAACGCATCCTGCTCCTCCGCCAGCGCCGCCGCCAGCGTGTTCAAACCCACCGGCCCACCGTCATACTTCTCAATAATCGTCCGCAAAAGCCGTCGATCCAGCTCGTCAAACCCGTGCGCGTCCACCTCCAGCAGCTTCAACGCCGCCTCGGCCGTCGGCCGGTCAATCACCCCTTGCGCCCGCACCTGCGCATAGTCCCGCACGCGCCGCAGGAGCCGGTTTGCAATCCGCGGCGTTCCCCGCGATCGCATCGCAATCTCCGCCGCTCCATCCCGGTCAATCGGAACCCCCAACACCTCCGCCGACCGCTCTACCACATACCGCAACTCATCGTCGGTGTAAAACTCCAGCCGCAACAGAATCCCAAAGCGCGATCGTAACGGAGACGACAGCAGCCCCGGCCGGGTCGTCGCCGCCACAAACGTAAACGGCTTGATCTCCATCACGTGCGTCCGCGCCGCCGGCCCCTGCCCAATCATGATGTCCAGCTTGTAGTCCTCGAGCGCCGTATACAGCTTCTCCTCGAGCACCGGCTGCAGGCGATGGATCTCGTCCAGAAACAAGACCTGCCGATCCCGCACATTCGTCAGGATCGCCGTCAGATCCCCCTGAATCTGCAGCGCCGGCCCCGAAGTCTGCTGAAACCCCACCCCCAGTTCATTCGCGATAATCGTCGCCAGCGTCGTCTTTCCCAACCCGGGCGGCCCAAACAACAACACATGGTCGAGCGCCTCACCCCGCGACCGCGCCGCCTCAAGCGCAATCGCCAGCTGCTCCTTCGCCCGCTCCTGCCCGATAAACTCCCGCAGCTGCGTCGGCCGCAGCTTCAGCTCAAACGCCGCGTCCTCCTCCACCCGTCCCGCCGAAACCAGACGCTCCGGATCCGGCCTGCTCACGGAAACACCCTTGGTTGAAATCGCCACTGGAGCCGAGCATAAG
>CAXUIB010000048.1:11613-13739 GCA_964250945.1 uncultured Acidobacteriaceae bacterium
ACCCGGTGCGAAATCAAAAAGCTCGGATCGATCTTGCCCTCTTCCACACTCGCCAGCAACGGCTTCAGATACTTCATCATGTTTGTCTGACCCATCGCCATATTCACGCCCTTGCCAAACGCCGCGCCGAAGTTCACCTTGTCCAGCACACCCCCATACACGCCCGGAATCGACAGCGTCCCTCCCTTGCGTATCGCCTGAATCGCCTGCCGCAACACAAACGGCCGGGCCGTCTCCATCATCAGGGCCTGCTCCACCTTGTCGTAAAGCCCCACCGCCGTCGACGAATGCGCCTCCATCCCCACCGCGTCAATGCACGCATCCGGCCCAATCCCGCCCGTCAGGTCGCGCAGCGCCTCGACCACCAGAACCCCATCCTCGCTGTAGTCAATCGTCGTCGCCCCGCAAAAATCCCGAGCCAGCGCCAGCCGCTCCGGAAACCGGTCGATCGCAATCACCTTCTCCGCGCCCAGCATGTACGCGCTCGCAATCGCAAACAGACCCACCGGCCCGCATCCCCACACCGCGACCGTCTCGCCCGGCTGAATATTGCAGTTCTCCGCGCCCTGGTACCCCGTCGGATAAATGTCCGACAAAAACAACACCTTCTCGTCCGGAATGTCACTCTCAATCTTGATCGGTCCGACATCCGCAAATGGAACTCGCACATACTGCGCCTGCCCGCCCGCATACCCCCCGTAAATATGCGAATACCCAAACAGCGCCGATCCCGAATACCCATACATCTTCTCGGCAATATGCGCGTTCGGGTTCGTGTTGTCGCACAGGCTCCAAAGATCCTTCTGACAGAACATGCAACTACCGCACGCAATCGTAAACGGAACCACCACGCGGTCGCCGCGCTTCAGATTCTTGACCTCGCTCCCGACCTCCTCGACGATCCCCATGAACTCGTGCCCAAGAATGTCGCCCGACTCCATCGTCGGAATATACCCGTCATACAGGTGAAGATCGCTCCCGCAGATCGCCGTCCGCGTGATCCGCAAAATCGCATCGTGCGGGTTGATAATCTTCGGGTCCGCGACCTCGTGCACCTCAACATTGCTCTTGCCCATCCAGCAAACAGCCTTCATACCCTCATCTCAATCCTGGCCCATCCCGGGCCCAGTCTCACGCTCACATCGCCAAAAAACGCCATCCCGACCAGCAAAACCGCACGCAACTCAGGCCTCGCTGCTCGTCCCCGGAGGCGTCGGATTCGTCTCCCCATACATCCAGCTCTTCACCGCCCCGCTCGCCCCTCGCGGACCGTGCGGCTGACCCTCCACCGACGGAATCTCTCCACTCTCCGCCAGCTGCTTGAAGTGCCGCAAATTCTCAATCACAATCTGCTGCGGACTCCGCACCGCCATCGCCGCAACCGCGTTCCCCAGCTGTCCACCCGGCACCTTCACCGTCTGGATCAACGTCACGCGCGTCCCTCGGCTCGTCTTCTCAAACCGCACCTCCCCCACCTGGTGCACCACGCCCGAAATAGATCGCCACGCAATCTTCTCGCCCGGAATATCCTCCGTAATCTCCGAGTCGAACTCCATCCGCTTTCCGCTCCCCTCCGTCGGATCGCCCATCACCCAGTGGCTCACCTTGTCATCCTTCCGCGTCACCGAAACCACAAACTCCTGCCATCGCGGAAACGACTCAACCTCTTTCCACAACGCATACAGCGCCTTCGGCTCCACCAGAATCGTCTCGAGCGCATGCCCCGTCACAACCCCACCATCCTTCGTCTCGGGTAGCGCCACATAGTGCGCCCCCTTTCCCGCGCCCATCGGAAACGCCTCTTTCGGCGTCACCAGGCCAACTCCGCTTGCTGCGGCCATCGGTAGTACCTCCATCCCATCTCCGTTTCAACGTCCCCGATCCACACGCAACGTCAGGTCGCCTGAGAGTGATGGCTATGGGATGGCGCTTGGCCCCCGCAGGTAGCCTGTGCCGAAGTCCGCCACGCAACACAAACAATCCCACTCAACCGTCCCATCAACATCCGCCCGCGGATTCTCGTCCTCCCTCAAAAAATCACGCCGACCGCGGAGCCGGCCGAGCCGCCTTCTCCCCACTCATCCCCCCGCCCCCATTCATCCCCCGCACCGTGTTGATACCCCGCG
>CAXUIB010000049.1:0-4265 GCA_964250945.1 uncultured Acidobacteriaceae bacterium
ACCCACACCCGCAAAGTCACTCTCTGGTTCCGCGACTAACCCTTACCCACAACAACGTACCCACAACAACGCGACGAACCCCACACCAAAAAGGTCTCCCATGAAACCCTCCTCTGCCTTGCGTCTCTCTCTGGTATCCGGCCTCCCGGCGCTCGCGATGCAGATCTAGCCGCCTTCGCCGACCGCATAAAAACCGTCCCATCCACGATCTAAAACCTCCCCTTTTCTCATAGACGCGCCGATCGGATAGCCTATGCTTATCTGATACTTACTAGCGGTGACGACGAAACTGGCGAGGTCGCATTGAAGACGGATTTCCCGAAGTTACTGGTTTGCTCTCTCCTGGCCGTGTTGCTGTGTGTCGCTCCCGCCCCCGCGCAGACCGTCACCGGCGCCGTCACCGGCATCATCACCGATCCGAGCGGATCTCTCCTCCCCGGCGCAACCGTCGTCGCGCACAACGTCGATACCGGCGTCGACTCCACCGCGACCGCCGACGCAGCCGGCCTCTACCGCATCAGCTTTCTGCCTGTCGGCCGCTACCAGCTCGCCATCGACGCCGTTGGATTCGCCAGCCAAACCGTACCGGCCTTCCATCTGGAAGCCCTCCAAACCGCCACATTCAACATAAAGCTGGCCGTCGGCACCGCCTCGACCACCGTCGAGGTCTCCGAGGCCGCGCCCATCCTCAATACCAACGACGCAACTCTCAGCAGCACCTTCACCGCAACCACCATCGAAAACGTCCCGCTCAACGGACTCGACTTCTCCGCCCTCACCCTCTATGTGCCCGGCTCCGTAAGCACCGCAGGCACCGGCGGAACCACCGGCATCGAACGCAGCACCTACTACACCGACTCCGTCAACCTGAACGGAAACCGCGCCCAGGCCAACAACTACACCCTCGACGGCATCGACATCAACGAAACCTTTAACAACCTCATCTCCTACAGCCCTGCGCCCGAATCCCTCCAGGAGATCAAGGTCCTCACCGCCAACTCCCCGGCAGATTACGGCAACGTGAACGGCGGCGGCATCGTCAGCATTCTGAAGAGCGGCACCAATGCCTTCCACGGCTCCGCCTACGGCTACCTCCAGGACTACCGAGTCAACGCCAACTCGTACGGCCACAAGCACGCCATCCCGACCATTCCCATCGACCCCTACTCACAGGCGCAATTCGGCGGCACCCTCGGCGGCCCCATCAAACGCGACAAACTCTTCTTCTTCGTCGACTATCTCGGTTCACGCTTTCACCAGGGTGGAACGTCCCAGGCCAGCGTCTTTTCCCCGGCCATGCGCAATGGCGATTTCTCCGCGCTCCTCACCGCCGACAATCCCATCCAGCTGTATGACCCCGAGAACGGCTTCGCTCCCTTTGTCGGCAACAAAGGCGTTCCGATCAACAACCCCGTCGCAAAATTCCTGTTCGCCCACCCAGAACTCTACCCGCTCCCCAACGCAACACCCTCCGACAACATCGTCAACAACAACTACCAGGGCCCCACCCGCAGCTACAAAGCCAACAATCAGGGCGACATCAAAATCGAATACGCTCCCCCCCCCTCCGACAAGATCACCGCCTTCTACTCCATGTAGACCGCCTACGACGGTTCGACCGCGCTGCTGGCCATCAGCTTCCCCGGCGTCAACCTCTATCCCACCAAGGTCACCGGCGCCAATTGGGTGCACATCTTCTCGCCCTCCATCGTCAACTCCGGCCGCCTCGGCTTCACCCGCACCACCTGGAATCAGGGCCTTCCCCAGGACCCCACCGGCCAGTTCGGAACCGGCGGCAACGCCAGGGTCGGCATCTCCTTTCCCAATCAGGCCTACAACGGCTTCACCTTTCAAGGCATCTCCGGCCTCAGCGGCGTCGGAACCACTGCCCAAGACGGCGGCCTCATCGACAACACCTTCAGCTATATCGATAACCTCACGTGGCAGCGCGGCAGACATGTCCTCACCATGGGCATCCAGGCCCTGCGCTATCAAAACAACTACCCGACCAGCAACAACAACGGCTACCTCGGATCCATGACCTACGACGGCTCGTTCACGCGGAACCCGTCCGCTTCCGACGGTGGAGGCTACGGTGGCGCCGACTTCGTGCTCGATCGCGTCCAATCCGCGGCCGCTACCCTCTCCAGCGTCAACGTAGGCCAGCGGCAATGGCGAACCGCGGGCTTCCTCTCCGACGACTTCAAGGTCCTGCCCAATCTAACGCTCAACTTCGGCGTCCGCTACGAATACGACCAGCCCTGGATCGAATCCAACAACAAAACCGGCAATATCGATATCAGCACCGGCCAGGTACTCTACGCCGCGAAGGTCCCCACCGGAGCGCCGGCGGGATCGGGTCTCTGCAGCAACCGCGCCTGCTACGACGGCAACTTCAAACAGATCATGCCGCGCCTCGGCTTCGCCTACCAGGCCAACAATCGCTTCGTCCTCCGCGGTGGATACGGCGCCACCAGCTTCTACGAGGGCAACTCCTCCAATCAGCGCCTCACCTCCATCACACCCTTCATCCAGGCCGTCAGCGTCACGACCATCACACCCACCGCCGGCAACGGCGGCACACCCCGCACCGCCGAGCAAGGCTTCACCGGAGGCACCACCCAATACGGCGGCACCTTCAACGTGTACCCCAAAAACATCCAGCCCGCGTACGTGCAGGAATGGAGCCTCACCACCGAATACGCCGTCACTCGCACCCTGTCCTTGCAGGTCGGCTACCTCGGCGAACAAGGCCAGCACATCGAGGACTACGGAAACCTCAACCAATTCCGCGTCAACGGCGACCCCACATCCGCCCCCTACTACAACAACAAATACATCGGCATAAACGCCATCGACCCCTCGGTCAGCATCGGTCCCGGAATGCTTCTCATCACCGAGTCCCGCGCCGCCATGAACTACAACGCGCTCCAGGCCGTCCTTCGCCAACGCTCCAGCCACGGCCTCGAGTTCACCCTCAACTACACCTACTCCAAAGCCCTCACCAACAGCCTGGGCAACTATGCCCTCAACGTCAACGGCTTCTCCGGAGCCTTCCAGAACTACTACGACAGCGCCGCCGATTGGGGCCCCGCCGGATACGACGTTCGCCACAACCTCAGCGGCACAGGCGTCTACGCCCTTCCCGTCGGCCGCGGAAAGCCCTTCCTCTCCGGCGCCAACCGCCTCGTCGACGACGCCATCGGCGGCTGGAGAGTCGCCGTCGCCGGCGTCGCCTACACCGGCTTCCCCGAAACCATCACCGGCCCCGGCAACAACTCCAACAGCTACGGCGCCTCCCGCCCAAATCAGTACCGCCCACTCAAAATCCGCAACCGCACCCACGACCACTGGTTCGGCACCGACCCCTCCGCAACCCCCTGCAGCACCGCAGGCGTCGACGACGGCACGTGCGCCTTCGGAACTCCCGCCGACAACACCTTCGGCACCGCCAGAAACGGCAACGTACGGGGCCCCGGATACCTCAACGTCGACATGTCCGCCTTCAAAGACTTCCACACCTTCCGCGAACAAACCCTCGGCTTCCGCTTCGACGCCTTCAATACGTTCAATATCGTCAGCTACGGCAACCCGGATACCGGAATCACAGACACCAGCTTCGGCAACGTTTCGAACCAGGGCGTGCGCTCCGTCGAACGGCGTCTGCAGTTCTCCGCCCATTACAGGTTCTGACTGCGAATCTTCGCAAAAAGCCTATCTGGCCGGCGCTTTCCGTACCTCGTCGGGGCACAGATCGAGTGTCACAAAATAGGCACAGGACTAGAGCGTTTCTTCGGTCATTCGTTGATGGTAAGGAGAGTTAGAGGTGGTGGAGGCGGCGGGAGTCGAACCCGCGTCCGAAAAAACTTCCAACAGAGAGCTTTCATGCTTTTCCCGGTTCGCTTTTGTCTCGTCACCACCGCTCGGAACGGGCGAAGATGCGGTGGCGACCAGTCTGATCGGTCTCGTCCACACCCGCGCAGACGGAGCAGGGAAGACCAGCCTACTGTGCGACGATGGGTTCGAGCCCGTAGGCGAAGATCGAGCCATCGGCTACCTAATTAATTAGGCAGCAAGCGCGAATTGAGGTTCGGCACTTATAGTTTTGTGAGCGATTACGGGTGTCCACACCCCGGCATGCCTCTCTGCCACAAGCAATCCCGTCGAAGCCGTGACGCCCCCAGTGTGGAGCTGGCACCAACCTTGCTCTGGCGCTGCAAAGATCTTCGGTTAGTATACCGCGCCTATAGTGACGCGTTCAGAAG
>CAXUIB010000049.1:4275-13430 GCA_964250945.1 uncultured Acidobacteriaceae bacterium
GATCCACGCTCTGCCACTCGCCGCGTTCGATCGCTGCCCGAATCTCGGCCGGCTTTTTCCCCAGTTTCGTCTGTTCGTACGCGAACACCGCCTCACGCATGCACGTCGAGCACGCCGCTCCGTGCGTTCCTTCAAAGCAGCTGTGCAAACTTTTGTGCCCGAGCGCACGGTCGCAGCGGCAGTAACACGGTATCTGGTGGAGCACTGCCGGGATCTTTGCCGCCATCTTGTAGGACACGACCTGGTACGGATGGGTGAAATACGTCCCGGTCAGATGGTCTCCGCTCAGCACCGGTGGGAGGCCTTTCGCCGGTGCAGTGGCATGGTACGCCGGAACGTCTTCGGACGGATTGGACCATTGCGCCGAAGCTACGATTGTCCCCGTGCCCAGAAGTATGCAGGTACCCCACCGCCTCAGCCTGTCTCTCATCATGGACGATTGTATCCTGGAGGGTGTCGGTGGGCCGGCGCAAGCGGATCGATACCGCGAAATGGGGGTGCCGTGAAAGATGTCGGTTCCTGAGCTGCGGTAGGACTACATCCGGGCAAAAAAAGACGGCACGTTCGATGCTCTGTCCGTGCCGGGAGGCCAGTGACGCAACTTGGATTGGCAACCCACCTGCCAAAAACTTTTGAAGAGCTCCTCAGGCCCCTCTACTGAAATACATATTAGCATACCGGCGGCCTTCCATGTTGCGGATATTCAAGCCGCCTGTCCCGAAATTGATCGATCGCACTTAGGCCGTCCCACCGGACTCGGCTAGGCGACAGCCGGATGCCAGAGCTTCGCCGAAAGCGCGGCCGGCGTGAGTTTCGTGATTTCACTTCGCAGTTCTTTCCAGGTCTCGACCGGAATGCGCAGGTAGACTTCAACGATTTTGGGGTCAAACTGGCCGCCCGATCCTCGAGCGATTTCGGCCTGCGCCGTCTCAAAGCTCGTTGCCTTTCTGTAAGGCCGGTCGGAGGTGATCGCATCCATCGTGTCGGCCAGCGCAAAAACCCTGGCTCCTAAAGGAATTTCCTCTCCTTTCAGACCCCGTGGGTAACCCTTTCCATCGAACCGTTCCTGATGCGCATAGACGATTTCCGCAGCATCTTTCAAGAAAGGAATCTTTCGGACGATCTCGTAGCCCTGGGTGCAGTGCCGGCGCATGACCTCCATCTCCTGGTCGTCGAGCTTACCGGGCTTGAGCAGGATTTGGTCGGGCGTGGCGATCTTTCCGATGTCGTGCAGAAATGCGCCGCGTGCGATCAGCCGCAAGTCGTCGGTGCCCAAGCCCACCGCGCGCGCGAGTTCGATGCTGTACGCTGTGACTCGCCGCGAGTGGCCCTCGGTCTCCTCATCGCGCAAATCCAGAGCGTCGCCCATCGCCTCCAGCGTCGTGTCGTAGCTTTTGTCGAGGTCGACCATGATCGATCGCAGACGTTTTGTCCGCGCAGCTACCATGAACTCGAGATTCTGCCGGTAGATCGCGTTCTGCTTGACCGCGTGTTGGCGTTCGAGGGAACGTCCTACTCTATGGAGCAGGTTGTTTCGCTCAAAGGGCTTCAACAGGAAGTCGACTGCGCCGCGCCGAAACGCACCTGTCGCGATATGGACATCGTGCACGGCGGTGATCAGGATGACCGGCGTGCTGGGGAAGTCGGTTGTGATCCGGTCAAGCAAGCACAGACCGTCGGTGCCCGGCATCATGATGTCGGAAAGAACGAGATCGTACTCCGCATCCCTCGATAGCTGATCGATGGCTTGATCCGCACTTGCCACAGCAGTGACGTCGTAACCACCATGGGTAAGAACGGCACAAACGATCTCCCGGACAGCAGACTCGTCATCAACTACCAGTACGCGTTCTTTCGGCATTTCATGTTCTCCAGCGCAGAGCAGGAAGCCCGGCGACAGCATCGATCTATCTTCCTTATCGGCAGGTCTGGCCAAAACTTTACGTCTCCGTCGATTTATTTTCGGAATTTCGTTCGGCGCGTGTTTTTAGCCTTGTCCGACGTTCGTCCGCCCACCCTGGCTTGGTTATCTGGCGGCTGCGTCCCAGGGCCAAAGCTCCTCCGGGGACGTTGTCCGTAATACAGCTCGACGCGGCGATGTAGGCCCTGGGACCGACCGACACTGGCGCGACCAGGGTGGAATCGGAGCCGACAAAGGCGCCGTCCTCGATCGTGGTCACATGTTTGTCGACGCCGTCGAAGTTGCAGGTGATGGTTCCAGCGCCCACGTTCACACGTTCTCCGATCACTGCATCTCCGAGATAACTGAGGTGGTTTGCCTTCGATCCGGCGCCTATGCGGACCTTTTTGGTTTCGCAGAAAGTGCCGACATGGGCCCCCTTGCCGACCCGGCTCTCCGGTCGCAGGTGCGCGTATGGCCCCAGCACGGCATTGTCGGCGATCTCTGCGCGATCGAGCACACAACCATTGCGGAGGAGAACTCCGTCCCCCAACTGCGAGTCCCGCACCACGGAGTACGACCGTAGGGTGCACTCGGATCCGATGGTGGTGGACCCGAGCAGCTGCACAAACGGCTCGACCACGGTGTCGGCGCCGACTTGGACATCCGCATCGATCACACACGTATCCGGACGGAAGATCGTGACTCCGTTTGCCATCAGCTGCTTGGCTTTGCCCATGCGCATCGCCTGATCGAGGTGCATCATCTCCTGAATCGTGTTTGCTCCCAGGACCTCGTCTACATCGCCGGCCTGTACGGCTACAACTTTTTCGCCATCCCGGCGCAACAAGGCGGCGACATCGGTCAGATACAGCTCGCGTTGTGCATTGTCAGGAGAGAGCAGATCGAGCTTGGGGAACAGCGCCTCCACACGGAAGCAGTAGATGCCGGAGTTAATCTCCGGAGCGTCTTTTTGCTCCGGCGTGAGCGACCTCTGTTCGACGATCGCGAGGACCTCGGCACTGCCTGGAGCCGCCCGAAGCACGCGTCCATACCCTGTCGGATCCGGCGGAACCGCGGTCAGGATCGTCATCGCTGCATCTTCCTGCCGGTGCACCGCGCAGAGTTGCCTGATCGTCTCCGACCGGATGAGCGGAACGTCGCCCGAGAGCACAACGAGATGCTCCGGACGGTCAGACTGACCGTCCCCGGTCTCGAAGTAGGCTTTCACCTGCTGCAGGGCGTGTCCCGTGCCTTTCTGCTCGGTCTGGTTCACGAAACGCACACCGGTCGACTGGACCGCCGCTCGCACGCGATCCGCCTCGTGTCCCACGATGCAGAGAACCTGGTCGGCCGGCACGACGGCCTCGGCCGCGGCGATGACATGGAGCAGCAGAGCTCGACCTCCGACCTGATGCAGTACCTTGGGCCGCTTACTCTTTAGCCGCGTTCCTTTACCCGCCGCCATGATGGCGATCGCAAACCGACTCGTATCCATATCAGGTCGATCTTCTCACGCCGAGGGGAACATGAGCTCTCCCCCGGAAGGAGCAGTCTAGAGGGACTTCTGCAGATCTCCTGTTTCTGTGAGCCGGACAGAGTTTTGAAGCGCCGTTCTCATTGGAGAACGGCCATGAGGGCTGTGTTCTCGCTGTGCCACCTACGGGAGATCTGCTCTACGGCGCTGCCTTGGACGCTCCATCCGGGTGCGGTATGCTGACGTCGACGGTCGTCACGCTCCCCAATTCGGTCAGGGGGGGTGTCAGCTCCGACCGGTTCCCGACGACGACGATCGCCAGCTTGGACGCATCCACGTACCGCCTGGCCACACGCGAGACGTCGGCTGCTGTCACGCGCTCGACGCCGGCCTTGTACTTTTCAAGGTAATCGGCGGGGTATCCGTAGAACGCCAGCGTGACCTGTTCGTTGAGGACCTTATCGGGAGAGTCGTAGTTGAAGATAAAGGAGTTGAGCACCTGGTCCTTGGCGTTGCGAAGTTCTTCGGGCGTCGGTCGCTCGGTCTTCAGGCGTTCGATCTCCGCCAGCATCGCCTTGGTTGCCGCAACGGTGCTGACGCTTCTGGTCCCGGCGCCGACGCGAAACATGCCGGGGTGGTCGTAGGCTGCGCCGTAGCTCCCATTGACGCTGTACGCGAGGCCGAGTTTGGTTCGTACGTCCTGCACCAGACGCGATCCGAAGCCGCCCGAGAAGATTTCGTTCATCACGCTCAGGGCGTACAGATCGGGGTTGTTGCGCTCGGTCCCGAGACCGACGATAAACACGTTGGACTGGTTTACGTCCGCTTTGTCGACGAAGTAGACGCCCGGTTTCGGTCCTGCGAACTCCGGCGTTGCGCTTTCCGGGAGCTTGCCTTTGGGCAGGCTGCCGAGCTCTGATCGAAGCTTTGCCTCGACCGCGGCTGAATCGAAGTCGCCCGATACGGAGACGATCATCCCGTTCGGAACGACGGTTCGGGCGTGCCACGCAGCCAGGTCCTCGACCGTGACCGCGGCTACGGTCCGGAACTCCGGCTGCCGCGCGTAGGGGCTTGTCGCGCCGTAGACGACCTGGGCTGCCTGCCGGCTTGCGATCGCGCCCGCATCATCGTTTCTTCGAGCGATCCCGGCGTCCATCTGACGCTTTGCGAGCTCGAGCTTGTCTGCCTTGAAAGCGGGATGAAGCAGGAGATCGATCGTCGCCGCCAGAACGGTGTCGAACTCAGCCTTCGGTGTGGACCAGCTGATCGATGTGGACGCCAGGCCGCCCCTGGTCTCGATGTGCGCTGCCTTGGCCTCCATCCGGTCGTCCAGAGCATCGCCCGAGATCGTCGAGCTTCCGCCCGTTCGCCACGTCTCTCCGTAGAGGCTCACAAGACCGATCTTGGCCGCCGGCTCGTCGCGACTTCCGCCGCGAATCAGGATCGAACCGTCGATAAACGGCAGCTCATGGTCTTCCTGGAGCAAGAGCACCAAGCCGTTGGGGAAGACGATCCGCTTTGGCTGGGCGGGCTTGAACGGATGGAGCGGCGGGATCGCAATCTTTCGCCACGGCTCATTGTTTGGCGAGGAGACGGAGGTGGGAGCAGATGCCTGCGCCGGCGCGTCGGATGCAGGCTGCTGTGCTCTAGACACGGCCCCCGACATCGCCCCAGAGATCACAAGGAGCCCAGCCAGCGTATATATCGAGCCACGTGCCATCACTGTCCACCTCCCGCGTTCTTGGCCGCTCCCGGTGCCGCGCCCGCAAACTCGATCCGAGCGCTTGTCCGATTGCCTTCGACGAAGATCTTGTTGGCCACGCGCTGTATATCCGCCTTTGTCACTCCGTCCACCTTCTGCAACTGCCGAAAGAGTTCACGCCAGTCGCCGTAACGCGTCTGGTACTCGGCCAGTTGATGCGCCAGGCCTTCGTTATCCGCCAGACCGCGCAAGAGATCGGCCTTGGTGCGGACCTTGTACCGCTCCAACTCGGCGTCGGTGACCGGCTCGGACCGAAGCCGATCGAGCTCCTTGTGGATGGCGGATCGCATCTCCTCCGGCGTGTGTCCGGGCAGAGGAACCGCGTACACGGCAAACAGTCCGGGAAACTTTTCCCCTGGAAATCCGCTGAAACCTTCGGCCGCCGCGGCGATGCGCTGGTCCCGTACCAGGCTCCGATATAGCCGCGCCGTCCGACCGTTTGAAAAGATATCCGTGATGGCGTCATACACCGCGTCGTCCGGATCCCGATAGTCCGGCTTGTGGTAGCCCTCGATGTAGAACGGCTGCGTCGCCTCGCGCAGCACCACGGATCGCTCCGCGGTCTGTACCGGTTCCACCGTCGTCATCGCCTCGGGCTTCGGCCCCGGCGCAATCGCGCCAAAGTACCGCTCCAGAATCGGCATTGCCTCCGCGGCTCGCACATCTCCGACAACGGCCACAACGATATTCGACGGCACATAGTACTTCCGGTGAAACGTATCCGCCTCTGTCGCCGTCACCTGGCTGATCTCGCTCTCCCACCCCACATCCGGCCGACGGTAAGGGTGCGCCACGTACGCGGTTGCGAGAAACTGCTCGACCATGCGTCCGGTCGGCGAAGAGTCGGTGCGCATCCGGCGTTCTTCCTGCACAACGTCCCGTTCCTTGTAAAACTCGCGTTCGACGGGATGCGCGATGCGGCCGCTCTCAAGGTAGGCCCACAGTTCGAGCCGATTGGACGGCATGCTCCAGAAGTATTGCGTGGAGTCCTTGCCGGTCGATGCGTTGACGCCGACCGCTCCGTTCTCTTCGGCGATCTCTGAAAATTCATTCGGAACGACAAACTTCTGCGCGGCCTCGACCGCATCGGCGAAGCTCTTCTGCAGGGCCGCCAACTTGGCTTTATCCTGCCCTACCGTCTTCCGAAGCTCTTCTTCGTAAGCCGCTTCGGCCGATTCGACCCGAGCCAGCGCCACCTTTTCCCCGGCGTAATCCGTCGTTCCGATCTCGTTTGTCCCCTTGAACGCCATGTGCTCAAACATGTGGGCCAGACCGCTCTGCCCTCCAGGGTCGTTCGCCGAACCAGCGTCCACCAGCGTGTAAAAGCTGAACACGGGAGCTTCCGGTCGCTCACACACAATCAACGTCAGGCCGTTTGGCAGCACCTTTACCGTCGTCCGCTTTTCAAAACTGGCCAGGTCCTGCGCCGCCGCCGGCAAAGCCAGGGCGCAACCGAATGCCAAACCCACAAATCCAGCCATCCACCGACCTGATCGCAACGCCTGCCTCCGCTTTCTCTCTCTCGACTTCGCAGCTTGGAACATTCATCCCTACACAGTAGGACCGCACTTTCGCCTATTTTGTCATCGCGTCCGGTCTCCGCGGAGCAATTGCTGTGCGAGCAGCCAGACCGCGACACCGGTCAGAGCAGCACCGGCCAGCATCAGGCTCCATCGCGCGAGTGAGATCGCAACCTCAGCTTCCGCCTTGATGACCTGTCCGGCACTTCGGAGGAACTGATCCCGCGTCCAGGAGTTCCTCGCCGGCGCCGGACCTCGCCGATTGCAGTGTTGGGCCGCTTCCGCCCAGTCGCCCTTGCCGATGGCCTGGATTAAATTGGTGTACTGAGCAAACAGCTTTGCCGGTCCCAGGTTGTAGACCATATCCAACAACGCCAGCTTTGCCGTGTCCGGCAGACCGTCGTACACGGGCAATTTCGCGCGCAGATGAGCCTCAAAGCCCAAGAGCACTTCCTTGAGTTTTGCCTCGATCACCGCTTCCGGCAGCTCCAGCGCTCCGGGCCTTCGATAAAATGCGGCCGGATGCCCCTTTGGCATGGCGGATACGCGCGCGAACTCCGCCGCAATCTCCTCCGGTGTCGCACCTCTTCCGCTCGACACGAACGCAAGCGCCTGTGCTTCCACCAGGTTCGGCAGCATTAGCCCCACACCGACCGTCACCTTGCCCACCGTGTCGAGGTACATCCACGGAACCGACCCCTCGTACTGCCGCAGCTTCTGGATGGATTGCTCTATATAGGTCATCGTCATAGGTCATCGTCGCCACGTGTTCAACGTAGCATGGCCCGGCGGTGCGCGGCGTCTGTCTGAGCAGACTCTGCTTGACGACTGAATGACCGTTCAGTATGCTTCACGCCAGCCGCTCCCATGAGCGGAGGAGTTCTCCCCAACAATGTCCTCCAGCACGTTAGCTCGACCATCTCCGCCTGTACCCACGTCCATGTCCTCCCCTGTCTCGGGCGGTACCCGGCACATCCGCAAAGTCGCCGTTCTGGGCGCAGGCACAATGGGATCGCGCATCGCAGCCCACATCGCCAACGCGGGAGTTCCGGTCGTGCTCTTGGACATCGTTCCTCCGGGCACACGTCCTGATGCTCCCAAAGCGGAACGCAACCGCATCGCTCTCGCCGCGCTCGAAGCTCTCAAAAAGGCCAAGCCCGCCGCCTTCTACGCCATCGAATCAGCCCGTCTGATCTCGATCGGCAACTTCGACGACAACCTCTCTCTCGTCGGAGACTGCGACTGGATCATCGAAGTTGTCGCCGAAAACCTGGAGATCAAACGCGCTCTGCTCACCCGTGTCCTCGAACATCGCCGACCCGGCGCCATCACGACCACCAACACCTCCGGTCTTCCCGTGGCCGACATCGTCCGGGGCATGCCGGACGATCTGCGCCGGCACTGGTTCGGTACGCACTTCTTCAACCCGCCCCGCTACATGCGTCTGCTCGAGATCATCGGCACACCGGAGAGCAGCGCCGCCGACCTCGCCACCATCGCGCACTTCGCCGACCAGCAGCTCGGCAAGACAGTGGTCGCGTCCCGCGACACGCCCAATTTTATCGCGAACCGCATCGGCACTTTTACCATGGGCAACGCGATTCGGCTGATGCAGGAGCAGGGCCTCACGATCGAAGAGGTCGACGCCCTCACCGGCGCTCCGCTCGGCTGGCCCAAGACCGGCACCTTCCGCCTCGGCGACCTGGTCGGCGTCGACGTCCTCGCTCACGTCGCCACCAACTTCTCCGCGCAGGCCGGCCGCATCCACGACGAACGTACGGACGTCACCCTCGCCCCCTTCATCGGGAAGATGCTCGAACAGAAGCTGCTCGGCGATAAGGTAGGGAGCGGCTTCTACAAGAAATCCGGCAAAGATCCAGAAGGCCGGGATCTGCGCCACGTGCTCGATTGGCAGACCCTCGACTATCGTCCCTCGACACGACCGAAACTTCCCGCGCTTGAGATGGCCAAAAATGTCGAGCAGACCTCCGCGCGCATCGCCAAACTCCTGCGCGCGGACCCGGGCACTGACAAGGCCGCGCGCTTTCTCTGGCCGCTGCTCACTGAGCTCTTCACCTACGCCGCGAACCGTGTCTCTGCCTCCGGCAGCGAGCCCGCCGCCACCATCGTCGAGATCGACCAGGCAATGAAGTCCGGCTTCAACTGGGAGCTCGGACCCTTTGAGATGATGGATGCTGCCGGGGTGCGCGAGACGACGGACAAGATGCGCGCGCTCGGTGCGCCGATCAGTCCCAATGTGGAGCGTCTTCTCAGCGCTTCTGAAGCCGAGCCCAGCCCGACCTGGTACCGCGACTCAGCCCAGACATCCCCCGGGGTGGGGGGGGGGGGGGCGGCGGCCCGCGACCCCCACCCCCCCCCGCCCCAGCACCGCCCCCGCCCCCCTGCCCACCACCCCCCGCCGGCGCCGCGGCGGCGCCGGTGCCCGGGGCCTGCGACCGGAAGGCTCCGGCTGGCCTGGAACCATGCGCTCGCGCG
>CAXUIB010000050.1:0-13367 GCA_964250945.1 uncultured Acidobacteriaceae bacterium
GGCTTGGGCAGAATCGCGAAGCCATCGATCTCGACCTAAATGAGACCTTCGTGCAGGCCAGACACGATAAGATCTCGTCTCCGGAAGAAGCCCAGGCGACCCTCGCCGAACGCCGTGCTGCCCGAACCGCCGTGACGTATCAGCTTGCTGAAGCAAAACCTCGGCTGCACCCTGGCGTAGCTACCCCACCCCACTCGATAAACCAGATCTAGAAGAAGCTCAGGGCGACCGACAGGCAAGATACTCACTTCGGGGGGAGGGCGGTACTCAGACCCGTCCGCTTAGACCTGATTGTTGCGAATTCCCAGCGATGTGGGCGACGTATCCTCGCGCAGGTGGAATCCCTTGGTCGGAAGGGTCGGGGTCGCCGCCGGCCCCGGCAAGATGTACTGGTTGACCAGACCCGCCAGGAACTGCGTCGGCGCCGGTGCGATCCCCGCAAACCGAGCCGCCAGCCACGCCTGCGGCGTAATCGTAATCTCCGCCGACCCCCGCCGCACGGCCTGAAACACCCGGTCCGCCGCATGGCTCGCCGAGGCTGCCAGCCCAGGCGTCACCGAGCCCAGCGTGAACCACTTAAATTCTTCCTTGGCCTGCCCCGTAAACATCGCCTCTACAAACGATCCCGTCCGCAAAAGACCCGGGCACACTGTCGTCACCCGCACACCCTTCCCCCGCAACTCCGCATGCAAACCCTCGGAAAATCCAGCTAAAGCGAATTTACTCGCAACATACGGCAGCAGATGTGGAACCGCCACCTTGCCGCCGATCGAACTGATATTGACGATCGAACTCCGGATCCCTCGCTCCCGAAAGCGCGCCAGCATGTGCGGCATCGCCGCCTGAATCGTGTGGAGCGCAGCATAGAAGTTGATGTCCATCGCTCGCTGGAAGGCCTCAAGCGGCTGGTTTTCGATCGGTCCGACCTCGATGATGCCCGCATCATTCACCAAGACATCGATCGCGCCAAACCGCCCGATCGCGAGATCCACAAGGTCCTTGCCGTTTGCCTGCACGGTCAGATCGCCCGGAACCAAAAGCACATCCTCCGCCGACCGCACACACCCGCGCTCGATCAGCAGCTGCCGCGCGCTCTCCAACTGATCGGCGTGTCGCGCCGCCAGGACGAGCCGTGCGCCCTCCCGCCCGAACCGCTCCGCGATCGCGAGACCGAGACCGCGCGAGCCGCCCGTAACCACGACAACCGGCCTGCTCTGAACGAAGGTCTTTCGGGGCAAAAAGGCGTAGGCGGCGGCGACAGCAGCGATGCCGGAGACGATCTGGGTGGCGTAGAGGGCTCGACTGGCTCTGGTCATAGTCTTCTATTCGATGCTACGGACCGAGGAGTGAGGATGCCTGCGACGGAAGGACGATGATGAGGTCGCAGATCGGCTGTCCGATGTTCGACAGGGTCGCTTCTCGGCTCGGACGCGCTCTCTCGACGGCGGGCGAGGGGACGGACTAGACTCTAGACGAGTCACGCACGGGCGTGGGAAGAGGAAAAGAGCACCATGGCCACAAAGCGCAAAGGCAGGGGAGCGTACATGATCTCGGCGGTGTCTGAGATGTACGAGATCCATCCGCAGACTTTGCGGTTGTATGAACGCGAAGGTCTGTTGCGGCCCTCCCGCAGCGACGGCAACACGCGGCTGTATACGGACGAGGATCTGGAGCGACTGGAGTTCATCCTCAACCTGGCGCGAGATCTCGGTGTAAATATCGCGGGAATCGCCATCGTTCTGCAGATGCGCGAGCGCATGGAGGAGATGAACCGGCAGATGCAGGGCTTTGTGGACTACGTCCGCACCGAGATGCTGTCGCGGATGCAGCAGGCGTCGCAGCAGCCGGGCACCGGCCTGGTGCCGCTTCGCCGCCCGGTGGTGATGCCGCCGGTGAAGTCTGCGACCAAGAAGAAGTAGGGACGATGGGCGTGCTTTCGCGAGCTCTGTTCTGGACGGCCGTGACGGGCACGATTACGTCGTCGATCTACATCGGGCTGGTTGTTGTCGGCGCCGTGCGCTTTGGTCGAGGGAAGCGAGAGGAAGACGCCGCACCAGCCACCTTCCAGCCTCCCGTCAGCGTTCTGAAGCCCCTGCATGGCACGGAGCCTGATCTGGACCTGAACCTGCGGACGTTCTTCGTCCAGGACTATCCGTCGTTCGAGATTCTCTTCTGTGCGCGCCATCCAACAGACGCCGGCCTGCAACTAGCTCGACGCGTTGCAGCAGAGTTCCCGGCGGTCTCGACCAGATTCCTGACGTGTGGCGAACCGAAGTTCCCGAATGCCAAGATGTGGTCCTTTCAGGCGCTCGCCGAAGCGGCCCACAACGATATTTTAATCACCAGCGATGCAGATGCTCGGGTGGCGCCTGACTACCTCCTCCGGTGTGTTCAAGCGCTGGCGGACGACAGCACGGAGTTGGCTTCCTGCCTCTACATCGGCCAAACCACGGGTGGCTTCGCGGCTCAGCTGGACGCGGTCGGTAAGAGCGTCGAAATGTCCGGCGGCATCCTGGTCGCAGACCTCTTTGAGGGAACCCGGTTTGCCCTTGGCGTCACCATGATTCTCCGTCGCCGCGCCTTCCTGGAAGCCGGAGGCTACGAGGAACTCGGAGAGTTCTATGCGGAGGACTTCGTGCTCGGAAACCGCCTGGCCGAGCGAGGGTTTGGCGTACGTCTGTCACATCACGTAATCCGGCTCATGGTCCTGCCCCAGGGTCTACGGGCGTCGTTTCGCGACCAGCTACGCTGGATGAGAAGCACGCGTCGATCGCGCCCGGCCGGTCATCTGGGAACGGGGCTGACCTTTGCGATGCCGTTCGGTGTTCTTGGACTTCTGGTCAGCATCGCGCGTGGACAAGTCGGATCCGGTCTGCTCTGGCTCGGCGCAGCCATCATCAATCGTTGGATCATGGCATGGGTCGTTCTGCGTGCGCTGGGCGACCAACATCCCGGCAAGCCCGTGTTGATCTACCCGCTCCGCGATCTTCTTGGATGGGTGGTATGGGTCAGCAGCTATCTGGGGAGTGGCACCCAGTACCGCGGAGGCAACTATGCCATCGATCCGGACGGGCGCTACCGCGACCGCGGTCATGCTCAGGATGCCAATCCTGCCCCCATCGAGTCAATCGAAGGTTAGCGCTCATTTGAAAGAATGACCTTGCCGCCTGCCTGGGCGATTGGGTGGACCTCGCCGAATGGCAGGAGGTCTTCGGTTCGAGCTCGGGCGTTCGGCGTCAGGAGGAAGAGGCGGCGTCGGCTCGCCCATTGCCGGTGAAGTGTTTGCGCAGTCTCAAAGATCGGTGGAGCATCCGGCCAGAAGCTGCCGTACCACGGTCCATTCACGCGGCCATCGACGAGGTGGACCTGCTGGCGGCAGTAGAACAGCAGCGTCGATCCATCCGTGAGCTCGCCGTCGATCAGGATCAGATCGTCCGGTCGAGGGTGGAGCGTTTGCTCGCGCACGATTGCGTTTGCGAGCGCCTTCGAACCGAGCTTGGGATAGAAGCGCGCGAGACCTCCGTGGATCGCGAGCAGAAGCACGGCGGCCGATGCGGCAAGCGTGAGATTGGCGGCGTGGGTGCGGCAGGAGCGGCGCAGAAAGCAGGACGCCGGTCCGATGCCGAGCATCCCCACGGCGAAGACGGCAAGAGATCCGCGAAAGAGACCCATCGCCTTTTCTGTCAGATCGAATACGTGCCCGAGCGACAGGTTGTAGCCGCTGCGATCGTTTGCGAGCAGATCTGTGACGTCGGTCTGGGCGTCCACAGGACCGCCGGCGATGGCAAGATAGATCGCGATGGCGGCGCACGTGATGGTGAGCGGAAGCAGAACATGCGTGTACGAGCGAAGTATCGCAGCGCGTTCTGGTTCGCGATCGGTGGCGTCCGCGGTGGCGAGAAAGCCGCCAATCATTAGAGCGAGGGCGGGCAGAGCAGGGAGCGAGTAGTACTCCTGGCGCGCCGAAAAGGAGAAGAAGCCGAGCACGACCGATGTCCAGAGAATGCATGTCAGCGCAGCCTCGTGTTGTCGGGAGGATGTCGTCGATCGAAGCTGCCGGATCTGTCCCATTACGGCGGACGGCAGAAACGCGACCCAGGGGAAGATCCAGAGTGCCGCGAGCGCCAGGAAGGCCAGCAAGGGGACCTGCCCGTAATCGTGCGGGATACGGCGCGACAGAAATCGAGCGACGTGTTCGTTGTAAAGGTAGAACCAGGCCCATCCGCCATGCGACGGGAGGCCGAGGCCAGGAGGAAGTGAGATTGCCGGATTTCGAAGGGCAACCAAAATGTGCCACGGCGCGGCGAGGAGCAGAAAGATGAGGATGATAGCGCCTGGATACAAACGAGGGAGCAGGTAGAGCTGCCGGGAAAACGCCGTGTAAAGTACGACGAAGCCAAGCGGCAGGACAAGACCAATCAGACCCTTGGTGAGGACGTTTGCTGCCAGAACTGCGGCAACTCCAGCCATCGGGAGCAGCGGACTCGCGGAGCTCCAAAACGCTTGTCGGATCTCCGACCGAGGTCCGCCGATCCTGGCTCGTTCGAGGCCGATCAGAAACAGGTGAACACCGAGCACCATCCAGAGCGTAAGCAGGATGTCCGGGATAAAGAAGCGCGTGTAGAGATATGGCCCGATCGCCGTTCCCAGGGCCAAGGCGGCGTAAATGGCGCCTCTGTCCGGATGTCCGGCGGGCGAGGTCTGGGCGAACAAGCGCAGTCCCAGGGCGTAGGTCGCCAGCAACAGCGCGAGCGTCGCCAGCGCCAGCGGAAGTCGGGCGGCCCAGTCGTATTGTCCGAAGATGCGCATGGTCCCTGCAGCGGCCCAATACATCAGCGGTGGCTTGTCGAAAAAGCGGATGCCGTCGACCACAGGCGTCACGAAGTCGTGGCGTCCCAGCATCTCACGCGCCACCTCGATGTACATCGAGTCCACGTCGTCCAGAAGGCCTGGGCTCCACAGACCGCCGATGTGGAGAACCGCCCACAAGAGGCAGATCAGACCGACGGAAGATCTTCTCCATCGGTGCGACCTGGCCTGGTGGGTGCGTGAGGCGGCCTGGTCGGTCATCTGCTCTGTGCCGCGGTCCTGAGATGGAAGGACGGACCCCGTTCGTGCGTTCATGGATATCTAGCGGCCGTCCGGCGCCGGAGAAGCGTTGCGAGCGTTCAGAGGATGGTTGGTAAAGAGCGCCTTACCGGAGGTCTCCTGGACTAAAACCCGACGCGACGCGGGAAGGAGGCGTTCCAGATGGGCGCGATCTTCTGCCGGAACGAAGAGCAGGACAGACCTCTGCTTTCCCCATTGCCGAAGCAGGTCTGCGTCGGTCAGAAAGATCGGAGGAGCATCCGCAAACGTCGATCCGAAGAGCATGGATGAGGATCGACCGTTGACAAGAGGGACAGTTCGGCCCAGATAAAAAGGGATGGAGGAGCCAAAGGATTGGTCGCCGAAGAGTATCACCTGGTCGTCGCCGGAGACGGCATGGGTGCGCTCGAGCGTTTCGATGGTGCCGGCAAAGCCCTTGCTCGAGAGCATCGGACCGAAACGTACCAGCGCAATATGGGCGGCCACAAGAAAGACCGCTGAGGTGAAGGCGAGGGTGAGCGTCGAAGCGAAGTGCCGGCGTTGCTGACGAAAGAGCCAGGCCGCGGATGGGCCGACAAGAAATGCGATCGCGGCCAGTGCGGAGGGGAGTCGAAGCGCGGCAAAGGACGGTCCGGTAAGGTCGAAGAAGTGCGACATGGACAGGGTATAGTTGCCTACGGCTCGCCGGGCAAGAAGATCTCCGATGTCGGGAACAAACGGCAGATGGCGCGAGACCCAGAGGCCGGAAAGAAGGGCGATCGCAATCGCTACGCCGAGCGCGGAGAAGGTCACGTGTGCGCCTGTGATGCATCGCCGCGCTGTGGTGTCGGTGGCAAAGGTTTGTTCGGCGCGCACGAGAGCAGCACAGGTGCCGAGCAGAATCGGCAGGTAAGCCGGAAAGGTGTAGTACTCCTGGTTGGTCGAAATGGAAAAGAACAGGAGGATCAGAGCGGTGGATAGGAGCAGAAGGAGGCTTGTGCGGGCATCGGCGGACATCCATCGGTAGGTCGGGATCTGTCCCGCCGAAAAGTTTTCCCGGGACCGCCCTTTGAACCGGCGGTAGGCCGCAAGGAGAGGAAGGGGAAAAAAGAGCGACCAGGGAAAAAGCCAAACGAGGTGGAGGCTCCAGAAGAGCGCGGCGGGCAGTTTGTTGTAGTCCTTTGGCAGGCGGCGTCCAAGAAATCGCAGAAAGTGTTCGTTGACGAAGTAGAACCAAAAGAAGCCGTGTCCGCCTGCGCCGCCCGTATTGCGCAGTCCGGCGAGGATGTGCCAGGGAGCGGCCATGGCGAACAAGACGAAGGTGCCTGAGATGGGCCGGAGCGAGCGCCAACGTCGCCAGTCGCCCGTGATGAGGAGGAAGCTGAGACTTGCGCCGCCAAAGAACACCAGAGCGACCAGACCTTTGGTGAGCACGGCCAGGGCAAGTGCGATCCACATGGCGAAGGGGTGCAGGAGGCCGCGGCGCGGAAAGAAGCTGGGACGTTCTTTGGGATCGGGATCAGAATCGGGGTATGGATCGGAGTGGTAGATGTTGGCGTGCTGAGGCGGCGGCGACGCGTGTAGGAGCGAGAGGTCATCGCCGAGGTCAAGGCTCTGGAGAAAGCAGTAAAAAGCTATCCCGAGAAACAGCGAAAGCAAAACCTCGGGGATAAAGATGCGGGTGAACAGAAAGACTCCGGCCGAGGTGAGCACGGCGACCCCGGTGTAGAACGCAGTCTGACGGCCAAAGGACTTCGATCCCCAGCGAAATCCGAGCAGCGCGAGCAGGAGCACGGCAACCGCTTGCGGAAGATGCGCGGCAAAGGTGTTGCAGCCGAAGATCCGAAAGGAGGTCGCGACGAGCCAATACGGCAGAGGCGCCTTTTCGAGGTAGCGAATGCCGTTGACATGCAGCGTGACCCAGTCGCCGGTAAGCGCCATCGATCGGGCGGCGTTGCTATGGGTCGCGTCCGCGTCGTCCAGCAGAGGTGGAGCAAAGATCGACGCGAAAAAGATCCCGAGCCAGAGAACTCCAAGCACGAGGATGCAGGTGAGCGGGCGAGGTCCCAGGGACATGCGCCGGGTGCGGATGGGCGTGAGCTCGGGGGCTGAATCCCTCAGCGGAGAGAGGACGGGAACGGTTTCGGGCATGGGGCGAGTCGCAGCTTCAGAATACGCGGGCTGTGGCGGCAGTGGGGAGCGCAGCTGGCCCTGGGGATCTGGGCGGAGCTACTTCTTTGCAGGCTTTCGGCGCGTGCTCTTGGTCGAAGTGGTGTACAGAGCGCGCACCATGCGAGGGTCCAGCAGCCATTGCAGGGTTGCCGGACCGCGGCTGAGGCTGAGACGAGCGATCGAACCCTTGCGCAGCCGGATCTGCGCAGAGGTCGCGCTCGCGACTGGGACCAGCAGAGTACCGAGAAAGGCGGTCAAGTTCGGATTATGTCCGATGACCAGCAGATTCTCGACATGCGCATTCTCCCGGAGAAGCCGTTGAAAGTCGACGAGCGTGGCAGTCGGGGCGAGGGCGTTGGTGACCTGGATGCGATTCTCGTAGCCGGTTTCGGTGCCGATGAAGGCGGCCGTTTGCAGGCATCTTTTAAGCGGGCTGGAGAGGATTAGGTCGAACTGAACATTGATGGCGTTGAGGATGTGAGCGAGATGGAGGCAGTGCCGCTTTCCATCCTTGTCGAGAGGCCGGCGAACGTCGAGCAGAGGGTTAAGCCGGCGCTCGCCCGCGCTGGGGTGGCGAAGGATAAACAAATTCATAGTCTATTAACATTCTATAGCGAAGGGAGAGGTGGGACGGCTTGGGCCCCGGCGCTTCTCCTCTCCGTCTCTGGATCGAGGACGAGGCAGGTCGGCCAGTGGCGGGAGAAGGCCTGGTCGGAGGGCCACTGGCCGAGGCAGGCGGGGGTGTCGGCGACGGTGTGCTCGGCGCCGGCGCGGCGGCGGAGCAGCTCCCGGTAGAGGTCGTCGCGGACAAAGAGGCGTTGGCCCTGCACGGCGACGATCGAATATCCGTTGAGGAGGTCGGAGGTGTAGAGGTGTGTGACGTCCGCCCACACGGTGTGGATTTCGACAACGTCCGGGCGTTCGCGGCGGAAGAACTCGGGGAAATGAGAGTAGCCGAAGTGCGCGAGGTCGGGGCTGGTGAGCAGGGCGGAGTCGAGGATGCGGAGGTGCTGGCAGCAGAGACCGGCCCCGCCGACGTCGGGGATCATGGCCGAGAGTTCGGTGAGGCCGAGATCGGTGCGGATCTGGTCGGAGGCGAGGCCTTCGGGGGCGTAGCGGGCGATCGGGACGCCATCGCCGTGGAGCATGAGTTTACCGGCGAAGACGATCCAGACGAGCAGTTGGAGGCCGCCGGCGGAGAGAAAGGCAGTCTGGATCTGGGCCGAGGAGCGCGCCAGGCGACGGAAGAGCAGGAGGATGGTGAGGATGAGCGCGGGAAGGAGCGACTCGATCATGCGTCCGCGATGGCCGAGGTTGTAGCCGAAGAGCAGACCGAAGAGGACGGCGGCGACGGAGAGGGTGAGGAGGAGGGGCGAGATGGCGGGGTTGAGTGACGGATCCTGTGTGGCCTGGGGGCGAGCTCTGCCCTCGTCGGAGGTGCGGCCCCGGAGCCTGCCTGCGAGGAGCCAGGCGAGCACGGCGAGCGGTGCGAAGAGGACGATGGCGATCTCTGCGGTGGCTTTGGCGCGGTTGAGGAGGAAGTCGGCGACCGTGGGCGCTGGGCGGTAGGGCTCCCACAGCTTCGCGTAAACGGTGTTCGGCATCCAGAGGCCGAAGGTGCGGTGTCTCCAGAACTCGATCAGGCCGAAGAGCAGAGCTGCGGTCAGGGAGAAGATGGCCAGAACGGCGACATTTGGGACGGGGACAGCGGTGTCTGGATGCTTGCTCGGGAGCAAGCGCGTGAGGAGCGCACCGAGCACAAGCGCGGCCAGCATGTAGGGCGACTCGAAGCGGGTGGCGAGGAGGACGGCGGTGGTGATGGTGGTGAGGGCAAGGAACGGCGCGGGCTTGAGGTCCGATGTGAAGAGATCGAGGAGCACGAGCAGAGCCACCACGGAGAGGTTCATCTCCATGCCGTTGTAGGTCTCGTGGAAGGGCGTGATGGTGAAGGCGAACAGGCTGACGGCGAAGGCGGCTTGCCAAGTGGAGCTCAGGAACCGCTTTGCGACCCGGAAGAAGACGAGGAGCGAAGCTCCGAAGCACAGGGCCGCGAGCAGCTTCATCCAGACAAGGAGGACGTCCGGGTTGGATGAGACGAGGTGAGCGGGAGCGAGCAGGAGAAACCAGCTGAGGGACGAGAAGCCTTCAACCTGGGGCGAGGCGGGCGTGAGGGCGATGCGGCCGGTGCTGGCCCAGGTTTGGGAGAAGGCGGCGGTGATGGCGCCGTCGTCCCAGCTCCAATGGAGCTTGAGGGTGGTGGCAAAGAGGCAGACGATGGGGACAAAGGCCGCGGCGAGCAGGAGCGCTCGGGTGGAGGGAGAGGTGGGAGCTGTGGTCGAGCCTGGGATGGAGTGAGTTCGCCGCTGAGCTCTGTCCGTTGGCAGGGCTCTGTCCGTTGTAGGTGTCAATGGTTTCCTGAGTTTCTGGTTTTTAGAGTTTACCGAGACTGAGGAGGAAGATTCTGTTTCATTACAGAGTGTTGCTCCGCAGGCGGCTCCGGTGAAAAGGCGGGCAGGATGGTGGGGGAATGGGGCATGGGCATGAGCGGGTCGATGTCGTAGACAGGCTCGATCGGGGCGGTCTCGTCGTTTTGCTCTTCTCTGTGAGAGATGGAATTTGGCATGGTTCTGATGTTGCACTCTCCCCGGCGGTTTGGGAAGGGTCTGTCTTGCTTCCAGAGTTCGGAGGTGAGGAGGCCGGCGAGCGAGGCGTGGAGCCGGACGGGGAGGTGGCCGACGGAGCGGAGAATGGCGGCATGGTCCGGGAGACGCGTGATCTCGAGGCCGGAGACGAGGCGAAAGGCGAGATAGAGGGATCGGACCAGCATCTGCGCCGCTATGCGGGCAGGGCCGCGACGGTCCGGGATGTGGAAGTCGGAGCGCAGCCAGAGGGCGTCAGGCGCGAGGTGCGGCGCGAGGTCGGCGGCGAGACGGCGGAGATCTGCCTCAGAGAGGCAGTCGAGAAAGAAGTGGGTGACGACAAGGTCGAAGGCAGGTCGGGTGTGGGGGCGGTCATGGAGGTAGCTGAGGGCGTCGGTGCAGTGGAGATGGAGGCGCGGGTAGGCGACCGGGGCGAAGCGGTGGCAGCGCCGGTCCAACAGGTCAAGCATGCGCGGGCTGAGGTCGACGGCGTCGGCGCGGAGGAGGTTGGGGGCGTGCTGGAGCAGTTGCGCAAGGAAGCGGCCGTCGCCGTCGCCGAGCACGAGGACACGCCGGGTCTCGAGGACGTCTGGGAGGAAGTGGAGACGGGCACGGCCGAGGGCAGCCCCAAAGCTGAGTCGCTCGAGCAGGTGATAAGGACGGGCGATGAAGTCGAAGTTGGGTGGCATCTTTTTGCCTCTAGCCTCTAGCCGAGAGGTACCAGCTCCCAGCAACGTTAGAAGAAGAAAGAGGGCGGGCGTGAGCAGCGCCAGGTCGGCGGCCGCGCGGAGGGGCGTGGGTGTGAAGTGGTGTTTGAGGCGATCGAGGACGAGGAGAAGGAGGGCGCTGAGAGTGATGGCGAGGGGAAGGAGACTGTGTTGGCTGAGAGCGGTGGCGAGGCTGCCGAGCGCGAGGAGGACGGCAAGGGTGAAGAGCGGGAGGCGGGTGCGAGGGGAGTGTTCCCAAGCGTGGATCAGGAGGCAGTTGAGGGTGCAAAGCGCGGCGAAGAGAAGGGCCGAAGGGAAGAGCGGGCGAAGGAGGTCGGGGTGCTGGGCAAGCGTGGGGATGGTGGCGGCGGTGGCGAAGCTGAGGCCGACCACGAGCTCTTTCGGAAGCGGGACGTGCAGTCCGCGGGCCGACCCGGTATGCAGAAGGAGGAAGTAGAGGGCGAGGCTGGCGGCGAGGAGGAGATCGAGACGGAGGTCGGCGGTCGGGAGGCGGGGAATGAGCCCGGCGAGGAGCAGGGAGGCAAGGACGAGGGCGCGGCGAAAGCCCCGGCGGTGGGTGTGGTGGAAGCGGTGGCGGGGTTCGAGAGGGTGGCCGGGCAGATGCGGACGGGCGACAGGGCGTGTGCGGGAGGTCAGCAGGCGGGCATCGAGCAAACGATCGGCCGCGTAGAGAATCCAGACGGCCAGGAAGAGGGGAAAGAGGGTGCCGAGATCCGCCGGGAGACCGAAGGATCGGGCAAACAGGGCGGTCCAGAGCACGGTGACGGTCGGCGCGTCCAGCGAGAAGAGGTGCCAGTGGACAAGGGCCGAGCGCAGATGGCGTAGGGGGATGCCGGTCCTGAGGCGAGGTCCGGTTTCAAGGCTCGGCTGGGCGACGGCGAGGCGGGGGAGTGAGAGCGAGGCAGTCGCTGAGGGAGTTCGGGATGAGAAGCGGGACTGGCGCATGAGGTTCTCTCGAAAGGATGCCGGCGGACAGATGTGTGGTTCGGCGAGAGAACGGCCGCGCCGGTCTCGTCGAACGAACCGGAGCGGGAGAGAAGGACAAAAAGGTATGCTCTTTAGCAGCAGGTCGCGAGCCCGGATCGCTGGAGAGACAAGACGTATGCCCCCTTTTGTTGCAGAAACCAGAGTGCGAAACGAACCGAAAGAGTCGCCGGGCGAGGTTGGACAGTCCGGGCAGCGAGGCACTGTCGGGCGATTGCTGCAGATGCGCTTGCTGGAGCGGTTTCGGGCGGTGCGCGGGGCGACGCTGGGGTTTTGCGGTCCGCTCTCGGCCGAGGACATGATGGTGCAGAGCTCGGCCGAGACGAGTCCGGCGAAGTGGCACCTGGCGCATACAAGCTGGTTCTTCGAGACGTTTGTCCTCCTGGAGTTTCGGCCGGGGTACAAACCGTTTCGGACGGAGTTCAAGTGGCTGTTCAACAGCTACTACAACGGTGTCGGGGAGATGCCGGAGAAGCGTCTGCGCGCATCGTTCTCGCGGCCAGGGCTGGAAGAGGTACAAGCATACCGGGCGCATGTCGATCGGGAGATTGAGGCGCTTCTGGCGGGCGGTCCGGCGGCCGTCGAAGCGGTGCGGCGGATCGCTCTGGGGCTCGAGCATGAGCAGCAGCACCTGGAGCTCTTGGCGACGGACGTGAAGCATGCGTTCTGGACCAATCCGCTGCATCCGGCCTACCGGGAATTGGTCTCGGAGGTAGACGCCGGTGTGGAGGCGGAGCCGGTAGGATGGGTGCAGTTCGCGCCGGGCCTGGTGGAGGTAGGGGTTTCGCCGGCGGCCGAAAGTGCGGAGGCGTTTGCGTTTGACAATGAGACGCCGCGGCATCGGGTGTATCTGGAACCGTTCCGGTTGGCGAACCGCCCCGTGACGTGCGCGGAGTACCTCCGGTTTATCGAGGCGGACGGGTACCGTCGGCCGGAGCTTTGGCTGTCCGAGGGCTGGACGACGATGCGCTCGGAGGCCTGGGAGGCGCCGCTTTACTGGCGGCGAGGCTCGGACGGGGGATGGGAGGTCTTCACGCTAGGCGGGTTTCGGCCAATGGAGGAGATGAGGGCGACGCCGGTGTGTCACGTCAGTTTCTTTGAGGCGGACGCGTTTGCGCGGTGGTCGGGGTGTCGGCTGCCGACGGAGTTCGAGTGGGAGTTTGCGGCGGTTCTGTACGCGAGCAAAACGATTGGAAACTTCTTGGAGTCGGGCGCTTTCCATCCGGTGGCGGCGGGCATGGAGCCCGGGTTGCAACAGATGTTTGGCGACGTTTGGGAGTGGACATCGAGTCCCTACACGGGGTACCCGGGATACAGGCCGCTGCCGGGCGCTTTGGGCGAGTATAACGGGAAATTTATGTCGTCGCAGGTGGTGCTGCGCGGTGGCTCGTGTGCCACGCCGAGGGAGCATATCCGGGCGACGTATCGGAACTTCTTCGGGCCGGCGACGCGGTGGCAGTTTTCCGGGCTGCGGCTGGCGCGGGATGGTGACGGGCAGTGACGCCGGCGAGCGAAAGTGCGCGCCGGTGTGGCGCGGTTTTGGATGCGGTGGCGGAGGCGGTCGCAGACGAGGCCCGGCGAGGACTGTCGCGGGTGCCGCCGGAGCTCGCGCCGTGGCTGTTCTACGACGAGCGCGGGTCAGAGCTATTTGAGGAGATCACCCGTCTGCCGGAGTACTACCTGACACGGACGGAGCGCGGGATCCTCGAGCAGCACGGGGCGGAGATCGTGGCGGCAGCGGCCGGGGACGGGCGGCTGACCGTGGGTGAACTCGGGG
>CAXUIB010000051.1:0-13195 GCA_964250945.1 uncultured Acidobacteriaceae bacterium
ACTTTGTCCAGGATGCGAATGCCAGTCCGCTGACGGCGCAGAGGGATCGGACGGCGGTGACGGTGCGGTGGGCGGCGCACGACGACAATGGCGACGACCTGATGTTTGCGGTGTGGTACCGGGGCCAGGGTGAGCGGAACTGGCGGCTCTTGAAGGATAAGATTTCGGAGCGGTATCTGAGTTTTGACTCGGCGCTGTTGCCGGATGGAACGTACACGGTAAAGGTGGTGGCGAGTGATGCTCCGGTGCATACGGACGCGGACGCGCTGACAGGGGAGCAGGAAAGCGCGGGATTCACGGTGGATACGACGCCACCGGTGCCGGGAGCTTTGGTGGCTCGGATGGAGGCTGGCGCTGGTGTGGGGCGAAGGATCCGGGCGACGTTTGAAGCGCGAGATCAGACTTCGCCGATCGCGCATGCGGAGTATTCGGTCGATGCAGGGCCGTGGCAGTACATGGAGCCGGTGGGCGGGTTGTCGGACTCGTTGCTGGAGCGGTATGACTTTGCGGCCGAGGTGCCGGCTGCGACGGGTGCGGGTCAGGCTGGGGTTCTAAGCCCGACGGAGCATGTATTGGCGGTGCGGGTGTACGACCGATTCGAGAATATGGTGAGTGTGAAGACGGTGGTACGGTGATGATCTCGCCGAGGTGAATGCGCCTCAGGAGGAACGATCCTTTTTTTGTGCAGGCCCTAGTCTAGATTAGCAGCACTGACCAGGAAAGCTGCGGCAAGTCCCTACAATCGGCATTCTTGGAAGTGATGGCTGTGGGTGGTAGCAGGAGGCTGCCTGTCTCGTGTTGTGCAAACGAAGAAGAGCCATGACGAAGCAACTGCAAAAGCAGATTCCCTTCGGGAATGACAACCAAAAAAGCAGTTACTGGAGGAGGCTTTCTTCGCTGGAGCGGAGGCGGAGGACTCGGTCTACGGCGTAGGGAGCTCGGTGGTTGGCGGTGTGGAAGTGGCGGACCTGGAGTTCGCCGAGGAGGCCGATGCCGAGCATCTGGATGCCGGCGAGGATGAGGATGCCGGCGATGACGAAGATGGGTCCGTGCTCGTCGGCGACGGCGCGGTGGGTGAGGAGTTTGTGGACCAGCAGCCAGAGGGCCAGGGCGCCCCCCGAGAGCATGCCCATGGCGCCGACCGAACCGAAGAAGTGGAGCGGGCGGGTCATGTATTTGAGCAGAAAGCGGATGGTGAGGAGGTCGAAGAAGACGCGGAAGGTGCGGGAGATGCCGTAGTGACTTTTGCCGGCGGCGCGGGCGGGGTTGGAGATGGGGATCTCGCAGATGGAGGCGCCGTACCAGGAGGCGAGGGCGGGGATGAAGCGGTGCATTTCGCCGTAGAGCGGGATGTTTTGGATGACTTCGCGGCGGTAGGCCTTGAAGGTCGTGCCGAAGTCGTGGATGGGGACGCCGGAGAGGGCGGCCATCAGCCGGTTGGCGGCGCGGGAGGGGATGCGGCGGAGGAGGAGGTTATCGCCGCGTTCGGAGCGCCAGCCGCTGACAACGTCGTAGCCTTCTTCGAGTTTGCTGAGGAAGTTGGGGATCTCGTTGGGGTCGTGCTGGAGGTCGCCGTCCATGGCGAGGATGAACTCGCCCTGCGCGTGGTCGAAGCCGGCGGCGAGAGCGGAGGTTTGGCCGAAGTTGCGGCGGAGTTTGACGACCAGGACGCGCGAGTCGACAGCGGCGATCTCTTCGAGCAGGCGGTAGGTGCGGTCGCGGGAGCCGTCATCGACGAAGACGAGTTCAAAGGTCTCGCGCGACTCTGCGAGCACGGCTTCCATGACGGCTTTCAGACGGTCGTAGAGGGCAGTGACGTTTTCTTCTTCGTTGTGAAAAGGAACGACTACGGAGAACTTCGGCACGGGTTTGATCATACTCCTTGGCTCGGTGGATTCTGGCTTCTGGATTGCTAGGAGCTGGCTTCTGGATTGGGAGGAGCTGGCTTGTGGGTTGCTAGGAACTGGCTTCTGGGTTGGGAGTGGCTTTGGGGATCATCGGGCGGGGGGACCTTGCGGCGAGACTGGCTGGGCCGAGCAGACGCGGGGTCTGGACGGCGTGCGGATGATAGATTCAACCCTAGGGAAAAGAGTTCCTTCAAGGGACAGAGTTTATGTTGAAGCGCGTTCTGATCGGTCTCGCGATGCTGGTCGGGGCCGTCTTTGCGTATGTCGGCTGGAACAGCTATGACGCCGGCCCGCTGCGCCGGGACGGGCAGGTAGTTCAGACCGACGGGCCATCCGTGGCGGGGGCGCCCGATGCGGCGGCAAGGCCAACGGGAACGAGTGCGAAGGTCGGGTCGGCTGGGAGTGGGAGTGGCGCGAACCTGGATGGCGGCAATGGGCGGGGCTCGGAGGTCGGTGGCAGCTTGCTGGCGGCGCCTGGGAGCTCGGGTGTAAGGCCGCCGGCGACGGATTCGATCGCACCGGAACCGCCGAATGGCATGCTTTTTGGCGGATCGGGACACTTTCAGCTGTATCGGCAGGGCGACCTGACGTGGCGTCTAGACACGGAGACGGGCGAGACATGCATCATTTTTGCGACCGAGGAACTGTGGCGCAAGCCGAGAGTGTTTCGCGCGGGGTGTCGTAAGCAGTAAGGGCGTAAGTTACTCTCCGATTTGCATTGCTCGCATTACTTTCGCGTAGTTGTCCACAAATCATTGCTGGTGCTCTGCCACTTTCCTGCCGATGATAGAAGTGTTCCTGTTCTTCGCCAATCTGGGCCGTGTTTCTGGGCTTATCTGGTGCTTACCTTGGGCTGCACTGCGCGTTGAGAATGCTGGGATGAAGGGATCGATCTGATGATGAAGTGGAAGCTTTTCCTTGCAGGGTTTGTGGCTTTGGCAGTGGGGGTTCCGCAGACGTGGGCTCTCGCCCCAGACGCCGTGTCGCAGCAGTTCACGATTTCGGACAAGACCCGGATTCCTGGGGCGACTCTGAAGCCGGGATCGTACTCCATTCAGGTCGTCGACCATCTTTCCGATCGCATCATTGTGCGGGTTGAAGGCGCTGGCGGGAGCACACATTCGACGTTTCTCGGCCTTCCGAACAGCTCGCTCCGTAAGCCTGCGGTGCCTGGCCCGATTACATGGGGCAATGCGGCTCAGGGTACGTCGTACCTCCGCGGCTGGTATTTTCCGAACAGTGCTTCGGCGATCGAGTTTGTCTATCCCAAGGGCGAGGCGGTCGCGATCGCGAAGTCAAATCAGGCCAAGGTTCCCGCCATCGATCCGGCTTCAGAGGGAAAGGTCGCCGACAAGGAGCTCTCCAAGGACGACATGGAAGTGGTGACGCTTTGGCTGTTGACCTCGACGCAGGTGGGGCCGAACGACAGTACGCCGGCGATCAAGGCGGAGCGCTATCAGCAGGTGGCGTCGGCAGGGACACCTGAGCCGCTGCCGGCGCGCTCAGAACGCAGCTCTGTCGCGTCTACCTCCGCTGCGCCCAGCTCGTTGGCGCCCAGTTCTTCAGGGTCCAGTTCGGATGCTTCGCGGCAAGCTGCGGCGAGCGCGCCGCGGCCCGTGCGCCGCAAGCCCGTGATTGCGCAGCTGCCGCATACGGCCAGCCCTCTTCCGCTTCTTTCCATGTTGGCTGCGTTCCTGTTGGCTGCGGCGGCTGGGATGCGAGCGTACCGGTGGAGACGCGGTGTGTAGGCGAGATCGATGCCGTCTCTGTCGTCACGAACGCCACGCAGGTCGAGCTTTGCCGCCCGGGTCGAACACTCTTTCTGGGCGGCTGGGGTGGTCCTGGGGCTGTTTCTTCTCCTAATTGGGGTCAGGGTTCGGTCAGCAGAGGCTCGTGCGCGGCAGATCCATGCTGAGCGATTGCTGGTTTCTGCTGCTCCGGCGCAGGTTGATTCTGCCCCGGTTGGCGGCAGACAGGAGAAGCAGGACGTCATCGGGCGGCTCGAGATCCCGCAGATCCCGCTTTCGGTTCCGGTTCTAGCGAGCTATGATCCCGACAGCCTGCTGCGTGGTGTTGGACACATCGAAGGCACAGCCATGCCGGGCGGGCTGGGTACGCTGGGACTCGCCGGTCATCGCGACACGTTTTTTCGGCCGCTGCGCCGGGTGGCCCCAAAGATGGAGGTCCGGATCACGGACAAAACGGGCATTTATCACTACGTTGTCGACACGACCGAGGTGGTAACACCGGATCAGGTGGAGGTGCTGTCTATCCGCGATCGACCGGAGATGACGCTGATCACGTGCTATCCGTTTGACTACGTCGGTGCGGCGCCCAAACGGTTTATTGTGCATGCGCACCTGATCTCGGTCGCTCCGGACGCGAGCTCATCCGGAGCGGAGTAGACTTTGCCTTTGCTGATTCCAGAAGCGGTGGGTCCGCAGTCTCGAAAAAGCGTCTCGCGAAGGCGGGGATGCGTCGCTTCCCCGACGTGGGTTACTTCAAACGATACTTCCTTGTTCACGGAAACTCGATAGCATAGGTCTTACACGCACCTGTTTTCTCCCAACCCTGTTCCACTCCCTGCCACAAAAGTCGTATGCACCTACCACTGTCAGGTCAGGCGTGAGGTGCGTGCTTTAGAGCAATATTGACTCCATGGCTCGGACTAACCGGTGCTTTATCTTGCCCAAAGCTTGAACCCTTGCCGTTTTGAAGAAATGCGGAGTACGTCCTGACGATGAAGCGCAATGTTGTCACAATCTCACTCGCGACCCTGGTTCTGGCGGGGCTTGCGGCGGTCGCGACCCGGGTGGTCGCGCAATCGGATCTTCGGGTTACGTACGGGAACAGCGGTGTCCAGCAACTGTCGTACAAGGGTGTCACACTTGAGGACCTGAGCGCCTTTCCGAGCGACAGCTTCCACATTTGGCACATGAAAGCGACGGATCTGCAGGGCAACGTCCTGTCGGCGCCGCAGTACGGGTGGGGTGAGTCGAACAGCGGCCGCAACTGGAATGGCGCGACCCACACGTGGACTTATAACTTTTCGTGGGGCTCGATCAGCCTCCAGTACGTGCAGAATGGCAACTCGCTCGACATGATCGTGACGCAAACGAACGCCGCCGGTTCGGGCATCATCTTCGATGGCGCATCGATTTACCCGCTTGCGCTTCACTTCCCTTCTCTGCCGAGTGGCTTCAACGATCCGAGCTACTCGCAGTTTGCGTACAACACGATTGCACCGAGCGTGACGGTGGCGGACTTCGGGCTTGGTGAAGTAGCGGCTGTGGTTCCGGACGCGACGAAACCGCTCTACAGCGGATTCCAGCCAACTGGGGCGCCGACGGCCTACACGGCGCTGATCAGCGGAACGACGCCGGACGGGTTGGCGACGTTTCTGCCGCACAACGATCGGCCGGTCCAGCCGGGGCAGACGGATAGCTTCACGGTTTCTCTTCGGTTCGCGCCTTCCGGGACCGCGGCCGCCGCGTTGGCGTCCGATGCCTACATGAATTGGGCCCGGACCTGGCCCATGACGCTGCAGTGGAGCGACCACCGCATCATCGGAACTGCGTATCTGGCCAGTTCACCGCAGGGCAACATCAACCAGCCCGGCGGCTTTGTCAACAACCCTCGAAGGTACTTCAATGACGGCAACCCGGCCGACTTCGACGTTCGGACGCCGGCCGGCCTGGCGAGCTTTCAGGCGAAGGTGCTGCAGCAAGCGGCGAGCAATGTGCAGAATCTTCAGCGGTTGAACGCACAAGGTGCGATCACCTGGGATATTGAGGGGGAACAGTATCCGCAGTCGACCAGCTATGTCTGCTCTCCGGATCAGATCGCGCAGGTCGCGCCGGAGATGGAGTCGGTGATCGCGAACCCGGTCTCGCCGTACTCTGGGATGAAGCTGGATGATGCTTATTTCAAGATCATGCATGACGCGGGAGTCCGTGTGGGGGTCTGCATCCGGCCGCAGCACTTCACGTTGAACGGGGACGGCACGGCGAGCCAGGTCTCGCTGCCGGACGCGGCGATTCCGGCCGAACTTATCCGCAAGATGCGGTTTGCGCACGATCGCTGGGGCGCGACGCTGTTCTATGTCGATTCGACGGTAGAGCCGAACGGTGCGACGCTTGATCCGAGCATCTTTCAGCAGGTTGCGGCGGCGCTGCCTGATTCGCTGATTATTCCCGAGGAGAGCACGCCCAAGCACTACGCGTACACGGCCCCCTTCAAGAGCTTTCTGTTTCACGGCGATTTAGGCACCGATCCGACCGTCTATGCCTATTATCCCAATGCGTTCAGCGCCAACCTGATCAATGATGTCGATGCCGGCCTGCTCGCTGCCGCACGTCCTCAGCTGACGTCTGCGGTCCGTCACGGCGACATCCTAATGGTGCATGCCGATTATTGGCAGGCCAATAACGACACAGTGGTGCAGAGTTACCAGGATGCCGGCGTGACTTCGCCTGCACCTCCGGCGCCGACGCCTGCACCTCCATCTCCCGCGCCTGCACCTCCCCCGCCACCAGCTCCCACGCCGGCGCCGCCCACCGCGAACCCTGGCCCTGTGTCCATCCTCAGTCCTCTGGCGCAGGGGACGATCTCCGGCACAATTTCCGTGACAGCGGCGATCAACGTGACTCTGGACGCGGCGGGCTCGTACCTGATGGTGGACGGCAACGAGATTGGGACCGGCCGCGTGACGGGACAGCCTTGGGTTTACGCGCTGAATACGCAAACGCTCGCGAATGGCGCACACACACTGCAGCTCTGGGCGCATACGACGGCGAATCAGACGCTGCTCTCGGCGTCGGTTCCGGTGGTCGTGAGCAATGCGGCACCTGTCGGAACGCCGTCGCCGGCTCCACCAGCGCCCGCCCCGGTGAGCTGTTCGCCCGTCTGCCTGACCTATCCCAGCGCGGGGCAAGCCTTGTCAGGTCTGGTCAGCGTGGTCGCGACGATCACGCAGCCCTTGGACGCAGCTGGATCTTTTCTGATGGTCGACGGGGCCGAGTACGGCTGGCAGCGGGTGGGCAGCGCACCGTATATCTATCAGCTGGATACCTCGGCGCTTTCGTCCGGCCTGCATACCTTGCAGGTGTGGGCGCACACCATCAGCAACGATACCCTGCTCTCGAACATTGTTTCCGTTACGGTCAGTCACTGAGGACCGACGCGGATGGACGACACTTGTCAGGAAACGGCGGTATTCGGTTCAGGCGCCCGGACGAGGACCGACGAGATGCGGTTCTGCTTCGAGTGAGTCGGATCGAGATCTGGCGGGGCCGTCGGCCGGCAGGCCGGTTAGACGGTTGACGAGTGCCGCCTGCATGGCAAGCGCGCGTGCTTGCCAGGTACCGGCACGGCTGGCCTGCCAACGCGCGTGGGCGTGCCCGTCGTTGAAGTCAATCTGTTTCATAGAGCGGAGGGCGTCTGCGATCTCTTCCGCTGTGTCGACAAGTTCGAGAAGGGGCCGCTTGTGCAGGAGTTCTTCAAAGCCGCGGGTCGCAAGCATGGGCCGACAGGCGGCGAGATGCTCGTAGAAACGCGTTGAACTTCCGGAGTAGGTCGGCTCTCTCCGCATGTACGGCAGGATAGCGACATCGAAGGAGCGGGCATAGGCGGCGAGGCGGCCGTAGGGTTTGGCGCCGGTGAAGTGAGCGGAGGTGTGTCTCAGGACAGCTTCGCGCGCGCGACGCTGTGCCGGGTCCTCGATCGGCATGGAGGTCGGGCCGACAAAGACCCACGTGAACTCCGGTGTGCTCTGGACGGCCTGTTGAAGCAGAACCCAGTCCATGTTGGAGGCGAGATTTCCGATCACGCCCGCGATTGGGCGTGGGAGGTGTTCGAGATCTTCGGGCAGTGGGGCCGGTGGCAGATCGGCATGGGGGAGGATATTTGCCGCGCGGGTTGCATTCGGAAGAACCTGGATCTTCAGGGGGTCGCACCCCGCCTTCTGTGTAAGATACGACGCCAGTCGCCGCGAGTTAGGGCAGACCAGCGTCGCCGCACGGCAGAGGCGGGTGTCGAGAGCATGCACAAGAGCGGCATCGGCTCCGCCGTAGGCCGCGATCAGATCGGTCAGGTAGTAGATGACCGGACCGGGCCAGAGTTCGGCGACCGGAGCGTAGTATGGCGTCGTGCAGATGAGCGGGCCTGGGTCTGCGGCCGAGGTATAGCGGAGCATACGGCGGACCTGCGAGGGACCGAGCCGGATGATGTCTGACATCCAGGGCCGGGCGTAGCCTCGTTGGAGTGGAAATCGGCGAACCCGCAGCGGCGGGTCGGTGACGTCGGCGTCCATCTCCGACAGCCGCCAGGGTGCATACGACATGATCGGCTCCCACGCGAGGGTGGGAACACTGTCCGAGAGGGCGGAGCCGAACTCACGATCGAGGACGTCGGAGACTTGAAGGAGCTGCCACATACTTATCTTTGACTCCGTAGACTTCGCCTCTAGCTGAGAAGGCCTGGCTTTTTTTGCGTGGGACAGGTTTGGAATTTTGGGGGACGGCAGCGATTGAAAAACGGCAGGGACGACTGCGAGTGGGACGGTGTCTGACGAACCGAAGTTGCCGAACAAGCGTCTTGGCTGAGCAGATCTCCTGACGATGTGGCTTAAGGAAAGTTGCGGAATGCCAGCTTTCTTGAAGGAAAATTGGCGCGATCAGCTTCGGCTCGCTTACGCCCCCCTGCAGGAGAACTACTTTAGGCTGCTCCTGAGATGACTCGGGAAGCTGCGCTCGCATGGGCCGGTTCGACCGCCTGGATCTGCTTGGATTTGATGCCCTCCTGGAGGAGGTGGAGCACGGACATCATGAGGAGCGGGGTGCTGCTTTCGACGACGCGGGTGAGGCTGAGGTGGCCTCTTCTTCCGAGCGAAAGCGTCATGTGCCAGGTGGGCTCGCCGGCCAGACCGTCGGGAACACTCTCAAAGGTCTCCCCGTTGAGGTGCATCTCGATGGTAGCAAAGGTCAGGTCAGCACACGCGGTCTGGACGATGGCCCAGCAGTCCCGGACGGTTTCAGCAGTCGCCAGCGAACGCCGGAGTTCGGCAAGATAGATCTCTTCCTGAAGGACGCGCCGAACGGTCTTTTGAGAAAAGATCTTGCGGGCCGCGCTGAATTCGACGTATCCGAGCGCATTGATCCCGATCCAGGAGAGCGAGCAGAAGACGATGATGGTGAGACCGCGGAACTCGCGGCTTCCGATGCTTTGGAGCAGCGACAAGAGCGCGGCCACGCCGCAGACTGCGTAGAGGATGAGAGCGGCATCGCGCGGTTTGAATCCGAGCGCCAGCACACGGTGATGGATGTGTCCGCGATCGGCCTGAAAGATGGGCTGGCTGCGGAGAAAGCGCCGGCCGATGGAGAGGCTGACGTCGAGCAGAGGGAGCGCAAAGGCCATCAGGGGCGCGGCCATTCCCAGCAGTGTGGCGGATTTCTGGCTCCAGATGAGGCCGAAGCAGCCCAGCATGAAACCGATGGTCAAACTTCCGCAGTCCCCGAGAAAGATGGAGGCGGGCGCGAAGTTGTAGCGGAGAAACGCGAGAAGGCAGCCGACCAGAGGAACGGTTGCCATGGCGAGGCCGAAGTTTCCCTGGAGCACGGCGGCGAGCAGCGTGGTGATGGTGGCAAAGAGGCCGACACCGGAGGCGAGACCGTCCATGCCGTCGATGAGATTGAAGGCGTTGGTACAGCCGACCAGCCAGACGAGCGAGAGGGGGATCGTGATCCAGGGCGAGACGGGGACGCCGTGAAACAGCGTGATGCGGGCGCCAAGGGAGACGGCTAGAACGGCAGCGGCGCCTTGCCCGGCGAGTTTTTGCCAGGGTTTCAGGCCGCGGAGATCGTCGACCAGGCCGGTGACAAAGATCAGCCCGGCCGAGGGAAGGAGCGACCAGAGCAGACGGGAGTGCTGGATGGAGATGCGGGCCGACTGCGGCGCGAGCAGAAGCATAAGAGCGAGCGCGCCGGCGTAGGAGAGAGCAATCGGGATGCCGCCGATACGCGGGATGGGGCGTCCGTGAAACTTGCGCTCGGTGTCAGGGCAATCGACGATGTTCCAGTGGAGGAAGCGATCCCGGCAGAGGGGCGTCGCGATCAAGCAGAGCAGAAACGCGATCAAACCGAGAGCTACGATTGCAAGCATAACCAACGACCTCGTTGTGTGCGGATCCGTGTGAATTTATGTACGTACAAGGACTTCAGGGCCGCGGCTACTTGTGTTCTTTGCAATTCTCTGGCCGGACGCGGGCGGATCTTCTGCGTCTGCGCCGAGAAGGTGGCAGATGCGACTCACACCGAGGTGCAGGTCGTAATGCTTGAGCAGGGTTTCGCGGGCGCTAACGCCTGCCCGGGCGACCTCTTCGGGATGATCGGCGAGGTATTGGAGGAGGCCGACCAGAGATCGGACGTCGCCACAGGAGATGTGCCAACCGCAGCGAAAACGTTTCACGATGCGGGCGGGAGTGGCGTTCTCTGGACCGATGAAAAGAATGGGTTTGCCCGCTGCGAGCAGACCGTAGACCTTGCTTGGCACGACCGATCCGCAGCAGATCTCGCGTTGGGTTACAAGACCGATGTCGCCGGCCGCGAGGCTTTCGCTGAGCGAGGCACGCTGCGCATAGGGACGCATCTCGACCGACCGGATCCCCCGCCCCTGGCAGAACTCTTCGAGTTCTTTTCGACGGCCGCCGCTGCCGACGAAGAGAAAGCGGAAACGGTCGTCGCCCGAGAGCGCTTCGATGGCCCCGGTAACGGTACCAAGATCATGGGCGAGACCCAAATTGCCGGAGTAGAGGAGAACTAATTTACCGTCCGCTCTCGCCTGGGAGATGGGGCGGATGGCGTTGCCGTCGGCCCAGTTTTCCGCGACAGAGATCTTTCCGGCGGGGACGCCGCGTCCGATCAGGCGCTCGCGCATACATTCGCCGAGGCTGATGATTCCGTCGGACTGACGGCGGGAAAAGTCGGCGAGGATGCCGGTGAGACGATCAGCGAGGCCGCCGGCCTGGAAGTATTCGAGATCCACGGCTACGTCAGGGTACACGTCCATCTCCCAGATGAAATGGCGTGAGCGACGCACAGCTTTGAGGATCGTTCCGAGAAGAGAGAGGAGAGGCGGCGTGGTGAGCGTAAGGACAAGGTCCGGCCGCGGGACGGTGAGGCCGCGAACGGTGGCCGAGACGTAGAAGGAGAGGTAAGAGAGAACGCGGCCCAACCGCCCGCGCACGAACGGAAGTGCCTTGACGCGATAGACCGTGACGCGTGGAGGAGCGTCCCCGATCGCCGACGGAGCGTATTCGCCGTCGGCCGCGATGGCGAAGACCTCGTGTCCGCGCTCGCTGAGACCGCGCGCGAGATCGGTGAGCAGCTGGCTGGTGGCCGAGGAATCGGGCCAGAAGAACTGATTGAGGAGGAGGATCTTCACCGCAGCACCTCCCCGACCGGAATGTGGGCCGGAGTTTCGGTGGCGGATCTGACCTCGCGGCGGCGGGCAAAGACGGCGGGGTTGCCGGCATGGATCTCGAAGGCGGGGATGTCGCGCGTGACGACGCTGCCGGCGGCCGCGATTGCGCCTTCGCCGAGGACCACGCCTGGTGTGAGGATGGACCGGGCTCCGACCCAGGCGCCGTCGTTGACCTGAATGGGCGAGACGACGAGACCGAAGTGCGGATCCTTCCAGTCGTGGTTGCCGGTGCAGAGATACGCTCCCTGGGAGACGCAGACATTGGATCCCAGGCGCACTGTGGTGAGGCAGTCGATCCACGCCCCCTCGCCGATCCAGCAGTGGTCGCCGACGACCAGGTGCCAGGGATACTTGACGTTGACCTCCTGTTTGAGGACCACGCCCGAGCCGATGCGTGCGCCAAACGCCCGCAAGAGCCGCACGCGCAGCCCGGAGGAGGGCAGAACGGAGCTGCGAAGGAGGGGAAGCCCCAAGAAGAACCAGGCGGCCTGCCAGAGGCGCGAGCGCCCAGGGTGGTACCAGGAGTTGTCGTACCGGCTCAGGTCGATGCTGCTCATCGCGCGCTCCAACAGCAGAAGCTTCTGGGTGTGGTGCCGTTCAGGACTGCGTCGTACAGGTCGCTCATCTGGGCGCCTACTGCCTCCCAGCTGTACCGATCTTTCACCAGGGCGCGTCCGCGTCTTCCCATGGAGCGAGCCCGTTCAACCGGGCCGGTGAGCCACTCTTCTATAGCTGACGTAAGAGAGTCGACTTCGGATTGGATCTGCCATCCGGTGTTGAACTCTCGAACCTCGGGCAGATTGCATTGCGTGGAGACGATCACGGGCAGGCCCATGCCCATGGCCTCGAGGGTAGAAACGCTGAGACCCTCCGAGTACGACGGAAGGACAAAAGCTTCGGCGGCGCGGAAGGCGCTCCACTTTTGCCGGCCCTCAAGCATGCCGGTAAAGCGGACGCGATCCGTGATGTTGTTTGCGGCGATCTTCTGCTCGAGAGCCGAGCGAGTCCCTTCAAAGTCCGGTCCGGCGAGCACCAGATGGGCGTCCGGAGATCTCGAGGCGAGCCGGGACCAGCTATCGACCAGGAGATCCAGACCTTTCTTGAAATGAATACGGCCTAAAAACAGCAGCAGACGCCTTTCACGCAAATCAGGGAAGCTCCTCAAGAAGGGCTCGGCGGACACCTCGGCTGGATCGGGGACGTGAACGCCATTGGGGATGATGGCGATCGGGGCGCGCAGACCGAAGCTACGGTAGTCCTCTGCCTCGGCCACGGTGAGTGCATGGAGCCAAGCGGCGCCGTGGAGGTTCCGGCGCTCAAAGAGCGCGGCGTAGATCTGTTTTTTCAGCCGCTTGTTCCGGAGCGCCCATGGCTCGAGCATGCCGTGGGCGGAGACGATGTAGGGCTTGCGCCAGCGCCGAGCGGACTGGGCGCCGGCCATCGTGCTCTGCTCCCACAGGCCGTGGAGATGAACGCCGTCTGCGTCCTTGACCGTGCGGTGGAAGGCTTGGCGCAGATCGTGGTCGAGGAGCCACCGCTGCCGGCTGATCGGCCAGAGATTGTGGACATGCAGGTCTGGTCTGGAATCTTGTGGTCTGGGATCTTCTGGTCTGGGATGTTCTGGTGCGGGATGTTCGTCCGGGAGGCAAAAGGCTTCGAGATCGACCTTGGAGCGGCCGGTCGCCTCGACGGCGGCGGCGAGATCGGGGACGACGGCGCTCAGACCTCCGAACTTGGGGTCGAGGTGAGAGACCACCGACATCCAGTGGGCACGCCTTGGCAGCGCAGCGGGCGGCGGTGTGGCGGGGGCA
>CAXUIB010000052.1:0-12991 GCA_964250945.1 uncultured Acidobacteriaceae bacterium
ACCCTGATCGCCGCTGGAATCCCCACCTACATCCGCCGGCCCCGCGGCCGCGACATCTACGCCGCCTGTGGCCAACTCAAACGCACGGTCGAGGTTGATCCCCTGCTGTCCCAGACACCCCTGCCAGTCGCGCCTCTAGTCGCAATCGAACTTCCGGCCAATCTTCCGCTGTGATTGAAAACCAGACCGAGTGTCTTGCACTCCCGTCCGGCATGATGTAGTGGTTGCGAAACGTCCCCTCCTCGACCGCCCCCAGCTTGCGCAGCGCCCCCTTCGACACCTCATTCTCATGGTGCGTCTTGAACGCGACCCGCCGCAGCCCCATCCGCTCAAACCCGTACCGCAGCTGCAGCAGCTTTACCTCCGCATTCACCCCTGTCCCGCGCATCTCCGGCGCCAGCCACGTCCAACCGAGCTCCGCCGTCCGGTGCTCTCGATCGATGTCCGCAAATCGCGTACTTCCGACCACTCGACCGTGTGAGCGTAATACCGTCACCCAAGCCATGGCGGTTCCGGCAGCCTGGAGCAGTAGCGCAGTGTCGACCCACGACCGCAGATCCTCCGGTGTGGCGAACCCGCGCACCATGTAGCGCCAGTTGCTCTCGTCCGTTGCCGCGGCCTGCAGACCGTTGAAGTGCTCCGGCCGCATGGGCTCCAGCCGCACGCGCTCGCCCTCCAGCAGCGGTGTCGATCCCGCGCTCACGCCCCGACCGTCGCTCGTGGAACCCGTCGCCGTTCCCGAAACCCAATCTCTAGCAGCTTCTCAGCCACGCGCTCGTAGTCGTGCCGGAGAACCTCACCCTCGTGGACAAAGTTTGCCGTCACCGGCACCACACCGAGCTCCCGCACCCGGTGGAGATCCGCCACGATCGGGCTCTGTCCCTCGCGCGCATACTGCTCCAGCCGCTTCGACGAAATGGGGATGGTATTGATCAGCGCATAGTCAAACAAACGCTCTGCCCCGGCATGGGCCATAATCCTCTCCAGATGCTGCGAAGCCGTTAAACCAAGGGATTCATTCGCCTGCGTCATCAGGTTGCAAACAAACACCTTCGTGGCCTTGCTCCGCAACAGAGCCTCGCGTATCCCACGCACCAAAAGATTGGTAATCAACGACGTATACAGCGACCCCGGGCCCAGCGTAATCAGGTCCGCCTGAGCGATGGCCTCGATCGTCTCGGGCAGAGGTTCGGCCAACTCCGGCTCCAAACGCAGAGCGACGACCCTCCGCCGGCTCGCCGTGATGTTGGTCTCCCCGTGCACCACCGAACCGTCATCCATCTCCGCCGCCAGCGTCACGTTGGTGTTGGTCGCTGGGTAAATCCGTCCGCGCGTCGCCAAGATCTGCGACGACATCTGAACCGCGAGCGCAAAATCCCCCGTAATGTGCGACAAGGCCGCCATAAACAGGTTGCCAAAGCTGTGTCCGTCCAGCTCCCCATGCTCAAAGCGGTAGCGAAACAGCTTCGACAGGAGGTGGTCGTCCTCGCTCAGCGCCACCAGGCAGTTGCGCACATCGCCGGGCGGCAGCATCTTGAAATCTTCCCGCAGCCGACCCGAGGACCCGCCGTCGTCCGTAACCGTCACCACTGCGGCCAGATCCCGGATCAGGCATGGTGCTTCGGCGCAGGGGACACTCTCGTCGTCGATCCCGCCGGTCCCTGGGGGCCGCGCCACATATTTCTTGAGCCCACGCAAGAGCGTCGACAGCCCGGTTCCGCCGCCGATCGCGACTACCCGCAGGGCCCGTCCGCTTGTCGCTTCAATCTGCTCTTCGATCATCCGCGTGCCTTTTCTCGCTCGTCAAGGCTGTCTCCAGACTACCCCGACGCATTTGAGACGGAGGCAAACCGCGCGATCAAGCATCCGTCTCCGGGTACAGAAGCTCCGTAAATCGGGGGTCGTCCGCCATGTCCTGAAAATCCGAGTCAGACCGCGCCTGAATCCGGTTACGCGGATTCTGCCGGATCGCCTCCGTCAGGTGCTCCAGGCAGGTGTGTGTGTCGCCCGTCATGCTTGACAACAGCGCCAGACCGTAAAACGCATAATCGGCGCTCTGGTTTTCCCTTAGGATGTGCTTGAACTCTTCGCGAGCATCCTCATATTGTCCTTTGTTCAAGAGCGAAATCGCGTAGTCGTACCGCTCTTCGTGACTCTGAAAGTTCGCCTGCCCCTTGCTGACCTGCAACAAACAGGCATTGGTATACATCCGGATCCGCTCCAGCATCTCCGGCGGACTGTTCGCCAGCATCTGGTCGAACGCCGCATGCGCCTTATCGAACTTGCCCTCCTGCATCAGCCGGAGCGCGACCTCATAGAGCGCCAGCGTCTCCGCCCGCGTCGCGTCCGCTGCCGGCCGGACCGTTCCCGCCAACACCCGGGGAGATCGTTTTATCGCGGAGACCGACTCCGCCTTGCCCTGAACCATACGTGTCTCTCTTGACGCACGAGCCCTGCCTGCACCTTTGAGTAGGAGAGGCAAGGACCTCTCTGAGGCCTCGTCTCGGTTTTATACGCACCCACCAGCACCGGGTCAACTACCCAAAGGTGGTATGCCCTTCACCATACATTGCCGGATTCAGATCCGGATCGTTATACATCTTCATTTGACGGTAGATGCGGAACCGGCGCCGGCCCGATCGCACCTCGTCCAGAAGCTCGCCGAGACACCTCGTCAGATCCCGACGTTGCTCTTCAAGCACACCGAGGCGCTCCCGGTTGCGGCGCCGATGCTCCTCGGTCGCGGTCCCGCGCACTGCCTCCTCGCGTGTATGAAAGATCTTGAGGCTCAGGATCGACATCCGGTCGACCATCAGTCCCGGCGACTCTGAGTGCAGCGGCGCCACGGCATTTTGCGCTCCACACGCGTCAAACGCGAGCTCGTCTACCTGCTCCATCAGGTTGTTGCGCTGCTGATTCAAGCCGTCTATCGCTCGTTTCAGGGCCGCAACCTCCGCATCGGCTGCGCCCACTCTGCGTGCCCGGTCCTCCTGATGCCAAAGATCAAAGTTTGACCGATGCTGCGCCAACAGAAGCCGCTCCGTCCCGCCTAGGACGTCGCCGCCCGACTCGGGCGTGGAATGCCACCTCACGGTCGCCCGATCCTGCAACTCAGCGATCAGCGCGGTTTCGGGAAAGCTCTCACACATCAGCCAAACTTTAGCAGCAAGACTCTCTGGCCGGGTCTGATCTGAGCTCAACGGCCGATATCCTAGGCGTCCGGCACGAAGTTGAACACAGAAACCAGCAACGGAGATGCGGTTTTGGTCCCGACGCTCCCGGATTACGACCAACATGGCCTGTGCGCCCACTTGCCCCCGCCTGAAACCCCAAGCAAACTAAAGCCTGATGCCCAGAGCCGCCAAACGCGTCCTCATCTACCGGCTCGGCAGCCTGGGCGACACGGTCGTCGCCCTCCCCAGCCTCCATCTCGTCGCGCGCGCCTTTCCCGCCGCCGAGCGCCGGATGCTCACCAACATCCCGGTCAGTGAAAAGGCACCAGCTGCAGCCGCCATCCTCGACGGCAGCGAGCTCGTCCAAGACTACGTTCCGTACCCCGTCGCCACACGCAACCCTTTCACTTTGCTCGGTTTACTCGTCAGGCTCCGACTCTGGCGACCCGACGTCGTCGTTTACCTGGCTGGCGCTCGTGGCCTCGAGGTGGCCCGCCGCGACCAGACTTTCTTTCGGCTTACGGGCGCCCGCGAGATCATTGGTGTGCCTCTCACGGAGAACATGCAGATTCAGCGCCTGCTCGCGGATGGACGGACCTACGAGCCTGAATCGTCGCGTCTCGCCCGCAATCTCAGCCCCCTTGGGGACGCTCACCTCGACGACCCTCGATCCTGGGACCTCCGCTTCACCGACGCCGAACTCGCCCGCGCCGCCGAAGTTCTGGCTCCGGCTCTAGCTCCGACCGATCCTGATTCCATCCCCAGCGCGGTGCTCGCCGTTTCCCTCGGCACCAAGCGCCAGTGCGGCGACTGGGAGCAGGCCAACTGGGTCGCCCTCGTCGAGGGGATGGCCGCTCGCTGGCCCGACTACGCTCTCGCCATCCTCGGTGCCCAGAGCGAGCGCGACCGAAGCGAGGAGCTCGCCGAAGCCTGGCACCGCGCCGGAGCTCCGTTAGCCCTCAACCTCTGCGGCCTGCTCACACCCCGCGAGAGCGGCGCCGCCCTCGCGCACGCACGGGCCTTTATCGGCCACGACAGCGGCCCCATGCACCTCGCCGCAGCCGTCAGGACGCCCACCGTCGCCATCTTCTCCGCTCGGCAGAAACCCGGCGTCTGGTTTCCGTACGGCCAGCACCACCAGGTCCTCTATCACCAGGTCAGCTGCTGGGGATGCAACCTCGAAACCTGCCTCGTTGAGCAAAAACGCTGCATTCTCTCGATCACCGTGCCCGAAGTTCTCACCGCGATCCAAACCATTCTCGACTCGCGAACCGCATAGGCCGCATCTCTGTGCTATCGTCTCGGCTATCCACCTGGAGACCTAAACGACGTGTCCCAAGCCCTTTCTTCCCGCCTCACGCTGCTTACTGCCTTCGCGCTTCTCGGCGGCGCAGCTTCCGCGCAGGTAGTCACCGTGCCGCTCCAGCCACAGGTCGGCTCGTCGAACCCCGTCACAGCCGAGCCTCGCATCGCGCGTCCGCCCACCCATCCGTGCAGCATCTTCCTGCTCAAAAACCAGGCCTTCGCCGACTTTAGCGCCAAGCCGCTTACCTACATGCCGCCTGCCGGCTGCCCCGGTCCATGGGCCAAGGTCGTCCTCACCGCCGACTTCACCGTCTCCGCGGGACGCCAGTACGACCGCACCGCCCAGATCTTTCTAGGCGACGCGAACATTTTCTACGGCACAACCGCCGAACCCCGTCGAACCCTCAGCCCCTCCTGGCACGTCGAGCGCGACCTCACCGATCTTTCCGCCCTCCTGCAGACACCGCAGACCGGCGCCGCCAACATCGGCAACCTCGTCAACTCCACCTATACGGGCGTCATCTATGTCAGCGCCCGCATCGAGTTTTACCCCGCCTCGGCCGCCAGCCCCGCGCCGCGCGTACCCGATCTCGTCGTCCCCGTCTCCTCCGGCAACGGCGCCGTCACCCTCAAGACCACCGCCGACCAGGCTACCCAAATTCTGAACCTCCCGCGTAACGTCGAACGCGTCTACCTCGATGTCATCGCGCAAAGCCAATACACGGACGAGTTCTGGTACCTCAATGTCCCCAACGACCAGACGGGCGCGCTCGAAGACTACGGCAACACCGCCTTCCGCGAGACCGAGATCACCATTGACGGCACACCGGCCGGCGTCGCCCCCGTGTTCCCCTGGATCTACACCGGCGGCATCGATCCCTACCTGTGGGAGCCCATCCCCGGCATCCAGACCCTGAACTTCAAGCCCTATCGCGTCGACCTCACGCCCTTTGCCGGCCTCCTAGCTGACGGCAACCCGCACACCCTCGCTGTCAGCGTCTTCAATGCGGACAGTTACTTCCTTGCGACTGCCAACCTCCTTGTATTCACCGATCACGGCCAGGCGCAGACCGGCGGCGCCGTCGTCGAAAACACTCTTTCCCTCCAGCCCACGCCGCAGATCTCCGAAAATCTTGAGACGGACGCCGCAGGCACGGTCACCGGCACCGTCGAGGTTGGATCCAACCGCCAGTTTTCCATCTCGGGCTACGTCCAGACCTCCCACGGCCGCGTCGACACCACGGTCAGCCAGACCGTCAACTTCCTGAGCACACAAACCTTCAACGTCAACGCAAACACAGGCCTCGACGTACAGAACGCCGTCCAAACCAGCACGGTCGACTCCCGCACCACCACCGCCGACGGCCTCCTCGTCAAAGATCTCGACCAGCACATCTCCTTCCCCCTCACGGTCGACTACAGCTTCGTCGTCAACCCTGACGGCACCCAGACCCAGGTCGTCACCGTCGACCAGGGCAACCTCCGCACCGACATCACCGCGAACAACGCGTACAACTACGCCAATACCTTGACCGACGAACTCGTCCACTCCACCGACACCCTCCAGTTCAGCCCCGCCGGCGCCCTGCTCGCCCCCGGCATCGGAGCCTCCACCGACTCGTACGTCCACACCGGCACCGGTGGCGGCTGCTTTAGCCGGACGCTCGAAGCGCGAAACCAGGTCCTCACCTCCATTATCGACGGCGCACGCTGCCCCACGTCGGCGCAGTAGAATCGGCGGGCATTTCCTGTGGAGCCGGTCGACAGCACCGTGGCTGGCGACTGCTTGAACGGAGCCTTTGCCACCGCGCTCCTCGAAGGGCAATCTCCCGCCAAAAGCGCACGTTCTGGCAACGCAGCGGCCGCTCTTTCAACCACCAAACCGGGCGCCCAGGCCTCCATGCCGAACCTCGCCGAGGTCGACAGCTCCTCCGTTCCTGACCCACCTCCCTTCACGCCAACCCCCGCCCGAACCTCCATGCTTTACCATCGGGGCAAGCATGCTTCCCGATCTCCCCAACATCCTCCATCTCCTTCGCGGCGGTTTCCACAACTTCCGTATCCTCGTCGTGGGCGACCTTATGCTTGACCGCTACATTCACGGTGACGTCGACCGCGTGTCGCCCGAGGCCCCCGTCCCGGTGCTCCGCCACGTCCAGCGCTACGATCGCGCCGGCGGCGCCGCCAACGTCGCCATGAACCTCGCCGGCCTCGGCTGCCAGGCCTTTCTCGCCGGCTTCTGGGGCGACGACACGGAGCGTCGCGATCTCGCCCACATCCTGGACCGCGCCGGCATCGACACCCTTGGCGTCGTTCCCTCCAACCTACCCACCATCTCCAAAACCCGCATCGTCGGCCGTAACCAGCAGCTGCTCCGCCTCGACATCGAATCCCGCGACACACCTCCGGCGATCGAAGCGCGACGCCTCCAGGACCGCGTCCTCGAGCTCCTCCCCAAGGTCCACGCCGTGATCCTCTCCGATTACAACAAGGGCGCGCTCACCCCCGAGCTCACCCAGGCCGTCATCCAGGCCGCCCGGGCCCAGGGCATTCCCGTCCTTGCCGACCCCAAAACTCCGGATTTTTCGAAGTACGCCGGCGCGACGACCGCCAGCCCCAACCTCCACGAGCTCTCGCTCGCTACCGGCATCCCGACGGAAGACACCGCCGCCCTGCTTGCCGCCGGCCAGCGCGTCGCCGTGCAGCAGAATATCCAGTTCCTCACCGTCACCATGAGCGAGCACGGTATCAGCATCGTCGATCCTCATCGCATCACCCACTTCCGGGCTCGCGCCCGTGAGGTCTTCGACGTCTCCGGTGCCGGCGACACCGTGATCGCCACGCTGGCCGCCTTTCTCGCTGCCGGCATCCCTGTCCCTACTGCCGTCGAGCTCGCCAACCTTGCCGCAGGCATCGTCGTCGGCAAAGTCGGCACCGTCCCCGTCTCCGCGCCTGAGCTGGCGGCTCTCCTCACCCCCAACTCCAGCCTTCCCGCAGCCGAAAAGATCCTCACCCCTGACGCCCTCAAGACGCGCGTGGAGCAATGGCGCTCGAACGGCGAAACCGTCGTCTTCACCAACGGCTGCTTCGACCTCCTCCACATCGGCCACATCACCCTGCTTGAGCAGTGCCGCCGCTTCGGCACAAAACTAATCCTGGGCCTCAACTCCGATTCCTCCATCCGCGGGCTCAAGGGCCCCTCCCGCCCTATCGTCGGCGAAGCGGAACGCGCCCGCATCATGGCGGCGCTCGCTGCCGTCGATGCGGTCACCCTCTTCTCCGAGCCCACCCCCCGCGACCTCATTGCCTCCATCCTCCCCGACGTCCTGGTCAAGGGCGGCGACTACACGGTCGAGGCCATCGCCGGACACGAAGATGTCCTTGCCCATGGCGGCCGGGTCGAGCTCATCCCGATCGTGGAGGGCTTCTCGACCTCGAACCTGGTCAGCAAACTTTCCACTCCAGCGGCCCACCACACACCCCGAGCATGATCCTCGTCACCGGAGGCGCCGGGTTTATCGGCTCCAACCTCGTCCACGCCCTCAATGCGGCCGGCCACACCGACATCCTGCTGGTCGACAACCTCGCCCCAAACTCCGCCAGCCCCGCCGCCCACCCGAAGTTCCTCAACCTCACCGGCGCCCGCTTTACCGACTTCCTCGACAAAGTCGAGTTCGAAGATGCTATGCGGGCCGGGCACCTTACCCGCACCCGGCTCCAGGCCATTCTTCATCAGGGTGCCTGCTCCAACACCCTCGAACTCGATGGCCGCTACATGATGCGGAACAACTTCAGTTTTTCAAAGCTCCTCCTCCAGCACGCCCTAGCTCACAGCGTCCCCTTCGTGTACGCATCGACGGCCGCCGTCTACGGTCAGAGCTCGAGCTTCACCCCTGACCTCCAGAACGAGCTTCCACTCAACCTCTACGGCTTCTCCAAACTCGCCTTCGACAACTACGTCCGGCACCTTCTGCCCGGAGTGACCTCGACCGTCGTCGGCCTGCGCTACTTTAACGCCTACGGCCCCCGCGAGGCTCACAAAGGCCGCATGGCCTCCGTCGTCCACCACTTCAGCCGCCAGCTCCTCGCCACCGGCGTCATCCAGATGTTCCAAGGTTCCGGAGGCTACGGCGACGGCGAGCAGCGCCGCGACTTCGTCCACGTCGACGACCTCACGCAGGTCAATCTCCACTTCGCCCATCTGCTTCTGCAACAGTCCCATACCCACGCCCATACCACTCGGGCCATCGTTAACGTCGGCACCGGCATCGCCCGCACCTTCAACGAAGTCGCCCAGAGTGTAATCCGCCACCACGGCTCGGGACGGATCGAATACGTCCCGATGCCCGCTGACCTCCAGGCCGCTTACCAAAGCTGTACTCAGGCCGACCTCCATTCGCTGCGGGCGGCCGGCTACACGCAAACCTTTCTCCCCCTCGATGTCGGCATAGAGAAGACTCTTGACGCCGACCCTCACCTTGGTCCGGACCACCACGGGAACGGCCCGGCCTGAAGTTTGGGGGTCCCAAATCCGGCGGCCTATAGTCCCCACCCAGTCAGATCTGAGGTACTGTCTCCGACCTCGCCGAAAGCAGCGAGAAACGCCTTGCGCGGCTCCTACACCATCCTGGCATGCGCACCCAAATCTGCCGATCTCTCCTCTGCCTCGTTCTCCCTGGCGCCTTTCTCGCTCTTCCCCCACGTGCGCACGCCGCCGACCGAACCCAAGACTCCGCCTGGAGCGGCGTCCAGGCGCTCCCCGTCGACACCTCCATGCACATCAACGCCACCCACCAGCACATGTTGTGCCAGCTCAAGTCCGTCGACGCCGAATCCATCTCCTGCACCCGCAACCGCGGCTTCGGCGCCAAGGTTTACACCTTTCAACGCGAGCAGATCCGCTCCATCAAGCTTTCCCGGCGAATGCTCTCGACCCTCAGCGGCATCGGCGTCGGCGCCGGCGGTGGAGCGATCATCGGCGCTGCCCTGACCAATAGCCAGACAACCTGGTTCCGAGGCAGCTGGATCGCGGCCACGACCGGCATCGGAGCTCTCGCCGGCGGCGCCATCGGCTACCCATCCGATTTCCTCGCTGGGCCCATCGTATATCGCGCCCCGTAGCTCACAAGAGGAAAGGGGCTACACCTACGTTTTGGGTAGCCCTGCAGGTTCCGCGAGATCTGTGTTAGGCAGTCGCCTGCAAGACCTCTTCGCGCACGACCTCGTCCTGCACCGCCTCACGCACCGACTTCGGCAACGCGACCGCCAGCACATCCTCGATGCGCGTGGCGTAGTGGATCGTCACGCCCTCGGTCTGCGCCGGGGTCAGGTCCTCCTCGACGTTGGTTCGCACCTCGGCCGGCAAGATCACATCGCGCACCCCAGCCCGTTTCGCCGCCAGGAACTTCTCCTTGATCCCGCCGACCGGCAACACATTGCCGCTTAGGGTGATTTCGCCCGTCATGGCCAGGAGCGGGCGGACGGGAACGTCGGTCAGCAAGCTCACCAGCGCGGTCGCCATCGTCACGCCCGCGCTCGGCCCGTCCTTCGGGATCGCTCCCGCCGGCACGTGGATGTGGATGTCCGTGTCTTTCAACACGTCCTCGTCCAGGCCCAGATCGATCGCGTTCGATCGAACCCACGTCAGCGCCGCCTGCATCGACTCCTTCATCACATCGCCGATCTGCCCGGTCATCGTGAAGCCGCCTTTGCCCTTCATCTTGTTTGCCTCGATAAAGAGCACGTCGCCGCCCGCCGGTGTCCACGCGAGGCCGACCGCCACGCCGGACCGCTTGGTCCGCTCGGCGAGCTCCGTGTCCACGCGCACCTTGATGCCGCCCAGGAACTCGTGCACCAGCTCCGGCGTGATGACGACCTTGCCTGTCTGGCCGCCCGCAATCCGCCGAGCGACCTTGCGGCACACCGTCCCGATCAGCTGCTCGAGCTTGCGCACGCCGGCCTCCCGCGTGTAATGCCGTGCGATCAGCGCCACACTCTCGGTCGGGAACTCGATTACCTCGGCAAAGCTTGGCACCGTTTCTGTGGTTGTCGCCGGTCCGGGCTCCGCATCCTGCGCGTTCTCGGTCGTCGGCGCATCCGCCTTTACCGGCTCCTTCGTCAGACCATTCTCCTTCGCCTGCCGCGGTATCAGATACCGCTCCGCGATGTTGACCTTCTCCTCCTCCGTGTACCCTGTCAGCTCGATAATCTCCATGCGATCTAGCAGCGGCGCCGGAATCGGATCCAGCTGATTCGCCGTGCAGATAAACAACACCTTGCTCAAATCGAACGGCTGGTCCAGATAGTGGTCGCGAAACGTATTGTTCTGCTCCGGGTCCAGCGTCTCCAGCAACGCGCTCGCCGGATCACCCCGAAAGTCACGCCCCAGCTTATCGATCTCGTCCAGCATAAACACTGGATCGTTCGCCTCCACACGCTTCAAATGTTGAATAATCTGCCCTGGCAACGCCCCAATATAGGTGCGGCGATGCCCGCGGATCTCGGCTTCGTCGTGCATCCCGCCGAGCGAGATGCGCGAAAACTTACGCCCCAGAGCGCGTGCAATCGATCGCCCGAGCGACGTCTTCCCCACGCCCGGAGGCCCGACAAAGCACAGGATCGGCCCCTTCATATCCGGCTTCAAGCGCCGGACGCTCAGGTAATCGAGAATGCGATCCTTCACCTTCTGCAAACCGTAGTGGTCCTCGTCCAGAAACGTCTGTGCCTTCAGGATGTCGACCTCGCCGGCCGTTCCCTTCGACCACGGCAAGACCGCCAGCCACTCGACATAGTTGCGCGTCAGGGAGTAATCCGCCGCCATCGCGTTCATCCGACTCAGCCGCCCCAGCTCCTTCAAGGCGTCCTTCTTTACATCCTCCGGCATGCCCGCGTTTTCGATCTTCTCGCGCAGCTCGGCGATGTCCTTCTGCGAGTCGTCCTGGTCGCCCAGCTCCTTCTGGATCGCCTTCATCTGCTCGCGCAGGTAGTAGTCGCGCTGGGACGACTGCACGGAGTCCTGCACCTCGCTCTGGATCTTGTTGCGCAGCTGCTGCACCTCGATCTCTTTGGCGAGGTACTTGTTGACCCGCTCCATTCGTAAGGCGACGTCCGGCGTTTCGAGCAGCTCCTGCTTCTCGTTGGTCGTCAAAAAAGGCAGGCTCGAGGCGATGAAGTCTGACAGCCGGCCGGGCTCCTCGATGTTGATCGCAATCGTCTGGAGATCGTCCGACAGGGTGGGCGAAGCAGCCACAATTTGCTGAAACTGGCTGACGACGTTGCGCTGCAAGGCCTCAGCCTCGGGTGTCGCGGCCGGCTCGATGTCGGGTACAGGCTCGCTTTCAGCCGTCAGAAAGGGCGTGCGCTGGACGAACTGACCTAGCCGCACGCGCTCCGTTCCTTCTGTAAAGACGAAGAGGCTTTGGTTCGGCATCTTCACGACCTTATGCACCGTTGCGCGCGTCCCCACAGCGTACAGATCGGTTGCTTCCGGCGCGTCGAGCCTTGGGTCCCGCTGTGTTACCACCAGAATTGTCTTTTCTTCTCCCAGAGACTGAATCAGCTGGATCGAACTCTCGCGGCCAACAGTCAAGGGTAAGACGGCGTGTGGAAACAGGACAATATCACGCACCGGGAGCACGGGGAGGGGTCGCCGTATCTCGGAGGCCTCGGCCTCGCCAAACTTGGTCGCGGTTGGCCGGATAATACTTACGAAATCGTTAGCCATTTGAGTGTCCTTATATCAACTTACCTGTATCTGATGCAGGTAGATTACGGCCGGTCGCAATTAGAGCTAGCAGCTTCGGTCCGGCGTACTTAGCTTTCTGCCGATTGCTCCACTCATGAAAATAGACGGTTAGAAGCAGAAGAGGCATTCCTGAAGTGTGGATGGACGCAGCCCTAACACTCACGATGAACTCGAATTGCAGGTCAGTGGCCAAAGGGGAAGCAGATACGATTGGCTTATGGTGTCACACAGGCTTCCGACTTACATGACGGCGGGCACTCCGATGCCGAGGTACCCCAGGGCACGGGTAAGTTCGCGCTGGGCCACGGCGGCGGTGGCGAGGAGGAGGGTGCGGCGGTCCGGGTCCACCTCATTGAGGACATGATGGCGGTGGTAGAAGTTGTTGAACTGCTGGGCGAGTTGGAAGCTGTAGCGCGCGAGGTGGGCGGGTTCGGCGGTGGTGATGGCTTGCTCGAGGACGGCAGTGAGACGGGAGGCTAGCAGCCAGGTCTCCCAGAGGGTGGTGCTCTGGTCCGGCTCGGCGGTGGGCGCGAGGAGAGGGGTGAGGTCGAGGTTGGCGATGGCGGCGAGGGCTTCGGGGCCGGTGGTCGAGGCTTTGCGGAGGATGTTGGCGGCGCGGACGACGGCGTACTGGATGTAGGGGCCGGTCTCGCCTTCGAACGAGAGGGCGTCGCGGAAGTCGAAGGCGATGACGGTGTTGCGGGTAAAGCGGAGCATGAAGAAGCGGAGGGCGCCGACGGCGATGGTGGTGGCGGTGGCGATGCGGTCG
>CAXUIB010000053.1:0-12880 GCA_964250945.1 uncultured Acidobacteriaceae bacterium
ACTGTTGGCGGCGCTGTTGCGCTCGCTGGATAGAGAGATCCGGTGGTTGCTTCGGGAGGATCGGGGCGTTCTGAACGGGGCCGGTGTGCTTGAACGCTTTGGGTCTGCGTCGACCTGGGTGCGGGGCAAGCGGGTGCGGGTGGGTGAGGGTGACGGCTATACTGGCGTCACCGCGGGGCTGGACCCTGATGGATTTCTTCTGGTTGACGGCGACGACGGTGCTCGGCACACGGTGCTGTCTGGAGGTGTGCGCGAGGACTCCGATGCACCCGATAGCGCACGGGGGTAGATCCATGCTGGACGAGGCGGGAGAGCGAAGATGCTACTGGCACTCGATGTAGGGAATACGAACATTGTTCTTGGGCTGTACGGTCCTGCTCCGGAGAACGAGATGGCGGCCAATTGGCGCATTGCCACGCCGGCGACGGCGACCTCCGACGAGTTCGGTGTGCTCTTGCGCAGTCTCTTCTCGCTTCGGGCCGTAAACGTAGACGCCGTCGATGGAGTGGCTATTTCGTCGGTTGTCCCGCCGCTCGATAGCATGCTGCGGCATGTCTGCGAGCTGACGTTTGGGGTTAAGCCGGTGTTTGTGGAGCCTGGGGTTCGTACCGGTTTGCCGATTCTGACCGACAATCCTTCGGAGGTTGGCGCGGACCGGATTGTGAACGCGATTGCGGCGTTTGAGCGCTTTCACGGACCGGCGATTGTTGTGGACATGGGAACGGCAACTACGTTTGATGTGGTTTCGGCGAAGGGCGAGTTTCTGGGCGGAGCGATCGCGCCGGGGCTAGGCATTTCCGCCGAAGCTTTGTTTTCGCGGGCGGCGCGTCTGCCGCGGATTGAGATTCGCAAGCCGGCCAAGGTGATCGGCACGGGAACGGTCGACAACATCCAGATTGGGCTTTACTACGGGTATATCGGCCTGGTCGACGGCATTTTGGAACGAATGATCGCGGAGCTTGGACCGAACACCAGGACGATCGCCACTGGAGGCCTGTCGCGTCTGATCGCGGGTGGATCGCGCTTTATCGGCGAGGTCGATGAGATGCTGACCCTTACCGGTCTGCGGATTGTGTACGAGCGAAATGCGGAGCGGGGGCGGCGGCGGGCTTAGGGCGGTTCTCCTGTTGCTGTGAGTCGGATAGAGTGTGTAAGTGCCGTTTTCATTGAGGAAACGGCCATGAGAGCTGTGTTCTCGCTATACACCTACAGGAGAACCGCTCTAGGGCGGCGTTTACGTCAGGATGCAGAATTACTTCAACTATTTTACGGAGATTGAGGAAAGGTTTCAGCAGAGAAGGGGATCGTCCTTGATGCTTTCGACGCTGGACTGGGCGTTGATTGAGACGTGGCGTGAGGGCGGCGTTCCCCTCGACGTTGTCTTGCGCGGGATCGATGAAGCGTTTGACAAGCACGATGAAAGAGCGAGGTCGGGGAAGGGGCGGACACGCCGGGTAAACGGGCTGGCGTGGTGCGCGCAGAGCGTGATGCGGGCGGCCGAGAAGAGGAGCGACGCGATGGTGGGAGGTGCGGCGGCCAGAGGCTCGGGGACGCGTGAAGGGGAGGAGAGCGGATTTGAGGCGGAGCGCATCTCCCGGTACCTGGAAGGGAACGCGAGGTCGGTGGCCGGGGCACATCTGCTGTCGCCGGCGGACGCTGTGGCGGCGGAGATTGCGGGACGTCTCTGGGCGCTGGCAGGGGAGGTGCGGACCGAGCCGACGCGCTCGCTTGAGGATCTGGACCGGACGCTGACGGCGCTCGAAGATCGACTTTTTGCGGCGATCTTGACGGGAACCGGAGAGGCCGAGCTGGTCGGTTTGCGAGAGGCTGCGGCGCGGGAGCTGGCGCCGTACCGCGGAAAGATGGGTGCGGTACAGGTAAGGCAGGTGCAGGCACAGTTCTTGCAAAAACGTCTGTTAGCTCGGCTAGGGCTTCCCCGGCTTAGCCTGTTCTATATGAGCCACGGATGACGGAGCCGATCGCGACCGGAGGCGATCTGGGGCAGGAGCCTGCGGCGTCGCTGCGGATCGAGAAGGCGGTGTACGGCGGCAGCGGGCTGGCGCGTGACGACGTTGGACGCGCCGTGCTGGTTCCGTTTACATTGCCCGGGGAACTGGTCCAGAGGACGCATACGCCGCTGCTAGTGGACGTACGGATCCTGGAGCCGTCGGCTGACCGAGTGGCGCCACGCTGCGTTCACTTTGGCGTGTGCGGCGGGTGTCAGTATCAGCATGTGAGCTACAGGGCTCAGATAGGGCTCAAGCGAGCGATCCTGGCCGAGACGCTCGAGCGGGCGGGGGTTGCCGGGCTACCCGCGATCCAGGAACAGGCGCGCATCCAGGAACATGCGGCGGAACCGTGGGGCTACCGGAATCGGATCCGTCTGCAGATGCGGGAGGTGGAGGGCAAGCTGCGTTTTGGGTATTACAAGCGCGCGTCGCTCCTGTTCTTGCCCGTTGTGGAGTGCCCGATTGCGGCGCCGCTGCTGTTGCGCGCCGCCGAGGCGCTGGTTGAGGTGGCCGAGGAGAACTCCGAGGCGGAACGCTGGATGCGCGGGGCGACAGAGGTGGAGATCTTTGTGACGGACGACGAGCAACTGCTGCAGATCAGCTTGTTTGTGCGCAAGGGCATGGAAGCCGGCGGCTTTGACCGCATGTGTGAGCGCCTGCTGGCTCGGGTGCCCGAAGTAGCGGGCGCGGGTGCGTACCGGATGGTGCGTGTGCCTGGCAATCGGGCCGGCTCCGGGTATCCCCGAACCGTGGCTGCCTGGGGACGGGAGGGTCTGCTCTACCGTGTGGACGACAGCGCGTACTGGGTGAGCCGCGGCGGGTTCTTTCAGGTGAATCGATTTCTGCTCGGAGAGCTTGTGCGGCTGGCGACGGAAGGCCGCCGGGGTGCGCTGGCGTGGGATTTATACGCCGGTGTGGGGCTGTTTTCGCGGCGTCTGCGAGAGAGCTTTGGGGAGGTGGTGGCTGTCGAAGCCGGGGAGGTGGCGGCCGGTGATCTGCTTCGGTCTGCGAAGTCGGCCAAGGTACAGGCGGTGCGAGCCACGACAGTCGCTTTTCTCCGCCAGGCCGTGCTTGAGCGTCCGCGCCCGGAGCTGGTGGTTGTCGATCCGCCACGCGCTGGGCTGGGCCCGGAGGTCTGCTCCCTGCTCGGCCGCATCCGGCCACTGGAGATTGTGTACGTGTCTTGCGATCCCACGACACTGGGGCGCGATCTCCGGGAGATGGTAGACTCCGGCTACAACCTCGCTGAGCTGCATCTGGTTGATCTGTTCCCGCAGACGTTTCACATGGAGACAGTGGCTGTGTTGCGGCGGTGCTAGGCGTGGTGGGACGGATCGGCCTATGCACGGTTGGGCACGGAAGTTGGGAGTGGGGCGGCCGGCGGACGGAGTGCTCCGATCTGCGGCTAAGTTGCGGCCGAATCCTGATCTCTGGCCCAAGAGCCGGGCTCACCTGGAGCCGCTGCGTTTTCGACGCGCGCCTCTTTTGGCGGCTGCAGTTTGGTTTGCTCTCGGGGAGGGGCTCGCTCGCTTCAGCTGGCAGCCAACGATCGTGCTTGTCTTGGCGGTCGCGGCGCTTGTGGGGCTGGTGGGCCTGGCGCTTCGGCGCAGCCCGCGAGCAGCCATCGTCCCCGTAGCCGCGCTCTGGATTGTCGCTGGTTTCTGGAGTGTCGAGGTGCGGCCCGTTCCGTCGAACCAGGCCGTCCTTCTGCGCTACGCCGACGGGCTTAGCCGCACGGTGCGGGGGCGCGTGGTTCGGGTGCGGGCACTTGCTCCGCCTGTACCCACCGGGACCGAGGATGCCGAAGCTGTGCCGTGGAACGAGCGCGAGGAGCCGTCTCCCGAAGCAGGTGCGATCTCGGTCGATCTTGTCGTTGATGCGGTGGAAGAGGTTACGCCGGACCGCGCCTGGATGACGCCGGTTCAGGGCGGCGTGCGCGCGACGCTCTCGCCAGAGAAGGACGATGCTGTCCCGCTGCCCGCGCTGAACTGCGGCGACATCGTCCAGGCTCCGATGCGCCTGAAGGTGCCCGAGCGTTACCGCGACCCTGGAGCCTGGCAGTATGCCGAGTACCTGCTCGTGCAGGGTGTGGGCGCGCAGGGCAGCGTCTCTGCCGAGAAGCTCGAACGCGTCGGGAAGGCGCAGGCAGACGTGCAGTGTCGCCTGTATGCGGCGCAGAGCTGGGCGGCCGGCCGGATTTCGGCGTACGTCGGATCGCGCGTGAACCGGCGGCTGCCAAAGCTTCTCCGCCTGAGCGCGGACGATGCCGGCATGCTGAACGCCATGCTGTTTGGCGACCGCGCCGGTCTCAACCACGGCCTGCGTCTCGGCTTCGAGCGCACCGGATCGTTTCACCTCTTTGTCGTCTCCGGTATGCACGTGGCTCTGGTGGCCGGCGGGTTGTTTTGGATTGCGCGCCGCCTGCGCCTCCGGGAGAGCTTTGCGACGCTTCTGACGCTCGCCTTTACTTTTGGGTATGCGCTTCTGACGGGCTTCGGCGCGCCGGTGCAGCGCGCGCTTTGGATGACGACGGTTTTCTTGCTGGCACGTCTGCTCTCGCGCGACCGCAGCGTCCTGAACGCTTTGGGTGCAGCGGCGCTGGGTGTTCTGGTGTGGTCGCCTGCGGCGCTCTTTGAGGCGAGCTTTCAGATGACCTTTCTCGCCATTGTCGCGATTGGCGGGATTGCGGTTCCACTCGCCGAATGGAGCTTTGTGCCGTACGCGCGTGCTGCTCAGGGTCTGGACGACGTTTGGATGGATTCGTCGCTCCCGCCGGAGCTTGCCGAGATGCGGGTGATGCTGCGGACGTGGGGGGAAGCCTTTGCCGCGATCTCTGGCCAATGGGCTTACCGGGTTCCAGGCTTGTTTGTTCGAGGCGTCTTCGGTGTGCTGGAACTGGCTCTGATTGGCGCCGTTGCGGAGATGGTGATGGTCTTGCCGATGGCGGTTTACTTTCATCGCGCGACGATGTTTGCGCTGCCGGCGAACATGGTCAGCGTGCCGGTGGTAGCGATGCTGGTGCCGATGGCGGTGGCGACGTTTGCCGGGACGCTGCTTAGTCCGTGGCTGGCGCTCGTCCCTGGAGCCGCGACGGCCCTTCTTCTGCATGCGATCACGGGGATCATCGGCGCTGTAAGCCATCTGCGTTCGGCTGATTTGCGCATGCCCGGTCCAGTCTGGTGGGTGGTGGTGCTGGTGGTGCTCTCGTGGGCGTTCTGCTGCTGGGCTGTGCGACGGAGTGGGCGGTGGGCGGCGGTGGCAGCCCTGGTGCTGCCCGCCGCAGCGGTGCTTGTGCTCCTTTCGCCGGGCAAGCCTGTGCTTACGCCGGGCGCGTTGGAGGTGACTGCGATCGATGTCGGCCAGGGCGACTCCATCTTCGTCGTCAGCCCGGACGGTCAGACCATGCTGGTCGACGCCGGCGGACCTACGGGCGGCGTCAAAGAGGCGGCTGAGGCCACGAGCCGCTTCGATGTCGGCGAGGAGGTGGTTGCGCCGTATCTCTGGTCGCGCCATTTGCGACATCTCGACACTGTCGCTCTCACCCATGCGCACAGCGACCACATGGGCGGCATGGCGGCGGTGCTGCGCGATCTGCGACCAAGGGAGCTTTGGGTCGGTGTGGACGCTCACGCCGAGGCGTTTCGGAGCTTGCTCGCGGAGGCGCGTGAGCTCGGGATAGAGGTTCGGCATCTGCAGGCGGGCGAGGAGTTCGGCTGGGGTGGGACCGAGGTGCACGTGCTGGCGCCCGAAGCCGGATATGTGAACGGGGGCGCGCCCAAAAACGACGACTCTCTTGTTTTGCGCGTGCAGTTTGGGCGGAGTTCAGTCCTGCTTGAAGGCGACGCAGAGGCTCCGAGTGAACGTCGGATGCTCGATGGAGGCCGCATCGCTCCAGTGACGCTGCTCAAGGTTGGGCACCACGGCAGCCGCACCTCGACAACATCCGAGTTCTTTGCGGCGCTGGCCCCACGCTTTGCCGTGGTCTCGGTCGGCAAGGGAAACCGCTTCGGCCACCCGCGTGCCGAGGTTATCAGCCGCTTCGCCGACGCAGGGACGCGGCTCTATCGCACGGACGAGTTCGGCCTGACGACGTTTCTGCTGGGCCGTGACGGGGATGTGCACGAAGTGGTGGGCGCCGGCGACGCCGAGAACTGACGCTAGGATCGTCCCTGGTTTTATGCTGAAGTTGCACGTCAGAGGAGCGATCGGATGGAAGAAACGACGGGAGAAGCAGCGGCAGCAGGTATGACCGCGGAAGAACAGACACAACGGGCTGAGGAACGAGCGCAAGAACAGCGGCTGCTCCGCCGCCTGCAGATGATGATGAACATGGTGATGCAAACCATCGCCCAGGACGGCTCGCTGACGGTCGATGAAGCTTCGCAGATGGTGGCCGACAGTCGCCGGGCTGCGTTGGCGATGTTTCCCGGCAAGGAGCTGGCGTACGACCTGATCTGGCGACCGCGCTTTCAGCGCCTGATGCGGGAGCGATTCCGGATCATGTAAGCAGGTTTGATGGGCGGCGGCGCAGGCGCGATCTGGCGTGTCGCGTTCTGGGGCACAACTGATGTTGCACGAGGTTTTGCCGATAACAGATTTGAGGCTCGAGCATTTCTCCTGTGATAGATACCGATGACGCAGATGCTATGGCCGTTTCCCAATGAAAACGGCACTCCAACACTCTATCCGGCTGACAGCAACAGGAGAAATGCTCTAAGGATGAGATCTGGGCTGCGCGCGCGATGGTGTCTGGTCGGAGTTCTGCTCTTGGGCTGCTTCGGCCTGGGTGCCGGTCCACTGCGCGCTCTTGAAAACGGTGTGGCGCGGACGCCGCCGATGGGCTGGAACAGCTGGAACAAGTTCGCCTGCGACGGCATCAACGAAAAGGTCGTTCGGGCGGCTGCGGACTCGATGGTCAGCAACGGCATGAAGGATGCGGGCTACCGGTTCGTGAACCTGGACGATTGCTGGCAGACCGGGCGTGATGCGGCCGGAAACATCGTTCCGGATGCGGCGAAGTTTCCCAGCGGCATCAAGGCCCTGGCCGATTACGTGCACAGCAAGGGGCTCAAGCTGGGACTCTACTCGGACGCCGGCATGCTCACGTGTGCGAAGCGTCCGGGCAGCATCGGCCACGAGTATCAGGACGCCAAGCAGTATGCGGCGTGGGGTATCGACTACCTGAAGGAAGACTGGTGCAGCACGTTGCCCGGTCAGAACCAGGAAAGCTCGTACACGCTGATGCGTAACGCGCTCGCGGAGACGGGACGACCGATCGTGTTTTCCATCTGCGAGTGGGGCAGTTCGAAGCCGTGGCTGTGGGCCGGTCCGGTCGGCAATCTGTGGCGGTCAACTGGCGATATTCAGGATTGCTGGAGCTGTAAGAAGGCTTGGGGCGGGAATGGCGTGATGGAGATTATCGACCAGCTGAACGGGACCGAGAGCTACGCCGGACCGGGGCACTGGAATGACCCCGACAGCTGGAGGTGGGAAACGGCGGCATGACGCGGGAGGAGTACAGGTCGCACTTCAGCCTGTGGGCCGAGCTGGCGGCGCCCCTGCTTGCGGGGAACGATCTCGCCAACATGACGCCGGAGGTGCGCGAGATCCTGCTGAACAAAGAGGTGATCGCGGTTGACCAGGACCCGCGAGGGGAGCAGGGGCGTCGCGTCAAGAAGACGGGCGATCTCGAGGTCTGGTCCAAGCAACTGGCCGACGGAAGCCGGGCCGTTGTTCTTCTGAACCGCGGGACCGGACCGGCAAAGATCGACGTGCGCTGGGCGGACGTTGGGTATCCACCGGAGCTGACCGCGAGAGTGCGCGATCTTTGGGCGAAGCGGGATGTGGGCGAACAGAAGGGCGGCTACTCGGCAGAGGTGCCAAGCCATGGGGTGGCGATGCTTACAATTCGACCCTAGCTCGGCGCGAACTCGGGACGTGGTCTTAGCTGCCTGCGACTCACGGGGCTGCGGCGGGACCGATCTGCGGAGTCTTTACCGGCGCGGCTAGGCCGACGAACTCCGTGAGGCTGTTGTTGCCGAAGTTCGTGACCCAGACATTGCCGCTCGCGTCGATGGCCAGGGCGAATGATGCTTGGAGAGGGAGCTCCGGGGTCCAACCGGCGGCGGGCGCGAGGATGGCTCCGGGCTGCGCGGAGCTGGCGCCGGCGATCTCGGTGACTGTGCTGCCCAGGTAGTTGGCGACCCAGACATTGCCTGTGCCATCGACGGCGATGCCTTGTGGGTGATCGATGCCGCCACCGCGAACGCTGCCGTTCAGGAGTACGGTGCCGTTGTGGGACACTTCGCTGAGGCTGTCGCCATAGTAGTTGGCCACCCAGACGTTGCCGCCCTGATCGATGGCCAGCCCCGACGCTCCGTCGCAGCACGCGATTGAGGTGATCTGGGCGCCATCGGGCGAGCTCCGGGCGATGGTAGCGCCGCTCTGGTTCGCGACCCAGACGTTGTGCTCGGCGTCGATCGCAAGGGCGACTGGGAAGATGAGGCTCGGCGACCCGTACCCGCTTGCACCGGAGAGAGACGCGCCGATTGAGGACAGGTGCGTTAGGCGCGAGTTGCCGTAGTCGGCGAGCCAGGCGCTGCCATCGGTGTCGATAGCGACCGCTGTTGGGTAGTTCAGGCCGCCGGCGCTGAAGCCGTTCGGGCCGGCGATGCTTTCCCCTTGTGGGTTGAGGACCGAGACGCTGCCCAGGCCGGCGTTGACCGTCGCGGGGCTCGCCTGGTCCGGCACCCAGACGTTGTTATGGGCGTCGATCGCCAGACCGTATGACTCGTCGAGACCACCTCCCGAGATGCCGGAGGGGAGCACCGGCGTGCCGGACGGGGAGAATTCCGTCAGGACGCCGAAGTAGCTCGCGACCCAGACGTTTCCGGCCGCGTCCACGGCCACGCCGGTTGGGGAGGCCACGCCGCCGCCGGTGACGCTGAGGGAGAAGGTCCAGTCGGCCGGCGCGGTCGGTAGCGTCGGCAGGAAGTGTGAGGAGGCTTGCGAGCGGGCGAAGAGTGCGGCGACGTTTTCACCTGGATTGTGAGCGATACTGATCGCCGTCGCGATGGTGTCTGTAGGTGAGGCTTGGCCAGGGGAGGTCGTGAGCGCGAAGAGGTTCGCGCAGCCGCCCGAGCTTGGCGCGACTGCGGTGCAGGTGTTCAGGAGACTGGCGAGGCTGTTCAGCTTCTCCGCGGGAAGGGCGGAGCTGGCTGGCGTAACTGGGAGCAGAGCTGTGCCAGTTCGGCTGCTGACCAGGTTTTGCGCGGTCAAGAAAGCGTTGCCGATGCCGACGGTGTTGGTTGCGGTTGCGCCAAGGCTGCCGTTTGCGGACAAGAAGGGCGCGAGCGCCCAGCTGAGTGCGACCGTGGTGGCTTCGTTGATGCGAAAGGTTGCCCCAGGGCCGATGGCGTCGCAGCTTCCGACGACCGTTGCCAACGCGATGGCAGGGTTGTCCGCGCCCGCGCTGACCGATCCGCCGCGGGCGACGAGGTACAGTTGCGAGCCAGGCAGCGGGCAAGCGTAGCCGGAGGGAACGGCGAAGTTGCCGGAGCTATCGGAGGTCACGGCGCTGGGGAGAAGACGGCTTGGGGCGGATCCGTTGCCGCTCGTGCCGGCAGCGAAGACCTGGACCGCTGCTCCGGCTACGGGTTCAGAACCGGCGGTCACGGTGCCCGAGAAGGGTCGACCGGCGAAGCTGCCTGTTGGCGGTGAGGGCGGGCCGGTCTCCATCGGAACTACGACTGTGCCGCAACCCGTGATTGCTGCGAGGATGAGGGCTGCCGCAAACAGACAAGGTCGTCGATCGCTGGGATGTGCTTGGACCTTGGTCATGGCGGAGACAGAGATCATCTTAGCCGAGCACCGTATGCGCGGAGCGACGACTCACGCCGGGCTCGCCGGTCTCGCGCCCGTGCCGTACGATACAGGAGCCATGAGCCAGACATCCGACTCCGGACAACCTCTTCAGTACAGCCGTGCGCAGGCTGCCGTCGAACATATTTGCTCGGTCTCGCGGCTGCGGCCGGAGGTTGGGATCATCCTCGGCTCTGGCTTTGGGGACTTTGTCGACAGTGTGGAGAACCCGGTCGCGGTCTCGTACGCGGAGATACCGTACTTCCCGCGGTCGACGGTTGCCGGTCACGCTGGGCGGCTCGTCTTGGGGCAGATTGGGGCGACACCGGTTGCTGTGATGCAGGGGCGAGTGCATGCCTACGAGGGGTACGCGGTCTCTGACGTTGTGTTTCCGACGCGTGTCCTGGGTCTGCTGGGATGCCGGTCGATGGTGGTGACCAACGCGGCCGGAGGCATCTCTCCCGCGTATCGGACGGGTGAGCTGGTCGTGATCTCGGACCACATCAATTTCACGGGCACGAATGCCGCTCTGGGGCCGAATGAAGCTCGCTTTGGGACGCGGGCTGGGACGGGAGAGCGCTTCTTCGATATGAGTTCGGCGTATTCCCCTCGGTTGCGCGCGCTGACCCAGGCAGCTGCCGCCCGGCAGGGGCTGCTTCTGCCGGAAGGTGTATATCTGGCTGTGCTTGGGCCGTCGTTTGAGACACCTGCGGAGATCCGTGCGTTTCGGACGCTGGGGGCCGACCTCGTTGGAATGTCGACGGTTCACGAAGTAATCGTTGCGCGTCACATGGGTCTGGACGTGCTGGGCATTTCGCTGGTGACCAACCCGGCGGCTGGGCTGGCGACGGTGCCGATCAATCACAACGAGGTGATGGAGATCGGACGGAGATCGGTAGCGCAGTTCCGGAGGTTGCTGCTGGCGATCTTGCCGGAGATTAGAAGCCCGCAGCTTTAGTCTGTCGCGGTCTAGCGCTGTTTTCCTGTAGGTGTATAGCGAGAGCACGGGTCTCATGGCCGTTTTCCCTAATGAAAACGGCGCTTCGATACTCTGTCCGACTCACAGGGACAGGAAAACCGCTCTAGCGGAAGGCGGGTGTTGTGGAGTCCGGTGAAGCGGAGGCGGGTGTGGCGGCGAATGTGGCTGGGCTGCGCGGGGTGGCCGGCGGCGCTTCGGCTCGCTGGAGGGCCGGTTGGGAAGCTAGGTGGACGGTGGATTGGGGGACGGTTGCGGTGAGGCTCTCAAACGCGGCTACGCGGCGGTCCAGCTTTTCACCGGAGGTGGAGCGTCGGGGTGTGGCGGTTTCGTGGTCGTGGAGGGCGGCCGGGATGCGATTCCAGGCGTAGCAGGCGCCGAAGCCGAGGTAGATTTCGGGCTGAAAGAGGACGAGCGGGACGGCGTATTTGGGGTCGAGGGTGGCGGATTCGCAGAGGTTGCGCGGGGGCTGGCGCCAGCTTTGGAGGCGCGAGGTGGGAAAGCGGACGGTGCGGAAGTGGGCGACGGGGTCGTGCTGGAGGGTGCGGCGCAGGGCGCGTTCAACGGCGCGCGGCGTGGTAAGGCCGAAGTCGAGGAAGTGCCGGACCTCGAGGCTGTCGCCGAAGTAGAGTTTGAGGACATGTTCGCTGTAGACGGCGCAGTTGCGACGGAGATAGTTGTAGTGGAAGTCGGGGCGATCGGCCTGAATTTTGGCGATGACCTCCCGATCCTGCTCGGCAGAGGTTTCAAAGGCGAGGATGCGGACGGAGCGGCGGTAGGCGCGACCGAGGTACTTCTGTCCGAGGCGGGGGTCAAGCGAGGGGTAGATTGGGGCAAGCGAGCTTTGCCACGCGGCGATGTCCCGGCCTGTGCGACCGGAGCGGGATCCGAGAAAGAAGAGATCGGCCGGTATGGCGGCGGTGCCGGGGTTGGTCCAGTAGGAGGTGCTGGTGAGGACGACGCCGGAGGAGTGCTCGCAGAATTGGATCTCTCCGGTGGAGGTGAGGCAGGCGCGCGAGATCCAGACGGAGGCGTGTCCGGCATCGGTAAAGAAGCCCATGGGGCCGGAGGGCGACTCGAGAACGAGGCCGACGTCGGCGTGGGCGGGGCGGTTCACAACAAGGAGAAAGGCGAGGGAGATGGCGAAGAGTTTCGCCCAAGGGAAGCAGATGTCGCGAAGCATGGCGCTCCTGTGGCCTGGTTTGGTCGATCAGGGGTGACGTGCTGGGACCCATGGTGCTGTTTCGTTCTTGTTTGGACGCAAGAGAGCCGACTTCTGACAGCCGACAAGTGCTGAGATGCCGAAAAGATCCTCCGTAGCGCCAGTCTGAGCGTGTCCGATGCTTAGTCTAGCGGCGAAAAGGATGAATTTCGGTCGAAGTTACCATCGAGAGAGGGTGGTGATTACCTGGCAGGCGTGAGTGCCGGGTACTGTGGCAATTTACACGCGCTCCGCTGCGGCTCCGGCTGCGAGATGACTGGTGTTGTGCGCTATGGAAAGGCGGCGGCAGAAGTGGGTGTGATGCAGAAAGGGACAGCTCGCCGCGCTGAGCATATGGGAGCTGGGTCTGGCATGGTAAGGATTGTGACGTTTGCGGACGAGGTTGGAGCGCGGTTTGTGGCGTGGGTGGGCGGTCTCTCGCGAGGCCGGGCGACGCGCGTGCATGTGTTGTGCGACAGCGATGCCGATGGTCTGCCCGCGGGAGCGTTGCTTGTGCGGGCACTGGGAGCTGCGGGGTTTGGGGAGGTTACGGCGGAGACGCGGTGGAAGGGCGAGTCGGCGTGGGCGCCGGAGGTGCTCGAACGGGTGCGGGGGTTTCGACCGGAGGCGCTGATTGTGGCCGATTTGGGGAGCCGGTCGGGTGCTCTGTTGCCCGGGATTCCGACGTTGTTGCTGGATCATCACGTGCCGACCGGGGTTCCGGAGGGTGCTGTGCTCTTGACCGGGTATGGGCGTGGGCTGGAGGGTGGCGATGGAAAGGATGTACCGACGACGGGGTTGATGGCGTGGTGGTGCGCTCGGGCGCTGGTGGGC
>CAXUIB010000054.1:0-12581 GCA_964250945.1 uncultured Acidobacteriaceae bacterium
CTAGAGCGGTTCTCCTGTAGGTGTATAGCGAGAGCACGGGTCTCATGGCCGTTTTTTTTCCCGATGAAAACGGCACTCCCGCACTCTGTCCGACTCACAGCAACAGGAAAACCGGTCTAGCTTAGCGACGCGGGCTGACGGTTCCGGCCTGCAGCTTGACCAGTTGCGGCTGCGGGAACTTGGGTGGTCCCAGGACAGCGATACGGGGAAGCGGACCGCGCACCATGGCCACCTCGTCGCAAGCGTAGAGGCGTGGGCACGTCTGGCAGTCTTTGTAGATCTTGTCCGGCAACGTCGTGCGATCAACGGTGCGGAAATCGAAGTGCTCGAAGAACTCCGGGATGCGGGTAAACAGGCAGACGCACGCGACACCCTGCGCCTCGGCCTCACAGAGCAGAGCGCGGAGAAGTGCACCGCCTGCGCCGTGGCCTTTGGCCTCGGGCTTGACGACAATCGACCGGATCTCAGACAGGTGCGGACCATAGAGCTGAAGCGCGCCGCAGCCGAGAAAGGCGCCGTCCACGCCTTCAACAACCAGGAAGTCGCGCACGTTTTCGCAGATTTCAGCATAGTTTCTGCGGAGGAGAGTTCCGTCGTGCGAGAGCGAGTTGACGAGCTCGAAGATGGCCACCGCGTCCTGCAGCCTGGCCTGGCGCACGAGGGGTGCTTGCCGGGCTGAGGCCGGTCGGACCACTCTCGGGATTACTCCTGGAAAGACGCTAGTGGACACCCATCGCCTCCATCTTCATGTTTGCCAGGCCGAGCCGGGTGCGGTGCTCCTGGAGCATACTTTTGACGCGGTCGCGCGCTGTGCCGCCTCCGACATCGTGGCAGTCGATCGTGCGAGCGAGCGAGATGGCAGCGAAGAAGTCCTCTGCAAACTCCGGAGACAGCTTCTGCAGGTCAGCCAATGGCACATCCATTAGTTCGATGCCGCGATCGAGTCCGAGTCGCACCGCGTTGCCGACGATCTCATGCGCCCTGCGGAAGGCTACGCCCTTGTTGGAAAGGTACGTGGCGGCGGCCATCGCGTTGAGGTAGCCGTGAGTGGCGGCGTCCTGGAGACGGGCGGTGCGGAACCGGAGAGCGCGGGTGAAGTTGGGTAGCACGGAAAGGAGGCCGGCGAGCGTGTCGGCGATGTCGAAGGTTTGCTCCTGGCCTTCCTGGAGGTCCTTGTTGTAGGCGAGCGGCAGGCCTTTGATGAGGGTGCTGAGCGCATTGGAGGCGCCGAGCAGGCGGGCGGACTTGCCGCGGGCGAGTTCGGTCAGGTCGGGGTTTTTCTTCTGGGGCATGGCGCTGCTGCCGGTCGAGAAGGCCTCGGGAAGGTCGACGAAGTTGAACTCGGCGGTGGCATAAAGGGTGAGCTCTTCGGCGAAGCGGGAGATGTGGAGGCCGAGGGTGGAGGCGGTCTGAGCAAAGTCGAGCAGGAAGTCGCGGTCGGAGGTGGCGTCGATGGAGTTGGGGGTGGGGGCTGTGAAGCCGAGGGCGTCGGAGGCGATCTGGCGATTGAGCGCGAGGGTGGCGCCGGCGATGGCGCCTGAGCCTAGGGGGCAGAAGTTCATGCGGGTGCGGGCGTCGGCGAAGCGGCTGAGGTCGCGTTCGAGCATGCTGACATAGGCGAGCAGCCAGTGCGCGAGGAGGACGGGCTCGGCGCGCTGAAGATGCGTGTAGCCGGGCATGACTGTCTCTGAGTGCGCTTCGGCGAGGGTGAGCAGGGCGTCGATCCAGTCGTGGAGGCCGACGGTGGCGGCGTGGATGGCCTCGCGAACGAAGAGGCGCATGTCGGTCGCGATCTGTTCATTGCGGGAGCGGCCGGTGTGGAGCTTGAGGGCGAGGGTGCCGATCTCTTTGGTGAGTTCGAGTTCGACGAAGTGATGGATGTCTTCGGCTTGCGGGGCGCTGGCGACGATGGCGGCGGCGATCTGTTCTCGGCTCGCCGCCACCTGCGGCTCCGGCGAGTCCACACGGATGCGATGGGCCCAGTTGGCGGTACGATCGGCTACGCGGTCGAGGCCGTCGAGGGTTTGCCCGAGTTCCGCTTCGGTGAGGACGCCGGCCGCGGCGATGGTGCGGGCGTGGGCCTTCGAGGCCGCCACCTCCTGCGGCAGAAGGCGCCAGTCAAACGGGAAGCTGCGCTGCCATTGCTCAAAGGCGCGGTTGAGGGGGTCGCGGAAACGGCCGGACCACATTTTGTTTGGTTGTTCTGCCAATTAGATTCCTCAGCAATCGTTTAGCGCTGTACGCAGTACTCGTCTGATCTGCGGCTGATCAGAAACGCCTATCTACGTGCATGAACTTATCCATAACGTCGCGCACTTCGTCGCCGTTGTGTTCATCCGGATTGGAGACGATACTCTTCAAGCTGTCATCGAATAGAAGCGCGCCGCAGACCCGTGCCTTGCAGTTTCGGGAAGCTAAGAGCTCCCTCGTCTGACCGTCATATAGCGAGTTGTCGTCGATGTATTCGGCCAAAGGTGTGCTTAGGTCGGCAGTGCTGACGCGGAGCAACACGTAACAGCGGTTATCTTTCGGGTTGTAATGACTTACCTGGTCATGTGTGAGAGCCGGACCAATTGTGTTCTCTTCTACAACTTTGACACCCAACGCGACGCACTTCGACTGCAGTTCAAACGTCTCGGATGCGCTAGGTGGTCGAAAAGTCTGAAGACTAAGCTTGTCCACTGATTTCTTCTGGCAGCCACTTAGAAGCGCCATTGCAATTGTCGTAGCTATAAAACGCGTAGTCACTTCTCTGCTCCTGTCTTTAGGAGAGGCATTTCTGCGCCCTTGCTTAGTGTGATGAGGCCGCTCTTGGCATAGGTGATGAGTTTGGCGCGTGTGTCAGTAATGTCAAGATTCCGCATCGTAAGTTGGCCGATGCGGTCGCGGGGGCTGAAGGTGGATTCGGTCTTCTCCATCGAGAGGCGATCGGGGCTGAAGGTGAGGTTGGGCGAGTCGGTCGAGAGGATGGTGTAGTCGTTGCCGCGGCGGAGTTCGATTGTAACCTCCCCGGTTACAGGTTTGGCGACCCAGCGCTGGGCGGCTTCGCGGAGCATGATGGCTTGTGGATCAAACCACCGTCCCTGGTAGAGCAGGCGGCCGAGTTTGCGACCGTTGTCGCGGTACTGCTCGAGGGTGTCCTCGTTGTGGATGCCGGTGAGGAGGCGCTCGTAGGCGATAAACAGTAGGGCTAGGCCGGGCGCCTCGTAGATGCCGCGCGATTTGGCTTCGATGATGCGATTTTCGATCTGGTCGCTCATGCCGAGGCCGTGGCGGCCGCCGATGCGGTTGGCTTCAAGCATGAGAGCCACAAGGTCGTCGAAGTTCTGGCCGTTGAGGCTGACGGGCACGCCTTCTTCGAAGCGGATGGTGACCTCTTCAGGTTGGACGGAGATGTCGTCGCTCCAGAAGGGGGCGCCCATGATGGGCTGGACGATCTTCATCGAGGTCGAGAGGTGTTCGAGGTCTTTGGCTTCGTGGGTGGCGCCGAGGAGGTTCGAGTCGGTAGAGTAGGCCTTTTCCTGGGACATCTTATAGGCGAAGCCGGACGCTTGGAGGAAGGCGGACATCTCGGCCCGGCCGCCGAGCTCGTTGATGAAGGCCTGATCGAGCCAGGGCTTGTAGATTTTGAGGTTGGGGTTGACGAGGAGGCCGTAGCGGTAGAAGCGCTCGATGTCGTTGCCCTTGTAGGTGGAGCCGTCGCCCCAGATGTTGACATCGTCCTCTTTCATGGCGGTGACGAGCATGGTGCCGGTGACGGCTCGGCCGATCGGCGTGGTGTTGAAGTAGGTGACGCCGGCGGTGGAGATGTGGAACGCGCCGGACTGGAGCGCGGCGATGCCTTCGCGGACGAGCTGGGTGCGGCAGTCGATGAGGCGGGCCTGCTCGGCGCCGTATTCGATGGCCTTGCGCGGGATGGCGTCGTAATCGGTCTCGTCAGGCTGGCCGAGGTTGGCGGTGTAGGCGTAGGGGATCGCGCCTTTTTGCTTCATCCAGTGCAGCGCGGCCGAGGTGTCGAGGCCGCCCGAGAAGGCGATGCCTACGCGTTGGTTTGTGGGGAGGGTTTCGAGGATGGTGGACATTGTGTTGCTCCGGGCAAGACGCAGATTCCCATCGGGAATGACCACGAGAAGAGCTAAAGACTAGCGGCGGCGGTTGTTGAGTTTGTTGCGGCCGTTCGGAAGGCGCTTTGCACCGCCGAGCAGCATGAGCAGGATCGCTTTTTGCGCGTGCATGCGGTTCTCTGCCTGGTCGAAGACGACCGACTGTGGGCCGTCGAGAATGGCGTCGGTGACTTCGGCGTTACGGTGGGCGGGCAGGCAGTGCATGAAGACGGCGTCCGGCCTCGCGTGGGCCATGAGCGCCTCGTTTACCTGGTACGGCTTGAAGAGAGGCGCGCGCTTGGTTGCCTCGTGCTCGGCGCCCATGCTGGTGCAGACGTCGGTGTAGACGGCGTCGGCGCCGGTGGCAGCCTTGACGGGGTCAGTGAGAAGGGTTATGCTGCCGCCGGTCTGCTCGGTGATTTCGATGGCTTTATGGACGATGTCGAGCTTCGGGCCGTAGCCTTTGGGGGATGCCACGCGCATGTGCGCGCCCAGTTGTGCTGCGGCGAGCATAAGCGAGTGGCAGACGTTGTTGCCGTCGCCGACATAGGCAAATTGCAGACCTTCCGCCGATCCGAAGCGTTCTTCGAGCGTGAAGAAGTCGGCGATCGCCTGGCACGGGTGCTCCCAATCGGAGAGCGCGTTGATGACCGGCACCTTGGAAAAGCGCGCCATGTCGGTGATGGTGTCGTGCGCGTAGGTGCGCAGGACGATGACATGCATCCAGCGATCGAGGTTGCGCGCCATGTCGGCCAGCGACTCGCGTTCGCCGAGCGGCGATTGGGTTTGATCGACGAAGACGGCATTGCCGCCGAGGGTGTTGATCGCCGTCTCAAAGGTCAGCCGCGTGCGCAGCGAGGCCTTCTCAAAGAACAGCACCATCTGCTTTGCGTCGAGCGCGTGCCGGAAGTCCTCAGGGTGCTCCTTGACCGTGTGCGCGAGCTCCATGATCGCAGCCATCTCCGCCACGGAGAGGTCGGCGATCGAACAGAGATCGCGGCCAGACAGGCGCTTTGAGGTCTCGTCGAAGGAGGTGTTGGACTGGATGCCCAGGGCTGACGTATCGGGCCGGGGATGGAGCGGAACGGTTTTGCCGGGACTACTCATGGAACTCTCCTGAAGGGGCGGACAGATCTCCCTGCCGATCTCCGGATGCGGAGGCAAGCACCGGGACGGCTGATGCTAGGCCGGACCTGAGCACATCGTCCAGCTCTCTCATGGCGATGTCGATGTGCCGGGGCTCGACAATGTACGGTGGAAGAAAGCGGAGGACGGTGTCGCTGGTGCGATTGAGTAGAATCCGGCGCTGCATCATGGCGGAGACGACGTGTTTTGCCAGCTCCGCTGAGCTGAGTTCGACGCCCAGCATCAGGCCCAATCCGCGAATCTCGACGATATCGCTGTGACGCGTGGCCAGCGACTCGATCTGCTCGCGGAAGTACGAGCCGACGTCGCGCACGTGTTCGAGCAGACCGTCGCGGCGCATGGTGTCGATTACAGCGATGGCAGCGGCGCACGCCAGAGGATTTCCGCCAAAGGTGGTGCCATGCATGCCAGGGTGAAACGCCGAGGCGACCTCGTCGGTGCACAGCATCGCCCCGATCGGGAGACCACCGGCGAGCGGCTTCGCTACGGTCGCCACGTCCGGTTGAATGCCGTAGTGCTGGTAGGCGAACCACTCGCCCGTCCGACCCAGACCGCTCTGAATCTCATCTGCGATCAGCAGCGCGCCGGTCGAAGAGGAGAGCTCGCCGGCGAGCCCGAAGAACTCCGGCGAAACGGGGTGGATGCCGCCCTCGCCCTGCACCGGCTCGATCAGGATCGCGCAGATCTCCGTCGAAAATTTGGCGCGCAGATCGTCCAGATCGTTGAATCGCACGAACTCGACGCCGGGCATCGTCGGCGCGAACGGCTCGCGATATGCGAGCTTGTGCGTCGTCGCGACCGAGCCCATCGTGCGTCCGTGAAAGCTGTGTTCAAGCGCAAGGAATCGCGTTCCGATCTCCGCTCCCGCCGCCCGGAGTTTCAGAGCGTGCGCGCGCGCAATCTTGAGCGCCGCCTCCCACGCCTCGGTGCCACTATTGGTCAAAAACACGCGATCAAGGCCGCTGATCTCCGTCAGCCGAAGCGCAAGCTCCGCCGTGTGTTCGTGAAAGAACAAATTGGAGGTGTGCAAAAGCCGCCGGCTCTGGCGATCGATCGCGGCCACGAGCGCTGGGTGGCCGTATCCAAGTGCCGAAACACCGATGCCGCTGAGCAGATCGAGATACTCGTTGCCGTCGGCGTCGCGCAGGTAGACACCGTCGCCTTCGACCAACAGCACGGGGTTACGATCGTACGTCTGCACCAAGAGCTTTTTCTCCGCCGCCTGGACTGATTCAAGTTTCATGCCACCATCACCTCTGTTCCATCGTTGACCCGGGACGAGCAAAGATCCGGCAGAAAGCGCGCGGACTCCGCCGGCAGGATGCGCACGCGCTTGACGCCGTGGTTCAGAGCGTCCTTGCAGGCTTTCAGCTTCGGCAGCATGCCGCCGGAGACGACGTTTTGCCGCTCGAGCGCAGGGATCTCGGCAAGCGTGAGCCATCGCAGGACGTTGCCGTCCGCTCCTTTGACGCCCGCGACGTCGGTCAGAAAGACCAGGGCGTCGGCGTGGGTGCAGACGGCGCAGGCAGAGGCCATCTCGTCGGCGTTGATGTTGTAGTATTCGCCGTCAAAGCCCAGGGCGATCGATGAGATCACCGGCACGGCGTTCATCGTCCAGATGGCGTCGAGCCAGCGGGGATCGGTTGCGGCGATCTCGCCCACAAAGCCTAGGTCGGGGTTGGTCTTCTTTTTGCGCGCACGGAAGACGTGCCCGTCGCCGCCCGAGAGCCCGATCGCAGCCTGGCCGTGCGACCCGATGGCGGCCACCAGCGATTTGTTTACGCGGCCGGCGAGCACCATCAGAGCGGCATCGCGTGTCTCTTCGTCCGTCACGCGCAGGCCGGAGATGAACTGGCTCTCCTTGCCCATCTGCGCGAGCGTGCGTGTGAGCTGCGCACCTCCGCCATGGACCACGGCGACCTGATTGCCGTCCGCGACCAGGTCGGCGATAGCCTTTCCGCAGACATGGAGCAGACGCTTGTCTTCGATGGTTGCGCCTCCGAGCTTGACGACAAACTTCACAGCAGGCCCTCCGTCTCTCCCCAGCCGCACATCAGGTTCAAATTCTGTACCGCCTGCCCCGCAGCACCTTTCAGCAGATTGTCGAGGCACGAGACAACCACGAGGCGCCTCCGGTCGGGTGCAAGCGCAAATCCCAGGTCGCAGAAGCTCGTCCGAACAACGTGCTGAATCTGCGGCAGATCGCCTGGACGGTGGACGCGCACCATCGGGCTGGCGCGGTAGAAGCTGCGCATGCCTTCTTCGATGCGGCTGGCGTCCCCTGGCTCACGCAACCGCAGGTAGATGGTCGATAAAATTCCGCGCGGGATGGGCAGGAGATGCGGTGTGAACTGGATCTCGTCGTCCCTGAGGCCGAGTTGCTCCAAGAGTTCGCCGGTGTGCCGGTGGCCAAAGACCGAGTAGGCCGAAAGGTTGTCGGCCGCGTACATGAAGTGCGTCTTCGCCGTGGCCGCTTTGCCGGCGCCCGAGACCCCGGATTTCGCGTCGCAGACGATGCCGTGGTCGCGGTCGACCAGGCCGCATCGTAGCAGAGGCGCGAGCGCCAGGATGATCGAAGTGGCGTAACAGCCTGGGTTGGCGACCAGACGCGCGTGCCGGATCTGCTCGCGATGCAGTTCGGGCGATCCATAGACGGCCTCCGCCTCCATCTGCTCCGCAACGACAGGGTCGGCGTCGGCGAAACCATATACCGCGTGATGCCCGCGGTCCTTGAGCCGCCACGCGCCGCTCAGGTCGACGACGCGGATGCCGCGCCCGATCGCCTCCGGAACCCAGAGGCGGGACTGCTCGTGCGGCGTGGCGAGGAGCAGAACATCGATCTCGCGATCGAGGAGCAGATCCCAGTCGAAGGGCAGGATCTCGTGAGGGTCTGACGCGGGTTCGGCCAGCTGCGGATGAAGATCCTCAAGCACATCGACGCGGCCGTGTGCCCCCTCTTCACGACCGAGAAAGAGCGGGGCGGCGCCAAGCAGACGAGGATGCCGAAGCAGGAGCCGGGCGAGTTCGGCGCCCGCATATCCGCTCACACCGGCGACCGCGACGCTGGTTGCGCGCGGCTGGTCCGGTGTGCCGGACGGGACTTCCTCAACGGCGATCTGGCGCCCAAACGTCAACCGATGTACTCCTCAATGCGCGTCTTAACTGCGCGGCTCAGCTTCTCATCCGGACAGATCAGAAGCACGGTATCGTCGCCTGCGATCGTCCCCACCACCTCCGGCCAGGCCTCATCGTCGATCGCCGCCGCCACGGGTTGTGCACTTCCTGTTGTCGTGATCAGCACAAGCAGGTTTGTGGCCTGCCGGACCTCCATGCCGAAGCCCGCGAGGACATCGCGGAGGTCGAGGCTACCGGCCTCCTCACTGTCCCCTCCGTTGCCGCCTGGAAGCGAGTATCCGCCTGGTCCCTTAAGTAAACGAAGTTCGTGAATGTCCCGCGACAGGGTCGCCTGGGTGACGTGGAAACCCTTGCCCGCGAGCTTGCGCCGCAGACCATCCTGGCTGGTGACGGAGCTTTCCCCGAGAAGTTCACGAATCGCGCTCTGCCGTCGTTGCTTCAAAAGGTCTACTTCCTTTCCGTTGTCGTGACGTCTGCCGTATGCGTCTCGCTACCGCGCCGCTGTTTGCATAACTATACACCAGCGACGTATATTTATGCATTATCGTACGATGCAGACTTACCCCGATCGCCTGTACGAGCACCGCATTTCTCTAAATTCCCAACTGTATAGTGAGCTATGGACAGGTCAGAAGCGTCTCTTCAGATCCTCCGGCACGGCCTGGAGGCCGTGTCTTCCCAGCCCAGCGCAGCGCCACGCCGGTCCTTGCCAGGCCGGTCGCTTTTAGACGCGCGCTTTGACCACGACTCCTGCGGCGTCGGATTTGTAGCCTCGGTCGCGCCCGAGGCTGCTTCCCACGACATCCTCGAGAAGGCCCTGACGGCTCTGGGCCGCCTGGCCCACCGCGGCGCCACAGCCTCCGACGGCAAAAGCAGCGACGGCGTGGGTGTAATGACGGCTGTGCCGCGCGATCTGCTTGCCCGGACCACCGGTCTCACGCTCCGGCCGGACGAGATGCTCGGCGTCGGCATGCTCTTTCTCCCCGAAGGAGAAACGCGCGCCGAAGCTGTCCTCGATCGATGCCTGGTCTCCCATGACCTCGCGATCCGTTGTTGGCGTAATGTTCCCGTGCATCCGGAGTGTCTGGGCGAGATTGCCCGGTCGACGCTTCCGCGCATTCGTCAGGTAATGGTCGGCGACATGCTTGAGGACGGTCGAGCCACGCGCGAGCGGCGTCTCTATCTTGCGCGCAAGCAGTTTGAGCGGCACCACGAAGAGGGCGAGGTCACGGGCTATCTTTGTTCGCTTTCGACGCAGACGCTGGTCTATAAAGCGCTTTGTTCGGGCGCTTTGCTGCCGAAGTTCTACCCCGATCTCGCCGACCCGGCGTATGTGACGCCATTTGCGGTCTTTCATCAGCGCTACGCGACCAACACGTTGCCCACATGGCACCGCGCACAGCCGGGCCGGGCGATCGCGCACAACGGCGAGATCAATACAGTCTGGGGTAACCGGGCGCGGATGGCGGCACGCGATTCCTCCTTGCCGGTCGAGTGCAAGCCGATCTTTACCGCGGGCGGAACGGATTCAACCAGCCTGGACGAGGCAGTCGATCTCCTCTCCAAAAACGGGCGCACCGTGTCCGAAGCCGTGCGAATGCTTTTGCCGCCCGCAATGACCGAGCACTCCGCATCGCCGTTTCTTCGGTATCACAGGGACATCACCGAGCCGTGGGATGGACCGGCGGCGATCTCGTTTTCGGACGGTCTGGTCGTCGGCGCCGCGCTCGATCGCAACGGCCTCCGCCCCTGCCGATACGCCTTGACCCGCGGCGGCCTCGTGGTCGCCGGGTCGGAGGCCGGACTGGTTGATCTCGACCCGGAGGAGGTGACGCACAGCGGCCGCCTCGGCCCCGGACAGATGCTGGTTGTCGACCTCCCGGGCAGAAAGATCTACGAAGACGCTGCTCTCCTGGAGGTCTTCGACCAGGGATCGTCGTACGCTCGCCTGATGGAAGATGCGTCGCTCACGTCGATCCCCGTGCCCGCCCTCCCAGCGGCCGAACTCAACGCCTTCCAGCGCGGCTTCGGGTACACCCGCGAAGACGTCAAGATGATCCTCGCGCCCATGGCCGCCGACGGCAAGGATCCCGTGTGGTCGATGGGCGACGACACACCGCTCGCCTTTCTCGCGCGAGCTCCGCGACCGGTCTACGCCTACTTCCGCCAGAGATTCGCGCAGGTCACCAACCCCGCCATCGACCCGCTCCGCGAAGCCTGCGTGGTCTCTCTCCACACGCGTCTCGGCCCCTGGCCGCACCTGCTCGAAAAGGGCATCGCCCTGCCCGGACTCTCGCTGCCCTCGCCGTTTCTGTCGCTCGGGGAGATGCAAGTCCTCAAAGAAGGCCGTCACTTCCACTCGGCCGAGCTCCGTGTGGCTGCGGTCGATTGCGTCTTCCCCGCGGATCGAACCTTGCGCGCCGGCCTGGAAGCGATCTGCTCCCAAGCCATCGAGGAGGTTCGCAACGGCGCTCGCATTGTTCTGCTCTCGGACCGTCTGGCAAGCCGGGCGAACCTTCCCATCCCCATGGCCATGGCGACCGGAGCGGTGCACCAGGCGCTGGTCGGCGCCGGCCTACGCACGCTCGCCGGGCTGGCGGTCGAAGCCGGGGATTGCCGCGACATCCATCACGCGGCCGTGCTGATCGGGTACGGCGCCGGCGCAGTCTGTCCGTGGCTTGCGATCGAGACCGCACGTGCGCTCGGCTCGGGCGGGGACGCAGCGGATGCCGACCTCCGCGAGCAGAAGATGCTGAAATCGCTCGACGCCGGCCTCGCCAAAGTCATGTCGAAGATGGGCATCTCGGTCGTCGACTCCTACCGCGGCGCGCATCTGTTCGACAGCCTCGGCCTCCCCGCAAGCGTGGTCGACCTCTGCTTTCCCGGAACGCCCGCGCCGCTTTCGGGCATTGGCTTTGAGGAACTCGAACGACATCTGCGCCAAACCTGGGACGCTCCCGCCCCCGAGCCCTCCGCGACCGCCGAACTTCCCGATTTCGGATGGGTGCGCTTCCGCAAATCCGATGTCTCGGAGCCGCACGCCTGGCAGCCGCCGACGGTCAAAGCTCTGCAATCGGTGGTTGGCACGGCGCGCAACGTTGCTCCGCCGGCCGACCCGTCGCAGCTCTTCGCGATCTACAGCCGCGATGCCGCCAGCCGCGATGCCGCTGTGCTCAGGGATCTGCTCGAGATCCGGCCGGCCGGTCACGAGGTGGGGGTCGATGAGGTCGAACCGGCGGCCGCGCTCTGCCGACGGTTTGTCGCGAGCGCGATGTCGCTCGGCTCGCTCAGTCCGGAGGCTCACCAGACGATCACCGCGGCGATGAACATACTTGGAGGCAGGTCAAACACAGGCGAAGGCGGGGAAGATGCCGACGTCTATCGGCACGCGCCGATGCCCGTTCGACCGGAGCCCGAGGGCTCGCCCTGGGTCGCGGCTCGGGGCAGCAGCGCAGCCGTGCTCACAGCGCCGGTCGTTACAGCTCCCGCCGTCCACGTCTCGCTGAACAACAAGATCAAGCAGGTCGCCTCGGGCCGCTTTGGGGTAACGGCTGCCTACCTAGCGCACGCCGAAGAGATCGAGATCAAGGTCGCGCAGGGCGCCAAGCCCGGCGAGGGTGGACAGCTGCCTGGGCATAAGGTGAGCGGCCTGATTGCGCGCCTGCGCCATGCGCAGGAGGGCGTTTCGCTGATCTCCCCGCCGCCGCACCACGACATCTACTCGATCGAGGACCTCGCGCAGCTGATCTACGATCTCAAGCGCGTTAGCCCGCGCGCGGCGATCGGCGTGAAGCTCGTCTCCGAGTCCGGCGTGGGCACGGTCGCGGCCGGTGTAGCCAAGGCGTACGCGGATTTCATCGTGATCGCGGGCAACTCCGGCGGGACGGGTGCGGCTGCGCTTTCGAGCATCAAGTACGCCGGCAATCCGTGGGAGCTCGGCCTTGCTGAAGCGCAGCAGGTGTTGATGCAGAACGGCATGCGCGGTCGGGTTCGGCTGCGCACCGACGGCGGCATCGCAACGGCCAAAGATGTTCTCGTCGCGGCTCTGCTGGGCGCCGACGAGTTCGCGTTCGGGACTGCCGTGCTCGTCGTTTTGGGCTGCGATATGGCGCGGCAGTGTCACCTAAACACCTGTCCGACAGGAATCGCGACGCAGAAGCCGGAGCTTCGCGCCAAGTTCCGCGGCAAGCCCGAGCA
>CAXUIB010000055.1:0-12337 GCA_964250945.1 uncultured Acidobacteriaceae bacterium
GAGCATGGAGGGGCCGCCGATGTCGATGTTTTCGATGATCTCGTGGAAGCGGACGTCGGGTTTGGCGGCCGTGGCCTCAAAGGCGTAGAGATTGACGACGACCATGTCGATGGGCTCGATGCTGTGGGCCTGGATGGCGGCGACGTGCTCGGGGTTTTCGCGGATGTGGAGGATGCCGCCGTGGACCTTGGGGTGGAGGGTTTTGACGCGGCCGTCGAGCATCTCGGGGAAGCCGGTGAGGTCGGAGATGTCGCGGACGGGGAGGCCGGCGTCGCGGAGGGCGCGGGCGGTGCCGCCGGTCGAGACGAGATCGACACCGTGGGAGGCGAGGGCCTGGGCGAAGGGGACGAGGCCGGATTTGTCGGTGACGGAGAGGAGGGCGCGGCGGACGGGCTTGAGGTCTGGGGATTGGTTGGGGAGGGTCACTGGTTGAGTTTACTTGGAGAGCGTTCGAGCGAGGGCGCGGATGGGCGGTGGACTTACTGGCGGGGACTTTCGTGCGTTTAGAATCGGGAGAGGAGCGAGCAGAGATGACCTGGCCTTTACAGGAAGCCGAGGAGAGGTTCGGTGAGCTTTTCGCTGCGAGTCTGCGCGATGGGCCGCAGATTGTGACGCGGCATGGCAAGGAAGAAGCGGTGCTGATCTCGATCGATGAGTGGCGCGGGCTGCAGGCGAAGGATGCGAAGGCTGTCCTGCTCGCGCCGACACCGATCGTCGAAGACATGATGATTCCGAAGCGTGGAAGTTATCGGCATCGCAAGCCATTGAAGTTCTAAAGGCCGATGTTCCTGTTCGATACGAATGTAGTCTCAGAGCTGCGGAAGTTGAGACCGCATGGAGCAGTTGCTGCCTGGGTGAGGACTCTGCGGCAGAGTGAGATGTTCTTGCCGGCCATTGTGATTGGCGAAATCCAAGTGGGTGTGGAACTGACGCGACGTCAGAACGTGGCGAAAGCAGCCGAGATCAACCTCTGGCTAGAGGATCTCATCGCTAATTTCGAGGTGCTTCCTTTGGACACGGAGGTGTGCCGCGAGTGGGCCCGCTTAATGCATGGGAGGTCGAGAGTCCTGTTCGAGGACGCTTTTATCGCTGCCACGGCAAGGGTGCATGGCCTCGTGGTGGCGACGAGAAATGGCGCGGACTTCAGGGAGTTCGATGTGAAGACGTTTGATCCTTTCACATTTGCCGGTTAGAGCAGAGCGGCGCCGGTGAGGTCGGAGACGCGGGAGACGTTGTGGGTGGCGCACCAGCGGCGGAGGTCGGTCGCGATGTTTTCGACGGCGCGGGGGTCGGCGTAGGAGGCGGTCCCGACCTCGACCGCGGTGGCTCCCGCAAGGAGGAACTCGACGGCGTCGGGGGCGCGGGTGATGCCGCCCATGCCGACGATGGGGATTTTGACGGCTTGGGACGCGTCGTGGACCATGCGGACGGCGATGGGTTTGATGGCGGGGCCGGAGAGGCCGCCGGTGGTGTTGGCAATGCGCGGGCGGCGGGTTTCGGGGTCGATGACGAGCGAGAGAAAGGTGTTGACGAGCGAGAGGGCGTCGGCGCCGGCGTCGGCGGCAACCCGGGCCATCAGCGCGATGGAGGTGACGTTGGGGGAGAGCTTGACCATGAGCGGACGCCGGGCCGCCGCCTTGCAGCGCGAGGTCAGATCGGCGAGCTGGCCGGGGTCGGTTCCGAAGACCATGCCGCCATGCCGGGTGTTGGGGCAGGAGGCGTTCAGTTCGATCATCGAGATGCCTTCGGCGTCGTTGAGGGCGTGGATAACTTCGACGCAGTCCTCGACCGTAAAGCCGAAGACGTTGGCGATGGTGACGAGGCCTTTGATGGCGCGGAGGCGGGGGAGTTTGTCGGCGATAAAGGCGTGCACGCCGATGTTCTGGAGGCCGATGGCGTTGATCATGCCGGCGGGGGTTTCGATGATGCGCGGTGCGGGGTTGCCGGCCATCGGTTCGCGCGAGAGGCCCTTGGTCACAAAGGCGCCGATGCGGTCGAAGCGGAGGATCTCTTCGAATTCGAGGCCGTAGCCGAAGGTTCCGCTGGCGGCGATGACGGGCGAGGCGAGGGGGATGCCGGCGAGCGAGACGCGCATGTCCGGACCTTTGTTTGGGGATCTGTTTGGGCCTTCGGGCAGGATGGCGGGGGCAGGAGACATCTGGCGACGATTGTAACTTTCTCCCAAAACTCTGCATTCGATCTTCAGCAATCGCTTCGGGTGAGAACCCCACTGATTCGCGGCGGAGACGCGTTTTGATGGCAACGACAGGGTCGGCGACCGAGCTCCACTAAGCCGGGTCGCAAGCCGCTGGACGTGGCCCACTTCCAGCATGTCTCGCAGCTGGCTGGGGAAACATCAACGTCAAGGGCCTGGCGCCCAGCTCACGTCGTGCCCGACTCCCGCTCCCGGTGCTTGCTGACGACAAGCCGACTAACGTTCATTCTGTTGCTCGTACACCCCTGCGGATCAGCCATATCCCCAGAGGCACCTCGTATAGCAGGATCGGGAACCAAAGCCAGTTCACGATTCTCCCGGGCAGAAGGGTGGCAACATACAGCGGCACACAAACCAGTTGCAGCCCTATCGTAATGACACCGGTCCATGCCATCCAGCGCGGAATAAGCCGTCCCGCGAGTAGCAGGTAGGCGAAAAGGAACCCACCTACGACAAAACAAAACTGACCGAAGAGGTCATCCGGCCGGTTGAAAATTTCACTCGCGATCGCGAGACATCCGGCGCTGCTTGCGCACGATGGGTTCGAGGCCGTTGCCAGCTTCATCAACTCCAGCTTGCCCAGGAGCGGCACAAAACCGGCGAGCCCCTCGCCGAAACGGAAGGCCATCGCAAGCAAGGCAAGGGTGGCGTCGACCGTCCGGGAGAGCCGGTACAGGGTCACGGCCAGCACAACGGCACAGACAATCTGCAGCAGATCGAGAAGGACGGTGACCTGGGCGATCGCGATCGTGCTGCGCAGGGTGGCGAGCATGTGCGAAGTGTCCGCTCCGGCAGTGGTCTTTCCGGAGAGAACCGCTGCCGACATCGCAAAGACGATGTAAGCGAGGTAGGCATAGCCAGCCAATCTGCCTTCCCCACGTTGCGTCATCGCCCTTCCTCCGTCAAGAACCCCGGCCCACGTATGCGCCATCCCCACCCGAGCAGCCAAACCATAAAGATCAGTTCCGCCGCAAAAATCGCTTGGAGGAACTGCAGATTTGCATCCGGAAACAGATAGATAGAGGTGCTGTCGACAACCCACGCCCAACCATCAACGAAGAGCAGCCAGCCAAGCCATCGCGGAAGGTAAGACGAGCGAGCGATCAGCCACCCGGTCACCACGAGATGCAAGCCGAAGAGGATTAACGACAGACCCCATCCGGAGCGGTAGGCTCCCAGCAGGTCGGCAATCTTCGACGGAAGTCCGGCCGCAGAGGTATGCCGCGAGTAGTCGGGAACGGCGACCAAACGGTAAATCAGTCCGAGGTTCGAAATCGCAGCCAGCCACGCCGCCGCATACACGAGTTGCAGCAAGGACCCGAGCATAGCTAAGGCACGATGGATCGGTCGCAACAATGCGTACAACGCCCACGCAATGACCACGTCGCCGATCGCGCTGACGACGTACGACAGCACCGCTGCGGAAAACAGATGCGGATGAGCCGTCAAGTTCTTTACGGTCTCAGCCGGGTCTGCCGATACTAACCGCGGCATGACATAGGCCTCGGCGAAGGTCACCGGGTTCAGCAGATAGGTGAATCCCGCGATAAGAGCAGCTTGCCGCAGGCTAAGCCCACGCGCCCAGATCGTGTCTTCGGAAGACTGCATCGTTGCCTCTCAGGAGAGTCCACGGAGCAAAGTTCAGGTTGATTTGCTGAAAGCGTATACGGAATCAAGAACGCGCGGGTTCCCGCAAGTTAGCAGTCGTTGTTGGAGAGATTCGCCATGCTGATCGTGGCTCACGGTGTGGCGATCAAGGGGATACTGGTGACGAACGTTGCGGCTATTTTGCGGCTGGTCGGCGGACCGGAGACGGTGAACTGGGCTGAGGATGTCGGTAGGAACTGATTGGCCGGGCGGAGCGGCCGGACTCCTGAGCGGCTAAAGCGGATCTCCTGTAGGTGTATCGCGAAAACACAGGTCTCATGGCCGTTTTCCCAGAAGAAAACGGCACTCCCACACTCTATCCGACTCACAGGAACAGGAGATCCGCTCTAAAATCGAGAGCGATGCTTGACTTGGGGTGGATCCGGGCGAACCTGGACGAAGTTCGCGAGAGGCTCGGGAGTCGAGGCGCGGACGCGGACGCGCTTCTGTCGGGGTTCCGGGAGCTGGACCAGCGACGACGCGAGGCGATTACTCGGGTGGAGCAGGCGCAGGCGTCGCGGAACGCGAAGTCGGCCGAGATTGGCCGGAAGAAGAAGGCCGGGGCTGACGTCGAGGTTGATCTGCAGGAACTGGCGGAGTTGAAGCGGCGGATTGCTGTGGACGAGAGGTCGGCGAGCGATCTGGACGCCGAGTTGCGGCAGACGCTTGCGGCGGTTCCGAACCTGCCGCGGCCGGAGGTGCCGGTTGGGCGGAGCGAGGCGGAGAATCGGGTGGAGAAGGTTTGGGGAGAGAAGCCGCAGTTCGACTTCCCTGGGCTTGGCTCGAAACCCTTGCCGCACTGGGAGATTGGGGAGCGGCTGGGCGTGGTGGATTTTGAGCGGGCGGCGAAGGTGTCGGGGTCGCGGTTTGTGTTTCATTTCGGGCAGGGGGCTCGGCTGGAGCGGGCCTTGGCGAATTTCATGCTCGACCTCCATACCCGGGAGCACGGGTATACGGAGGTCTTGCCGCCGTTTATGGTGAACTCGAAGAGCCTGTTTGGGACGGGGCAGCTGCCGAAGTTTGCCGAGGACCTGTTTCATTGCGACGATGCGGGGGCGTATGGGCCGGGGGAGTACCGGGACAGCGATCACTGGATGATTCCGACGGCCGAGGTGCCGGTGACGAATCTGTTTCGGGACGAGGTGCTCCCCGAGGCAGAGCTCCCGATCTCGATGTGCGCGTACTCGCCGTGTTTTCGGTCCGAGGCGGGCAGTTACGGGAAGGATGTGCGCGGATTGATCCGGCAGCATCAGTTTCAAAAGGTGGAGCTGGTGAAGTTTGTGCGGCCGGAGGAGTCGGATTCGGAGCATGAGCGGCTGACGCGGGACGCGGAGACGGTGCTTGAGCGGCTCCATCTACCGTACCGGCGGATGCTGTTGTGTACGGGCGACATGGGGTTTGGATCGGCGAAGACGTTTGATCTGGAGGTGTGGCTGCCGGGGCAGGGGCTGTACCGGGAGATCTCGAGCTGCTCGAACTTCGAGGCGTTTCAGGCGCGGCGGGCGAATATTCGGTACAAGCCGAGTGCGGGCAAGAAGAGCGAGTTTTTGCACACGATCAACGGGAGCGGGTTGGCGGTGGGGCGGACGTACCTGGCGGTGCTCGAGAATTATCAGCAGGCGGATGGGACGGTGCGGGTTCCGGAGGTGCTCCTGCCGTATATGGATGGCGAAACGGTGATCGGGCCCCAGATCTGGCGCGGGCGGGCGGCGGGCCGATGATGAAGCTGTTGCGAGGGTATGTTTTCTGGACGTATGCGCGTGGGAGCTTTCATTACGACGTGATGGTGACGCTGATTTTGGTGTTTTTGTTTGTGTCGCCGCGGCTGATCGACTTCAAGGATCGGCCGGTGGAGACGGTAGCTCTGCACGCGAGTGAGGTGCTGGTGCGCGAGGCCGGGAGCAAGGGCGCCCGCGGCCGGTTTATGTACGAGGTGCGGGCGGAGGATATGAGCGGTGCGAAGACGGATGCGGAGCGGCGGGCGGCGATCTTGCGGCTGGTGGAGCCGATCTCGGGCGAGGTGACGCTGGAGCGGTATGAGGAGGTTCGGGACGCTCGCGGGCGGGTGATTGCGTATGACGCATGGGTACTTAGGTAAGTCAAACATTGGAAATAGCGGCTAAAGTTTTGGCTGGATCTGCCGATAATGGGTATGAGAGACGAGTTGAGGCATTTGGGGACGTGTTTTTTGAGAGGCCTAGGGATGGATAGGGGAGGGTTTTTGAGACGGAGCGTGGGGAGGCGTAGCTTGATCGCCTGGATGGGGTGCGTGTTGTTGCTGCTGTGCGGTGCGGGGCGAGGTGCGCTGGCGCGGGGTGGCGGCGGGTCTGGGTCTGGGTCTGGGTCTGGGGGCGTGAATGCGGTTCTGGAGCAGATGGACGCCGCGAGCCGGAGATTTGAGTCGGCGGAGGCCGACTTCACGAAGGACCTGTATGAGCGCGTGGTAAAGCAGACGACGACGCAGACGGGGCAGATCTATTTCTTGCGGCACGGTGCTGGGATTGAGATGGGAGCGGTGATTGCGCCTCCGCAGGCGCGTACGCTCGAGTATCGCGACGGTCGTCTGCGGATCTATGAGCCTGGATCGAAGCACCTAAGCGAATTTGTGGCGGGCGCGAATCAGGCCGCCTATGAGAGTTATCTGACGCTTGGCTTCGGTGGGCGAGGCAGCGATCTGAGCAAAGCCTGGACCATTACGGATGGGGGTACGTCCATGCTGAGCGACGGGTCGAAGATGGTGCAGGTGACCAGGCTGGATCTCGTGGCCAAGGACCCAAACGTCCGGAATACGTTCAGTCACGTGAGCATATGGGTCGATCCTGTTCGGGGGATCTCGCTCAAGCAGGAGTTTGTAACGCCGTCGGAGGATCGGCAGACGGCGTTCTACAAGAACATCCGGTACAACGAGAAGCTGACCAAGGCGGACCTCGCCCGGTTTGCTATTCCGGGGAAGCGGTAGGTTCGTTTGTGACTGCCGGCGATCGGGCGAAGAGAGAGGCTATGCCCAGCGTCAGGATGGGGAAGAACTCGAGCGTGTAGCGGGGTTCGGAGTTGTCGAGCGTGAGCAGAAGGAGGGATCGGAGGACGACAAAGACGAGCATGGATTGGAGGACGGTGGTTGCCTCCGGCGTTCTGGGGCGTGAGGCCCGACCCCAGCGATAGAGGCCGACCGCGCCGGGGACGAGCCAGACGAGATTGAGCGCGGCGTAGCTTGCGGCGAGTGCGCTTTGCCGTGGGTGGTCGCGCCACTTCCACCAGTCGGCGGGGAGCGGGGAGAGTTCGGTACGTGGGCGAAGAAGCATGTTCGCTAAACGCGCCACCGGAAGGAGGACGGAGCGGAGTGGATGGCTGTGGTTGCGATCGCGGGCGAGATCTTCAAAGCGCCGGTTGAGGTCCGGGGAGTCTGTGGTGGTGAGGTTGTAGTCGCGGAGCAGGGCGGCAGTGGTGCTGTACTGAGCCGGTGAGTCGAAGGCGCGACGGGGCAGGTCGGCGATGTCGATCGCGCTGTCCTCGTACTTCCAGTAGACGTCTTCGGTGGAAGCGAAGTCGACGGCCCAGGTGCGGTACCAGTGCTGGAAGCCGGTAGGGATGTGCTCGCCGGGATCGGTGGCCGACCTCGGTGCGAGTGGTTGGAAGACATGGAATGTACGCCAGTTGCGGACGGTCCAGGGCGCGAGCGGGAGCAGCGTGCAAAGGCCGGCGGCGAGGATGGGCAAGAGTTGGTGTTTTCGGTGCTGTGCTTTGCGGCCGGGAGACACGGACTTCCAGAGCAGAGTTCCGAGGACGGCAACCGCGAGCAGAATCTGTTCTGGACGGAGAAGCGCTGCATAGGCGAGGGCAGCCGAGAGCGACCACAGCCACGGGCCGAAGGGACGGATGGAGACAAGCCAGCGGTAGAGACTGAGGAGAGCGAGCGTGATCAGGAAGAGTGTGAGCGTCTCGGTGAGGGGGACGGCGACGTAGTTTGCCGTGAAGGGACAGAGCGCGGAGGCGAGCAGGGCGGCAGAGGCGGCGCGCCGACCGAAGAGGGCGAGAGCGAGTGTGCTGAGCAGAAGGCAGGTCGCGAGGTCGAACGCGGTCTGGACCAGCATGACGGCTGTGTAATTTGCGATGCCGAAGAGGCGGAAGCAGAGCATCAGGAAGAGCGGGTAGCCGGGCAGCCGGATGAGTGTGGGCTGGACGCCGGCGTCGGTTTCTGAATATCCGTAGACGTGGGAGCGGAGCAGATTGGCGGCGATGTTGCCGTACATCGTGGTGTCGCCTTCGACGTGGGCAGCATGTTTGACGAACCACAGGCGGAGGGCGAGGCCGGCAGAGAGCACGAGGATAAAACTTAAGTGCTTTTTCCACCGAAAGTTGCTCATGTTTTCGGATGATACTGCCGATAAGGGAGATAGCAGCCCTCGTGCGTTGACGCGCCTGAGGACGCGACCTAACATTAAGCCTGCTCTGCGGGCACGTGAGACCCGACGTTTCTGATGACACAGCAAGTCTTTTACGATCCGCAACGCAAGCGCTGGAAGAGACTCCGACGCATCTTTGATGCGATGGCCCTGCTTGGGCTGATTCTGGGGACAGTGTTTGTCGTCGGACTCTTGCGGATGAAGCCGCTACCGGAGTTGCTGCTGGACTCGCCGAAACGGAATTATCGGACGCTGGCGAACCAGCCGGGGCCAGTCCTGAAGCCTGGCCAGAAGTTGCATCGGTCGGCTCACCGGAAGACAGACTTGAAGCCGTCCGATGTGGTGCTGAACCAAAATGAGGGTCTGCGGGCGGCCTACTACGTTGAGGATGACCCGGCGAGCTACTCGTCCTTGAAGGCGCACATCAAGCAGATCGATCTCTTATTCCCGGAGTGGCTCCATGTGGTGACTCCGGATGGAAGTCTTACTTCGTACACCGTCGATAACCGCGCCTATTCCGTGGTGGACGGGGCCGGCGTCCACGAAGTCGATCGCGAGGGAAAGGTCAGACGGACCATAGCGACGGCCAGGGTGGATGCGGAAGTGTTTCCGCTGATCAACAACTATGATCCGATCAAGGGGGTGTTTCTGCCGTCGGTCGGGCAGTTTCTGAACAGCGCGGAGGCGCGCTCGAATTTTATCGGTCAGATCGATCGATTTCTTGCAGCGAACCCCGATTATCACGGGCTTTCGATGGATCTCGAGGAGATTCCGAGCGATGCGCAGGCAGGGTTTAATGCATTGATTGTTGCGTTGTACGCGGATCTACACGCGCGCAAGCTGCGACTTTATGTGAACACGCCGGTGGCCGACGACGACTTCGATCTGCGATTTCTAGCCGATCATTCTGACGGGCTGCTCTTGATGAACTATGACCAGCACCAGACGGGAAGCGGGCCGGGTCCGATCGCGGCTCAGGACTGGTTTGTCGAGAATCTGACCAATGTGCTGAAGGTCGTTCCCAAGGAGAAGATCATCTGCTCAATCGGGAGCTATGGGTATGACTGGACGACTCCTTTGCCGCCGCCGGGAGTTTCGGCGAAGTCGGGACATCACGCTAAACCCCGGGTGCCGACGCCAGAGAAGATCTTGCAGGCAAGAAATCTTTCGACCCAGGAGGCGTGGCAGGAAGCATCGGATTCCGATTCGCAGTTAGAGTTGGATCCGGACTCTTTGAATGCGCATTTTGCGTACGACGACGAGGACGCGCATGTGCGCCATCAGGTCTGGTTCCTGGACGCGGTGACGGTGCTGAACCAGATGCGAGCCGCGCGGAAGCTGGGATTGCAGACGTTTGCCTTGTGGCGGCTGGGGTCGGAGGACAACTCGCTTTGGAAGATCTGGGACGCGCCGCTGCATGCGAATCCGGTGAAGGACCTGGCGGAGGTTGAGCCGGGGTACGACGTGGACACGGAGGGGGAGGGAGACATTCTCCGCATTACGCGGCGACCACAGAACGGCCGGCGCGTGGTGACGATGGACGATGACAAGTCCGTTCCCGAGCAGTTTCGGACGATCGCGGACGAGTCGATGGAGGCGTATCCACTGTCGTACACGGTTGAGCAGTATGGGTATGTTCCTAAGAAAGTCGCGTTGACCTTTGACGACGGTCCTGATCCTGAATGGACGCCAAAGGTGCTGGATGTCTTAAAGCAGTACGGCGTCCACGCGACATTCATGATGATTGGGGAGCTGGCTCAGAACAATGTCGGCCTGATGCAGCGGGTGTACCGGGAGGGCCATGAGATTGGGAACCACACGTTTACACACCCGGACATCAGCGAGATCTCGAATCGACAGGTGGACGTTCAGCTGAACCTTACAGAGCGTCTCTTCGGGTCAAAACTCGGCGTTCAGCCGCTTTATTTCCGACCTCCGTACTCGATCGATCAGGAGCCGGACACCAATGATCAGGCAGCTCCGCTCGATCGGATCCAGGGGCTCGGATACTTAATTGTGGGCGACAAGATTGACACCAACGATTGGGATGAACATCCGCGAAAGTCGCCCCAAGAGATCACCGACAGTGTATTTCAGCAGATCGACGACATGCAGACCCATCCCTGGGCTCGTGGGTCGGTGATCCTGATGCATGATGGCGGGGGAGACCGGTCGGCGACGGTGGCCGCGCTTCCCATGCTGATTCAGTCTCTTCGCGCGCGTGGGTACGAGATTGTCCCGGTTTCTCAGCTTTTGGGGCGGACGCGAGCACAGGTGATGCCGGGGCTCACGTCGCGCCAGCGGTGGCAGGCGCGGGCGGATTCGATCACGTTTTTCGTCTGGGCTTTCTTCAATCATTCCGTTGTTGCCGTGTTTTTTATCGGCGACGTGTTGATGAGCGCGCGCCTGATCATCATTGGAATTTGTGCGGTGATCGACCGGTTTCGCAAGCGTCCGAACTTCGCCGGGCCAGAGTATGAGCCCAGGGTGGCGGTGCTGATTCCGGCCTATAACGAGGAGAAGGTCATTGTCCGGACGATCCGGTCGGTCATGTTGTCGAGCTACAAGAACATCCGGATCATCGTGATCGACGACGGTTCCAAGGACCGGACCTATGAGGTTGCGCGTGAGGCGTATCCGGCCGAGCTCGAATCGGGGCGACTGATGGTTTTGACCAAGGCGAACGCCGGCAAGGCCGAGGCTCTCAACTTCGCGCTGAACTATATCGAGGAAGAGATCTACGTCGGGATCGATGCGGACACGGTGATTGCACGCGATGCGATTGCGCGTCTGGTGCCGCATTTTGCCAATCCCAAGATAGGAGCGGTCGCAGGCAACGCGAAGGTCGGCAATCGCGTGAATCTTTGGACGCGCTGGCAAGCGTTGGAGTACATCACGAGCCAGAATTTTGAACGTCGGGCGTTGGATCTCTTCGATGTCGTGATGGTTGTGCCGGGCGCGATCGGCGCTTGGCGAACCGCGGCAGTGCAGGCGGGGCACGGATACCACTCGAATACGGTGGCTGAGGATGCGGACCTTACGATGAATCTGCTGGAGCAGGGGTACGCGGTGATCTACGAGGATCAGGCGCTGGCCTTTACGGAGGCGCCGGTCAACGCAGACGGTCTGATGCGGCAGCGGTTTCGCTGGTCTTTCGGCATTCTTCAGGCTGTGTTTAAGCATCGTGGAGCGATCGTGAAGAACCGCGCCATGGGGCTGTTTGCGCTTCCGAATATTTTGATCTTTCAGATTCTCCTGCCGCTTGTTTCACCGTTTATCGACCTTATGTTTGTTGTGGGAGTGATCCAGTATGCGCTGGATCGGCACTTTCACCCGGAGGCTGCTTCGGCGGCGAACTTTTACAAGTTGCTCGCCTTCTTCTTTGCATTTTTGATCATCGATTTTGCTGCGTCTGCACTGGCGTTTGCTCTCGAGAAGACGCATCCGGCGAGCCGGGGCGATGTATGGCTCCTGTTTCATATCTGGATCCAACGTTTTACCTATCGGCAGGTGTTTTCGGTGGTGTTGTTCAAGACGCTGAAGCGCGCTATCGACGGAAAGCCATTCAATTGGGACAAGTTGGACCGGACCGCGCGGATGTCGAAGCAGACGGAGCAGCTGACGGAGAACGCGTGAGGTACCGCGCTTCCGGTGGGGGGGTCTGCGCGTCTGTGTCGCGATCGGGGAGATACGGCGGTAGGTCCGGGAAAGAAAGGGATCAGGAGTCAGGCCTCGACTACTTCGGCGCAAGATATTATGCGTCTTCGATGGGGAGGATGATGAGTCACGATCCGTCCGGGCTAGCACTTGCCGACATCACCAATCCTCGGAGCTTCAATCTTTACAGTTATGTCTTGAACAATCCGCTGAGCTTCGTCGACCCTAGAGCGGTTCTCCTGTAGGTGTATAGCGAAACCACAGGTCTTATGGCCGTTTTCCCCAATGAAAACGGCGCTCCCTTCACTCCTATTCGACTCACAGCAACAGGAGAACCGCTCTAGCGAGACTCTGATTAAGTACCTTTGATTCGCCGTTTTGAGGTTTTATGCTGGTTGAATCGAGGTGGATGGGA
>CAXUIB010000056.1:0-10673 GCA_964250945.1 uncultured Acidobacteriaceae bacterium
ATCTGCGAGACCGGCAGCCAGTCCGTCATCTCCTCGCTCTTGGCGAGGTCGGTCGGAAGCACGTTGCCGGACTGGAGGTATCGCTGAAGATCTTCAAGGGTGTAGGGGCCGTACATCTGCCCATTGCGCGAGACCCGATATTGCATGTGAATCCTTGAGGGAAGAAGGGTTTATTGGTTCGCAACCGATGTAATCACGGATAAGGGCGAGATACAAACACTTTCTCGAAACCGCTCGCCGAAGGTCATCAGGTCATGCTCGCCGGCCCAACGGAGAAAACGCTCGCCAGAACTCTAATACTTCGGCAGAGCGCTCGTGTTCCAGCCGCCGCCCAGCGCCTTGATCAGCAGCACGCTCGCGTCCATGCGCCGTCGCATAATGTCGATCTCATTGCGTTCGTTCGAAAGTGCCGCCGTCTGCGCCGTGATCACCTGCAGATACGTATCGACGCCGCCCACATACCGATTGTTGAAGATCTGCTGCGACTCCTGCGCCGCTGCGGTGGCGCGCCGTTGCTGCTCGGCCTCCGTCGCCAGAATGCGCAGCGCAGCCAGGTTGTCCTCCACCTGCTGGTAGGCGACCAACGTCGTCTGCCGATAGTCGGCCGTCGTCTGAGCGAAGCCGGCAATCGCCTGGGCGGACACGCCACCGCGGCGCCCGGCATCGAAAAAGGTCTGCCCCAGAGTAGGTCCAAGAGCATAGATAAACGAAGAAGAACGGAAGAGATTTGCGGCCGATGTTCCCTCAAAGCCGACCGCGGCCGAGATCGACAGCGCAGGGAAATAGGCGGCGCGCGCGATCCCGATCTGTTCGTTGGCCTCGGCGGTCCGGCGCTCCGCGGCCGCAATATCCGGGCGCCGTTCGAGCAGATCGGACGGTAGACCCGCCGGAATCACGGGCGGCTCGGCATGCAGCGGAGCGACCGCGAGATTGAGCTGCTCCGGCGGCTGCCCGATCAGGATCGCGATCGCATGCTCGTACTGCGCGCGTCGAACCTCCACATCCGACGCCTGCACACGGGCAGCTTCGAGCTGCGTCTCGGCCTGAGTCACATCCGACTTCGCCGAAACGCCGCCCTGAAACCGGTTGGTCGTCACCCGGAGAGCATCCTCGTACTGCCGCACCGTGTCGTTCAGCAGCTTGCGTTCCGCATCGGCCGCCCGCAGCTCGAAGTAGTCGGTCGCCAACTCCGCCTGGATCGACAGGCGAGCGTTTTCAAGATCGGCGGCAGTGGCCTGCGCCTCTTCCCGCGCGGCCTGGACGCTTCGCCGAATGCGCCCAAACAGATCGATCTCCCACGAGAGGTCGAGCGGCACCTGGAAATCTCCCGTGCCGCTGTTGGCCAGCGCAGAGTTGAAGTACGGCCGAGCCGCGGAGTATCGCTCGGCGCCCACAAACGGAGCCGCTCCGATCGTCGGAAACAGGGCCGCGCGATCGATGCGAATCTGCGCGCGCGCCCGGCCAAGATTCGCCTCAGCCGCCCGCAACGTCTGATTGTTCGTCGCGATCTGCGGCTCCAGCGCGTTCAGACCAGCGTCGTTGAACACCGTCCACCACGCACCCTTGGGCAAAGCATCGGCCGGCTGCGCCGGTCGCCAGTTCGGGTCAGTCTCCTTGAACGCCGGCGCCGTCGGAACGCTCGGCCTGACGTACTTCGGACCGACCATGCATCCGGAAACAACGATCGTCCCAGACATCAAACCTAGGCAAACCGAGCGGCGATGCTTCACTTGGGGCCGTCCCCGTTTGCGCTTCCGCCGGCGCTTGTCCCCGTTCCGGTGCCGATACCGTTGCTGTTGATCCGCACCTCCTGGCCCGCGGCAAGCGCGTCCGAAGGATCGAGGATGATCTGATCCGATGGTTGGAGGCCCACATCGATCTCGACCGTAGCTCCATTGTCATGCACGATCTTCACCGGTACGAGCGCGACTTTGCCGTTGCGAACCACACCCACCTGCAGACCCTCGCCGCGAAACAGGAGCGTGTTCGACGGTATTGTCAGCGAGGGCGTGCGATTCGGAATCTTGAAATGAACAAACGCATATGCGCCCGGAAGCAGCTTCCCCTTCGGGTTCAGGACGTCCACCTCGACGTTCAGCGTGCGCGAACTTGGGTCGATCGCCGATGAGTTGCGCGCGATCGTGCCGTCAAAGGTCTGGCCAGGATACTCGTCCAGCGTCAGCGTCGCCTTGCTTCCATCCCGAACGCCCGCCGAGTACACCTCCGGCACCGCGACAAACACGCGAATCGTCCCGATCGCCGCCAAATGAAAGAGCTCCTTCGCGGCCGTTGTCGATGGGCTCGAACCCTCCGCGCCCGCTTCGATCAGAGCCCCGATATCCGTGTTCCGCGCCGTCACAATGCCGTCAAACGGAGCGTACACCCGCTCAAATCCCTGCATCTGCTGCAACCTCCGAACGCCGGCCTGCGCAGCATCCACCGCCGCCCTGCGCGCAAGCGCGTTCGAGGTCGCCTGATCGGTCTCCTGCTGCGACACCGAGTTCAACCGAAGCAGGTTCTGATACCGCGCAGCCGTCGTCTGCGCAAGATTCAGATCGGCCTGCGCGCTCTTCAGGTTCGCCTGCGCCACCTGCAGTTGCTGATCAACCTCGGGCGACTCGATCACCGCCATCAGCTGCCCCTTTCGGACGTGCGCGCCGATGTCAAACATCCACCGCTTCAAATACCCCGTCGTACGCGAGTAGATCGGCGTCTCCGTAAACGCCTGCGTGTTGCCTGGCAACGCAAGATCCGGCGTGATGCTCGACACGGTCGGATGCGTGACCGCAACGATCGGAATAGCCGACTCGCGCGTGCTCTGCTCCAACTGATGCTCCGCCGCGGCCCGATGGAGAATGCCGAGAACGATCAAAAGCACCAGGATCGCCGCTCCCACGCCGGCGCCGATCCAGGTCCCTGCCGGAACGCCGCGCCGAACTTCAGTGTCGGGCGGCGACGGCGTGCCTTCCGAAGGTAACGTGGTCTGGATGTTCATCGCGGTTCCCCTGAGCCTCACAGATCTATCTAAGCACTAAAGCGGTTCTCCTGTAGGTGTAGAGCGAAAGCGGAGGTCGCATGGCCGTTTTCCCGTTTTCTCCAAAGAACGGTACTCCACAGAGTCACAGGGACAGGAACCGCGCTAATCGCCGCTCACCATCTGCCGCTGCCGCTCATCGGCCGCGGGAGCGCCACCGGTCGGCTCAGGATCGCCGCGACGGGAGTGAAGCAGCGCAAACACCGCGGGAACAAACGTCAGCGTCGCCACCGTGGCCGCCAGCAAACCGCCGATCACAGCCCGTCCCAGAGGTGCATTCTGCTCGCCTCCCTCGCCCGCCCCCAGAGCCATCGGAATCATGCCGATGATCATCGCCAGCGCCGTCATCGAAACCGGTCGAAAGCGCGTACTTCCCGCCTCAAGCGCCGCGGCAATGGCATCGCCGTGGTGAGTCAAACGCTCCTTCGCAAAAGACACCACCAGGATCGAGTTGGCCGTTGCCACACCCATGCACATAATCGCTCCCATCAGCGCCGGAACCGAAAGCGTGGTGCGCGTCACAAACAGAAACAGGACGATGCCCGCCAGCGCCGCAGGCAACGCCGTGATAATCACAAACGGGTCCAGCCACGACTGAAAATTCACCACAATCAGCAAGTACACCAGAACAATCGCAAAGGCGAGCCCCGACAAAAGGCCGAAGTACGAAGTCTGCATCGTCTGGATCTGCCCGCGCACGTGGACAAACGACCCGCGCGGAAGCTGCTTCTCACTCGCCTTTGTGATCCGGTCGATCTGCCGGGCCACAGCCCCCAGATCGCGATCCTGAACGTTGCCGTAAATGTCGATCGTGCGCCGGATGTTGTAGTGGCTCACCACCGGCATCTCGCTCGATCGCCCAATGCCGGCCACATCGGCCAGGATCTCGGGCTGCTTGGCCCCGGGTGCCGTAATCGGGATGTTTTGGAGATCGTTCAGCGACTGGATGTCGTACTGCGGCGTCTCCGCCACAATGTTGTAGACAACCCCGTTGCGCGGATCCAGGAAGAACTGCGGGTTCAGCTGCGTCGATCCGGAAAGAATATCGACAATGCTCGAACCGACGTCGCGCGTCGTGTATCCGCCCTGCGAGGCCTTGGTGCGGTCGATCACAACATTCAGCACAGGGTAGTCGTCCGGCTGCTGAATCCGCAGGTCGGTAAGCCCGGGGACCTGCTCAAGCTGGCGAAGAACATCGTCGGCCACCTTGCGATTGCCGGCCATGTCCGAGCCCTCAAACTGAACATCGATCGGCGCCGGCAAGCCAAAATTCAAAATCTGAGTCACAATGTCCGACGGCAAAAAATAAAACGTCGTTCCGGGAAACTCGCCGACAAGCTTCGCCCGCAAGGCGCGAACATAGTCGGCCGTCGGTCGGTGGTGCTCCTTCAGCGACACCAGGATGTCCGCGTCGCCCGCCCCGATCAGGCCGGAGGTGGCGTGCTGAAAGTTCAGCGTGCTGTACGGCAGGCCGATATTGTCCAAAATATTGTCGATCTCGTGATCCGGCACCGTGCGCCGAACCGACTGCTCTACCAGGTCGCACAGACGCGCCGTCTCCTCAATGCGGGTGCCGCTCTTTGCCCGCATATGGAGCAGAAAAGACCCGGTGTCGCTCAATGGAAAAAAGTTCTGGCCCAGAAACGGGATCAAGGCAAACATCAAAAGGCAGATCAGCAGAAAGACCGGAACAAAGATCAGCCGCGCCTGAATCAACCGTCCCAAGACACCCTGGTACAGGCTGCGCACGCGCTCAAAGCCCCGCTCAAACGCCCTCTGAAACCGGGCCAGCAGGTTCCTCGAGGGAACCGCATGCTCATCGTGCGGCTTCAGCAGATACATCGCCAGCGTCGGAACCAGCGTGCGCGACAGGATGTACGACGCCAACATCGCAAACACCACAGCTTCGGCCAAAGGCACAAACAAATAACGCGAAACGCCCGCCAAAAAAAACATCGGAAGAAACACAATGCAGATGCAAAGCGTCGAAACCAGCGCCGGAACCGAGATCTGCGCCGCCCCCTCTAGAATCGCGTCGTAAAGCGGCCGGCCCTCCTCAAGATAACGCTCAATATTCTCGATCGTCACCGTCGCATCGTCCACCAGAATGCCGACCGCCAGCGCCAGACCGCCCAGCGTCATAATGTTGATCGTCTGTCCGAGCAGGCCCAGCACAACCACCGAAGACAGGATCGACAGCGGAATCGAGACCGCAATGAGAATGGTCGATCGCCACGATCCCAGAAACAGCAAAATCATCAAACCGGTCAGAACGGCCGCAATCACCGCCTCCCGAATCACGCCTTCCACCGAGCCCCGGACAAACACCGACTGGTCGCCGATCGGCGTAATCTTCAACTCCGGCGGAAGCGTCGTCTTCAGCCGCGGAATCAACGCCCGAATCCCCGAAACAACGTCCAGCGTCGACGCATTGCCGGACTTCAGCACAGTCACCAGGACGCCGCGCCGACCATCCTGCCGAACAATGTTCGTCTGCGGAATCGAGCCGTCCGTCACCGAAGCGACATCCTTCACGTAGATCGTCGCTCCATCCACCTGCCGGATCGGCAGGTCGGCCAGGCCCTGGATCGTCACCGGCGCGGAGTTCAGGTGCACATCGTACTCGTCCACGCCGATCTTCGCCGTCCCCCCAGGCTGCACAACGTTCTGCTGACCCAAAGCGTTCAGCACATCGATCGGCGACAGACCCTTGCTCTGCAACAGCCGCGGGTTCATATTCACCATGATCGAACGCTGCTTGCCGCCGTAAACGTTCGGAATCACGGCGCCGGGAACCGTGATCAGCTGCGGCCGGACAAAGTTCAAACCAAGATCGTTCAGCTGCTGCTCCGACAAGCCGTTCCCGGATAAACCGAGCTGCAGAATCGGCACCGAAGATGCCGAAAAATTGATGATCTGCGGCGGCAAAATGCCCGGCGGCAGCTGCCGCAACTGAAACTCCGAAGCCGCCGAAACCTGCGCGTTCGCCGTGTCCAGCGAAGCTCCCGGCTGCAGGTAAAGCTTGATCACCGCCTGCCCGGCAATCGTCGTCGACTCAATGTGCTCCACATTGTCGACGAGTACCGTCAGCGCCTTCTCGTACGGCGTCGTCAGCCGGCCTTCCAACTCCTCCGCGTTCAGCCCCGTATACTGCCACGCAATCGAAACCACAGGTATGTTGATCGATGGAAAAATGTCGGTCGGCGTCGAGTGAATCACCACCGGTGCCGCGATCAGAATCAAAATCGCAAGCACAATAAAGGTGTACGGTCGGCTAAGGGCGACTTTGACGATCCACATAGGCAGCGGTCCCGTGCGTCCCCTGCGAGGCGCAGTGCGGTTACAACGACGATCTGCTCTGCCCCGTGCTCAAGCTGCGGTCCAGAGAGCTCGGAGCCACGATGCTAAACCCGCAAAGGAGCCGCTCGGCCCTCCGCGGTAAGCCTCTATCGTAGCTGAAGCGGGGCAGGCGCGAGTTTTACAAACCTGTGAACCCACGAGCCGGAGCTGCCAGCCGCAGAGCGGTTCTCCTGTACAGGGACAGGAGATCCGCTTTCCAACTCCACCCAGCCTCTCGCCTACTTCAAACTCAGCACAACGCCCTCGCCGGCCTCCATTGTGAACGCACCCTCCACCTCCGCGCCATCGCCGTCCAGAATCGTGGTCAAGAGCACACGGGACCGAGGCGCCTGGACCGTCCGGACCTCGCCCGTCAGGTTCAGCAGAATCAACATCCTCTCGTCCCCTGAACCGCCCCGGACCGAACTGCGCCGAAAAGACAGCACCCCATGCTCCGCCATCACCTCGCTGATCGCGCCCCTCTGCAGCGCCGGGTGAGCGCGGCGAAGCTCCAGCAGCTTCCGGTAAAGATGGAACTCCGATCGAGCCTGCCGCCGCTCCTCCTCCACGTTGATCTCCTCGGCGTTCGCCGAGATCGGCAGCCACGGCCGCGTCGCAGTCGTGAAACCGGCGTTCGGCGACCTGTCCCACAGCATCGGCGTGCGCTCCGGGTCGCGTCCCATCCCCACCCCCGGCTGATTCTTCTCCGCCGGGTCCTGGATCCGGTCCGGGGGAATAGCGACGTTCGCCATCCCGAGCTCATCGCCGTAGTACATCGTCGGTGTGCCGCGCAGCGTCAGCAAGAGCATCCCCGCCACGCGAGCCTGGTCCGCCCCGATCCGCGTAGCCAGCCGCGGCTGGTCGTGGTTGCCCAACACGTAGTTCGGCCACGCCCCGGCCGGCAGCAGATCCTCATACTCGCGTATCAGGGACGATATCTTCTCCGCATCCCACGCCGTCAAAATCAGCCGAAAGTTGAACGGCAGATCCGCCTCGCGGCCGTCCGGAGAGCTCGGATCAGGACCGTAGTACGTCACCAGCTTCGCCAACGGAAGATAGATTTCGCCGATCAACAGACGATCGCGTCCATCCGCGCCATACCCGTCCAGCAAGGCGCGCATCTCGGCAACAATCCCGTGCGTCCCCGGCTGATCCTCCGTGTAGATCGGAAGCAGGCTGCCGTACGTGCTCGAGCCCGGCTTCCAGTCAGGATTCTTCGGGTTCGACCGGAACTGGTCGTCCTTGATCAACAGCCACAGCACATCCATGCGAAATCCATCCACACCGCGATCAAGCCAGAACCGCATCGCGTCAAACATGGCAGCCTTCAGCTCCGGATTGCGCCAGTTCAGATCCGGCTGCTCCTTCAAAAACGAGTGCAAATAGTACTGCCCCGTCGCTGGATCATGCGTCCACGCCGACCCGCCGAAGTTGCTCAGCCAGTTATTCGGCGGGCCGCCATCGGTCGCCGGATCGCGCCAGATGTACCAGTCGCGCTTCGGGTCCGTGCGCGACCTCCGGCTCTCCAGAAACCAGGGATGCCGATCCGAGCTGTGGTTCGGAACAAAGTCGACAACCAGCTTCAGCTTCCGATCGTGCGCGGCAGCCAAGAGCCGGTCAAAGTCCGCCATCGTCCCAAAGATCGGGTCCACCCCCGTGTAATCCGCCACATCGTATCCAAAATCCGCCATCGGCGATGGATAAAACGGCGAAATCCAGAGCGCGTCCACACCCAGCTCCACCAGGTAATCCAGCCGCGCCAGGATGCCCGGCAGATCGCCCACGCCATCCCCATTCGTATCCTGAAACGAACGCGGATAGATCTGATAGATGACAGCGGTTTGCCACCACGGGGTCGAGGTCGAGTCGGACATAGAGGGTTGGATGCGAGTGGCCAGAAACGGCTGCGTTATACTGATTTCGATATGAAGCCGATCGTCTTTCTTGGAGACTCGCTGAAATCAATTCGGCGCTTCCCAGAGAATGCTCGGCGGGACGCTGGATTTGAACTGGATGCGGTCCAGCGAGGACTTCCGCCTTCCGACCGGAAGCCCATGCCGAGCCTCGGGCGCGGTGTCGAGGAGTTGCGGGTGTGGGACGAAACTGGAACCTACCGTGTCCTCTACACGGCCCGTTTGGAGGATGCTGTGTACGCCTGCACGCGTTCGCAAAGAAGACGGAAGCAACAGCGCAGCGTGAAATTGAGAAGGCGAAGGAACGGTTTCGGGCTTTGATGGAGGAGCAACGATGAAGAAGCGCGAGAAGTTTACCAGCGTTTGGGACGCGATCAGCGACACGCCGGAAGAGGCGGCGAATCTGCAGGCCCGGGCGGAACTGATGCACAAAATCCGTGAGATCGTGCGTGAGGGTGGGGGAACGCAGGCCGAAGCGGCGAGGCGATGCGGGATCACGCAGCCGCGCATCAATGATCTCTTGCGAGGGCGAGTATCGCTGTTTTCGCTCGATGCTCTGGTGAACATTGCAACATCGCTAGGCTGGCGGGTGAGGGTCGAACTGGAAGCCGCTTAGGGGTAGTGTCCAAGAGCTCTGCAGTGACAACTCGTCACAGCGATAATCGGGCCTGCCACGACTTTCTCGTCTTCGAATACATCACGGCTTCGTGCCCTTGTCGCCGTGCTCGGCCGCGATCTGCTTGGCAAAGCCATCCATCAGATCGCGCATCTGTGGCTGCAACGCCTGCATGCGCGTGCTCGCAATCTGCATGGATTTCGCAAGCAACTCCGGTGTCTTCGCCAGCATGGACCGACCCACCGGAGATCGGTAGAAGGCGAGAATGCCATCCACCTCCTCCTCCGTGTACGCGCTGGCGTACAGCTCAATGTAGGTCGGCTTCATCTTCTCCCAGCCGAAGTTGTCCCGGATAAGAGACATAACCTTGCCGCTGAAATCCTGAATCGCCTTCTGATCTGCTTCCGAAAGGGGCTGGTTGCCAAGCATCCCTTTCACCATCTGCTGGCTCTGTGCGACGCTCTGGTCCATCATGCTGTTCATCATCCTGTTCATGTTCAGCAGCGTAAGCATCTCTTCGATCTTTGCCCGTTTGGTCGCCTCATCCGCATGAGCGAGAGGAAAAGAAAAGAGCAGAACGACAGCGAAAGTAAGGAGTTTGCGAAGCATGGCAGCCTTTCTGAACCGGTCTGTTTCTGTCTTATTTCTGTTCTGCCACTCTTGTTCAGAGCTTGATCACTCCGTCTTCAGCGGCTTCCGCGCAAAGTAATACAAGCTAAACGCCAGCGCCCCAAATGCCAGCACCGACACCCAGTCATGATGCAACGGATTCGCCTCGGAGAACCGAGGCACCGTGTGGTCCGTGGCGGCTTCATACAGCTTCAAAACCACGCCCAGCAAGCCGATAATGCCGCCCGCCGCGATCAGCCCCGACGCGTACAGCGACCCCGGCGAGATCTCGCTCTCCGTGTCGAGAGCGGGCGTCACGTCCGTCGGCGTCGCATGTCCGGGGTTGTCCGGATCATCCACCGGCAGATTCACCCCGGCAGGATTCGTGCCCGCAACTCCCACCGCAGCCAGCCTCGCCCTGTGCCGCAGTATCGCCCGATCCACCATCCATCGCATCACGCCGCCCACAAAAATAGCCAGCGTGGTCCCAATCGAAAGATACGCGCCCACTGCAAACGTCAGCGACCGAACGCCCAGCAACTCCACCGCGATCACCAGAGCCACGCCCAACAGCACCAGCGACCAGGGCAGCCTCCGCGACAGAATGCCGTTGATCACCGTCGCCATCAGACGCCCCTGCGGCGCGGCCGCCTTTTCGCTCCCGATCCCCTGAACCCACTGAATTTCGATCGCTCCGGTCGCCGGGTTGTAGAGGTACTTGCCGTCCTCCAGCGTCGACGACCCGATCGCGTTCAGCAAAATGAACGACCAGGCCCCAGGCAGCTCTTCCTTGCCCGTACTCCGGGTTGAGGGCGAACCTCCGCCGGCCCTGCCGGTCCCGTAGTGCGTCGTGATCAGCACGTGATCGCGCCGGAAGTGCCCGCTGTCCTGAACACCTTCCGGCAACGCGCTGAGATTCATCGGGATCGGCCGCGGCAGCCGCTGAAACGTCTCAAGACCGGTGTTCATCGCGTTCAACGTCGCACCGATCGAGAACACGCTGATCACCACGCCAAACATCAGCGCCACCTGCTGCTTCCACGGCGTCGCTCCGATCAGGTATCCCGTCTTCAGGTCCTGTGCCGTGTCGCCGGCGTTCGCCGCGGCAATACACACAATCCCGCCGATCGTGATCGCGAGCGCGCCAAACGCCGGAGCAGTC
>CAXUIB010000056.1:10683-12306 GCA_964250945.1 uncultured Acidobacteriaceae bacterium
GGACGTCGCCCTCAGCGGCGCAATCGTCATCCCTGAAACCGGGCTCGCAGATGACCCCACAATGCCCACAATGCGCGCCGAAACCGTCACAAACAGGAACCCGAACACGACCACCAGAAGCGCCGCTGCAAGATTCGCGAGCGCCCCCACCTGCGCCCCGGGAACCGGATGAAACTGTAGAAAAAACCACAAAAGAACCACCAGCGCCACCGACCCACCCAGAACCACCGTCGGCGGCAAATCGTGCGCTGTCCGAAGCCGGCCTGAAGACGGTGCGGCCGACTCTCCTACGGGTTCGCCCGAGCCCGTTCGACTCTTGTTCACCGCAGTCGAAATCCCCGTCGTCAGCGCGCCGGCAATCGTCGGCAGCGTCCGGCACAGCGTAATCAGACCCGCCGCCGCCACCGCACCCGCGCCCATCGGACGCACATACGTCTTCCAAAGATCGGACGGCGACATCTGCACGATCGGCACCGTCCCCGGGTAGAGCGGACCGGCAAGATGCGATCCAAAAAACGAGATGGCCGGCATCATCACCAGCCACGAAAACGCTCCGCCAGCCAGCATGATCGCCGCCGTCCGGACGCCGATGATATACCCCACCCCAAGATACTCGGGCGTCACATCCGCCCGAATCGCCGATCCGCGCAGCAAATGCTGGGCGCCGAAGTCGGGCTGGTAGTTGGGCGTAGACGGAAACAGACTCAGCAGATTCTCGTTCTGGAACAGCGTGTAAATTCCACCCATCCCAAGCCCCAGGAACACCCTCGACGCAAACGACCCGCCGCGCTCCCCAGCCTCCAACACGTCCGCACACGCCGTCCCCTCCGGATACGTCAGCGTCCCGTGCTCTTCGACGATCAGCTGTCGCCTGAGCGGAATCATAAACAGCACGCCCAGCCATCCGCCAAACAGCGCCAGGGCAAAGATGGTGGTGGACTCGAGATCGAACCCCAAGAAGATCAGCGCGGGCAGGGTAAAGATGACGCCCGAAGCGATCGACTGGCCGGCGTTCCCCGTCGTCTGGACGATGTTGTTTTCCAGAATCGAGCTCCGGCCAAACGCCCGCAAGATCGAAATTGACAACACCGAGATCGGAATCGATGCCGCCACCGTAAGCCCGGCGCGCAGACCCACATACACCGTCACCGCGCCGAACAGGACGCCAAACACCGCGCCCAGCAAAAGCGCACGCACGGAAAGCTCGGGACGCGAATCGTCTGCAGGGACAAACGGCTTGAAGGCTGGCTTGGTGGGAACGCTGGTCGTGGTGGCCATGGGTGGTCTGTCCTCTGTCGCGCGTGCGATCTGTCCGGTTTGGAGGCGAGTGTATCAGCGCAAAGCCGCGCCTGCGCCCATCCACCGTTAGCGTACTCTGGCGAGACCCCGCATAGGAGGCTCTGATTGCGACAACCCGCGCGCCAACCTTGGGTCCTTTGGCCAGTCCTCGCCCTGCTCCTCATCATGCTCGCCGAAATCAGCCTCTCGGTCCGCCGCGAATCCCTCACCTGGGACGAAGGCGACCACATCTTCGCGGGATACATGTCCCTCCGCGCCGGCGACTTCGGCCTCAACCCCGAGCACCCGCCCATGGCCAAAATGGTCGCCGCCCTCCCCCTTCTG
>CAXUIB010000057.1:0-2633 GCA_964250945.1 uncultured Acidobacteriaceae bacterium
TGGTGTCTGGGATGGTGTCTGGGCCGGAGCCGGTGGCGGCCGGCACAGGGGCGCCGAAGGTCTTCTCCGAGTATGAGCCGACGGAGGGTTCGGCTTCGCTGCGGTTTGATCCATTGACGCGGCAGGAGCTTCGGCAGAGCGCTCCGGTGGTGGAGCCTGAGAGGGATCTGCCGGGTGTGGGAGACCGCCCGGAGCCGAGCCGCGACGTGACGGAGATTGCGTCTTCGGGCGATATGCTTTCGAGCTTTCCGGAGACTGCGGAGACCGAGGTTGCGAGGCCGACGTCGCCGATCCACGCGGAAGGCGCTGTGCTGGACGAGATGGCCGACCGGACGGAGGCGGGAGTGGGGATGGCGGCGCCGCCGGTCGAAGAGTCCGGGCTGATCGGGTCTGGGGCGATCGAGACTGGGGTGATCGAGACTGGGGTGATCGAGACTGGGGTCGCGGGGAGGTCGCCTGAGGCCGAGATGGCCCGTGGGAGTTTTGAGTTTGAGGAGTCTGAAGACGAGGAGTTTGCGGGCGAGGCGCTGCAGGCTTCGGCGATTGAAGAGATGGATTACGAGGAGGAGGCGCTTGAGGGGGCGACGGACCTGGGCAGCTTGTTACGGGAGATGTCGATCGATCAGATTACCGGAGCGACGACGGCGGCTGTGCTGCGGGATCCGGAGGACGATGACGAACTGGAGGAAGAGGACGCAATCGACGACGGGAGCTTTGGGAGTTTGGACGAGTTGGGTGTGCCGGGGCCGATGGGTGGCCGGGAGTATGGTCTGCGGGGTCTCGAGACGGGAGTGGGGCCGGAATCGGACGACGATCTGACGCCGGAGTCGTTGACGGAGACGTCTGAAGCTTCGTTTGGCGGAGCGGGGGAGTATACGGGGACGTCGGGCGGCTTTGGCCGGGAGGAGGACCGGGCTGGTGTGAGTCGGGAGCGGAGCCGGGATGGGAGCCGCGGCGAACGTGTTCGGCGTGGGGACAACCGGCGGGACCGCGGACGGAGCAATGCACCTCCCAATGGGGACCGGAACGGGGGCGATCGGAATGGTGGCCGGCCGGGACGACGGGATGGCCGGCACTCTGCGCAGATGACGAACCTGCCGGCGATCAGCGATCTGCTGAAGCCGGGGCAGGAGGTCTTGGTGCAGATTGCCAAGGAGCCGATGGCGAAGAAGGGTGCGCGGATTACGTCGCACATCGCCTTGCCGGGTCGGTTTCTGGTGTTTATGCCGACGGTGAACCACATCGGTGTGTCGCGCAAGATTGAGTCGGATGGGGAGCGGCGGCGGTTGAAGGAGATCCTGCTTTCGGAGAAGGGCGAGGCTTCGGGCGGATTTATCGTTCGGACGGCGGCGGCGAATGCGAGCGAGGAGGAGCTTCGTTCGGATCTCCGATTTCTGCTGAATCTTTGGGCCGACATCAAGCAGAGGTCGGAGTCGTCGAAGAGTCCGGCGTTGATTTATCACGATTTGAATCTGGTGGAGCGGATCCTGCGCGATCAGGTGACGGACACGTTTTCGGCGATCTGGGTGGATACGGAGACCGAGTATGAGCGCGTCCTGCGGTTCTTGCAGAGGTTTCAGCCGTCGTTGATTCGGCGGGTGAAGCTGTACACGAAGGACTTGCCGCTGTTTGAGCAGTTCGGCATTACGGAGGAGATCAACAAGGCCTTGCGGTCGAAGGTGTGGCTGAAGTCTGGCGGATCGATCGTGATCAATCAGACGGAGGCTCTGGTTGCGATCGATATCAACACGGGCAAGTACGTGGGGAAGACGGCGCGGCTGGAAGACACGATCGTGAAGACGAATTTGGATGCGATTCCGGAGATTGTGCGGCAGATTCGTTTGCGGGATCTGGGCGGCATCATCATCATCGACTTTATCGATATGGATGAGCGCAAGAATCGCAATCGCGTGATGGCTGCGCTCGAGGAGGAGTTGAAGAACGACCGGGCGCCGTCGAAGGTGCTGCAGTTCAACGATTTTGGGCTGGTGGCGATTACGCGCAAGCGGGTGAAGCAGTCGCTGGAGCGAACGCTGTCGACGACCTGCGGCATCTGCCAAGGGACGGGGATGGTGAAGTCGGCGGTGACGGTGTGCAACGACATTTATGTCGAGATGCGAAAGATGCAGAAGCATCTCGATCGCGGGGATGTGATGTTGCGCGTGAATCCGGAGGTGGTGAAGCAGCTGAAGAGTCCCGGGACGAAGTGGCTGCAGGAGATGGAAGAGATGGTCGGCAAGACGATCCTGGTGAAGAGCGATCCGACGCTCGATCCGGAGCAGTTCGACATTCACTGATTGCTTGCGGTTTGTGTGCCGGCGCCCATAGGAGAAAGCGCTTTGGAGCGGTCAAACACGGGCAGCCTCTGCTGAGGTCTGCCCGTTTCTCTGCGTTCTGATCGGCGGTGGGTTTGTTCATCCAAAAGGAACCTACGCGCGTCTTATAGGGTGTGGCCGGACGCCGCCACGCACGTCACAACAACAAGTGCTGCTGAACCGGGTTCTCGATAGAAGAACGGTTTAGAGAACGGTCAGTTACAAGGGAGTTTACAAGCGATGCCAACGCCGTACCGTTTTCTCCTCAGCCGCAGCCTGCTTTGCCGGGCCGCGAGTCTGACAGTCTTTGCTGCCGCG
>CAXUIB010000057.1:2733-12154 GCA_964250945.1 uncultured Acidobacteriaceae bacterium
GGCCACAACCCGGACGGCTCCAACAAGATCGCCTTTGTTGTCGGCGTCGGCTTCACAAATCCTGTTGGAAATGTCACGACGAAGTACCTGGATCTTAGCTGGAAGTTCCAGGGCGGTGTTGGGTACAACTTCAACAAGAAGGTCGGTGTGATTGCGCAGTTCGACTGGGACAACTTCGGTTTACCGGGGGGAATCCTGGCGAATCAGAGGGCGCTTTACGGCAGCATCTTCGTCAATTCCGATGGGACCCCGGCTGACTTCTCGGGCCTGGATGGCCACACGCATATCTGGTCGTTCACGCTGAATCCGACGTATACGTTTTATGACGCGGACAAGTTTGGCGCCTACGCTGTGGTGGGTGGCGGTTTCTATCACAAGGTGACCGATTTTACCTTGCCTGCGATCGGGACCGGGTATGACTACTACTACGGCTATTACGAGTATGAGTTCAACCAGGTCTTTGATCACTACACGAGCAACTCTGCCGGTGCGAACGGCGGCATCGGTTTGACGTACAAGTTTGGCCGGTTCTCAACCTCGAAGTTGTTTGCGGAGGCTCGGTATGTGCACACGTTCAACAGCGGCCGTGTGGGCTATAACCCGACGACCGGGACGGGGGATCCGAACAACTTTTACCCGGGAAATGCGAGCACGTCGGACTACGTCCCGGTGACGGTGGGACTTCGGTTCTAGAGGTTGGTTTGAAGCATTTGGAAAAGCCCGGAGAACCGCTCTGGGCTTTTCTGCGTGGGGTGGAACCGCATCAGTGCAGACGGAGGGCGTATCCGGCGAAGACTCCGGCGACCAGGCAGACGGTGAGAAGGATCTGGTGGGCGAGGCCTCTTTGCCGGAGTTCCCAGCTGTTGATCCAGTTGATGCTGACGAGGATGGCGGCGAGCGAGAGTTCGGTGAGCAGGGGATGGATGCTGCCGCCTATGGCTGCGGAGGCGTAACCGCCGACGGTGGATGCGAGCAGGACGACGAGCTCCTGGGTGAGTTTGTAGCCGCCGCGCAGGTAGTGGTCTTCGATGACGAAGCGGGGCGCGAGGGCGGCGATGAGAAAGGTTCCGCCGAGGGCGCAGGCGAGGGTGGCCAGGTATCCGAGCAGGAGCGAGACGACGAGGATGGTGGCGGTGATCATGGGTTGTAGCCGGGGGTTGGAGCGGCGGAGCGCATGAGGGCTTCGACGGCGGCGGCCTGATGCGGGAGACGCTCGATGAAGTCGACGAGACGGCCGTCGTGGTCGACGTAATAGACGTCCTCGATGCGGACGCCGATGTGTTCCTCGGGGATGTAGATGCCGGGTTCGATGGTGAAGACCATGCCGCGGTCGAGTTTGGTGGTGCTGTAGTTCATGGGGTCGTGGACGTCGATGCCGACGGAGTGGCCGAGGCCGTGGACGAAGTACTTTCCGAGCGGGGCTCCGTGGAGGTCCTTGCCGTGGGTGTTGATGTAGTCGAAGGCGATTTTGTCGAGTGAATCTGTGACGTCGGTGGTGCGTTCGGTGATGTTGCCGAGGCGGTATTTGCCGGCGACGAAGGCGGAGGCGGCCGCCTGCTGGGCGCCGAGGACGATGTCGTAGATCTCGCGCTGACGGGGTGTGAAGTGGCCATCGACGGGCATGGTTCGTGTGATGTCGGAGGCGTACATGCTCCATTCTCCGGCTTCATCGATGACGACGACGTCGCCGGCCTGCATGAGGCGATCGTTTGCGGCGTAGTGGAGCGTGGTTGAGTTGGGGCCGGAGCCGACGATGGCGGCGTAGCTGGGTCGTTCGCAGCCCTCCTCCATCATTTTTTCGATTTCGATGCCGGCGACGGTTCGCTCGCGGACGCCAGGGTGGATGGCGCGCATTCCGGCCTGTTGCGCGACGATGGAGGCGTTGCCGGCTTTGCGGAGCAGATCGATCTCAGCCGGGGATTTCACTTCGCGGAGTGGTGTTGTGAGCGCGCGGACGTCGTTGTCTGGAGGCGGGTCGGCGATGCCGAAGGATGCGGCGAGAAAGGCCATGGTGGCGGTGGCGGCGGGCATGTCGAGTTGACGCCAGAGGAGGCGGCCGCGGGCGCGGCGATCCTGGCCGACGAAGCCGGTGAGGACGGCGGGTAGGCTGCTGATGGGCATGACCTCGTCGAAGCCGGTGGCGGCCTGCGCTCCGGAGGTGGCGGCGTCCATCTTGGCTCCGGTGTATTTCTCCATGACGAGGTCGCGCTCTGGGAGGAAGAGGATCTCGCGATATGGGTGTGCCGGGAGCTCGGTGCCGACGCGGGGGACGGTGGTGGCGGGACCGGGGCCGAGGATGAGGATTGCGGCGCCCGGTTGGGTCCAGCCGCTGAGATAAAAGAAGTCGGAGTCCTGGCGGTAGGGCATGAAGTCGAGGACGGGCTCGGTGTTGCTGAAGAGAATGGCTGCGCCGCCGTTCAGTTTCGCGGCGATACGGACGCGGCGCTCGCGGTACTCGGCTTTGGGGACGGACTCGAGGGCGTGCGCGGCGGTGGAGGTGAGGACGGCTACGGTGATCGCGAGACGGCAGAGGAGGTTCACAGGATCTCCGGGGTTGAAGAGCTAGATGCCAACGGGGTAGGGTTTCTCGTGCATGGCCTGATCGCCTGCGCCGAAGCGGTCGAAGCGGCCTTGAAGCAGGCTGAGCAGGCCGGTGTACCAGTAGCCGAAGACGAAGAGAAGAAGGAAGGGCACGGTGAAGTAGTTTTCGGTGGTGACGGCGTAGAAGACCGTGTAGGCGAAGTAGCAGCCGAGGGCGAGCTCGACCCAGGGGACCCAACCGAGGCGTTTGCGGTACTTGGTGGCGTGACTGCGTTCGCCTTTTTTGGTGACGGAGTATTTGGGGGTTCGGGCGAAGGCGGACTGGACGCCGAAGAGGGCTTCGAGGACGGCCTTGGTGTTGGTGATGGTGAGACCGGCGCCGAGGGCCATGAGGAAGGGGACGTAGAGGATGGTCTTACCCCACGAACGCGGGTAGAGCTCTTTCTGGCTGACGAGGTAGAAGCTCGAGACGGACATGGTGCTGGCGAGAAAGAGCGGGAGGTCGATGAGCAGCATCTGGAGGTAGCCCTGCCAGCTGCGGATGATCATGGCGGGCATGAGCAGGGTGGTGAGAACGATCATCAAGGGGTAGCTGATATTGGCGGTGAGGTGATACCAGGCCTCGACCTTGATGTGCCAGGGGGCGTCGCTTTTGAGGACGCGCGGGAGGATCTTTTTGCCGGTCTGGATGAGGCCTTTGGCCCAGCGGGCCTGCTGGGTTTTGAAGGCGGTCATCTCGATGGGGAGTTCGGCGGGGCAGACGACGTCCTGGAGGTATTTGAAGCGCCAGCCGATGAGTTGTGCGCGGTAGCTGAGGTCGGTGTCTTCGGTGAGGGTATCGTGCTGCCAACCGCCGGCTTCGCCGATGACGCGACGGCGCCACATGCCGGCGGTTCCGTTGAAGTTGAAGAAGACGCCTGCGCGGGAGCGGCCGCCGTGCTCGAGGACGAAGTGTCCGTCGAGCAGGATGGCTTCTACCTCGGTGAGGAAGCTGTAGCTGCGATTGAGGTGCGTCCAGCGGGTTTGGACCATGCCGACTTCGGGCTCGGCGAAGTGGTGGATGACTTGCATGAGCCACTCGGGCGGAGGGACGAAGTCGGCGTCGAAGATGGCGATGAACTCGCCGCGAGCGACGGTGAGGCCGGCGTCGAGGGCGCCGGCTTTGTAGCCGTGGCGGTTTTCGCGATGGATGTAGACGATGGGCTGGGGTGGGAGATCGGCCCAGCCGCTGGCGTAGCGATCGACGATCTCGCGAGCGACGGTTCGGGTCTCGTCGGTTGAGTCGTCGAGGACCTGGATCTCGAGGCGATCGCGGGGGTAGTCGAGGCGGCAGACTGCGTCGATGAGGCGCTCGGTGACGAACTGTTCGTTGAAGATGGGAAGCTGGACCGTGACGGACGGGAGATCGGCAAAGTGCGCCGGAGGCTCGGCCCAGTGGGCTTCGTTTTTCTTGTTGCGGAAGTAGAGCCAGACGAGCTGGTAGCGGTGGATTCCGTAGAACGCCAGGATGATCATGACGAGGAAGTAGGGAATCAGGAGCGTGGTGTCGAAGGCGTTCCAGCGATAGAGGTGCTCGAAGGTTTTGTCGCCGTAGTGGGTTCGCCAGTAGTGTCCGAGGCCGTGTGGGGCGGCGAGCAGGACCCAAAGGCCCAGAGTTGAAGTGACATCCGGCAGAAGATCGGCCTCCATGAAGGTGTGGAGTGATTCTACTCGATGAGATTGCAGCTTTTCAGCTCTGAAAGAAGCGAAAGGTGCGAAGGTGGTAGGATACCGGGTATGAAGGGGTCGACGAACAAGGTTAAGAAGAGCTACAGCATCTCCCCTGAGTCCGAGCGCTACATCCGCAAAGTTCGCAAGGCACGTAAGATCGCCTCCGACTCTCAGGCTCTCGACCAGATCCTCCGCGACGCTCAGGAATCGCAGAAGCTTGCCGAGATCAACGCGGCCTACACCGCGTATTACGATTCGGCCACGGATGAGGAACTTGCGGCAGAGGGGGGCTGGGCAGAGCTCGGCGAGCGTACCCTGGCCGGCCTTCCACAGTGACCATGCAAGCAGCGCGACTCCCCAGTCGTGGCGAGATCTGGTGGACGCAGCTTCCCACGGATCCTCCAGATAAGGGCAGACGTCCAGTCATTATCGTCTCGGAGGACGGGAGGAACCATCATCCAAGAGCGAGCACGGTTCTGATCGTGCCACTCTCAACCTCCGTCCATCGGGCACGTCCGGCCACCCTGCTGCTGCGCATGGGCGAGACCGGCCTCCCGGCGGATTCTCTTGCTCAGGTCGATAATCTCACCATCGTCAATCGCGACAGCCTTTCACCCCCCGGGGCGCAGCAAAGAAAGCTCACCCATACCAAAGTTTGTGAACTGGCCTCGCTGGCACGCGTGGCCATGGGGTGCAGGTAGGAGAATCCGATCGATGTTGCCGCTGCTCGCTGAACCTTAATTCAAGAACGCTGAACCTTAATTCAGGAACATGGTTTGGTACAAAGTGTCGCGCTGCACGGGGCGGAAGCCGGCGTCGCGGATGATGCGGCGGAGTTCCTCCTCGGTGGTGCAGTTGGAGGTGCCGGCGGCTCGGACGACGTTTTCTTCGAGCATGACGGAGCCGACGTCGTTGCCGCCGAAGCGCAGGCCCATCTGGAGGACCTTGAGCCCTTGGGTGACCCAGCTGGACTGGACGTTGCTGATGTTGTCGAGGAACATGCGGGAGATGGCGAGGGTTTTGAGGTATTCGACGGAGGTGGCCTCGTCCCATCCGCGGCCGCCGAGGGCGGTATTCTGCGGCTGAAAGGACCAGGGGATGAATGCGGTGAAGCCGCCGGTCTCTTCCTGGAGGCGACGGATGACTTCGAAGTGGTTGACGCGGTGCTCGACCGTTTCCCCGACGCCGAACATCATGGTGGCGGTGGTGCGCATCCCGAGCTCATGGGCGGTGCGGTGGACGGAGACCCAGTCCTCGGTGCGGCACTTGAGGCGTGCGATCTTGAAGCGGACCTCGTCGTCGAGGATCTCGGCGCCGCCGCCGGGGATGGACTGCAGGCCGGCGTCCCGCAGGCGCATGATGGTATCGCGCAGGGAGATCTCGGAGTATTCGGCGATGGCGAGGATCTCGGAGGCGGAGAGGCAGTGGAGCCAGATGGAGGGGAAGCGTTGCTTGATGCCGCGGAAGAGCGATTCGAACCAGTCGATCTTGAGGTCGGGGTGGATGCCGCCCTGCATGAGGACGCCGGTGCCGCCCATTTCGAGGGTTTCGGCGATTTTGCTGTAGATGGTTTCGAAGTCGAGGATGTAGCCTTCGGCCGCCATTTTGCCTTTGAGCGGGCGGTAGAAGGCGCAGAAGGTGCAGTACTCGGTGCAGAAGTTGGTGTAGTTGATGTTGCGATCGATGATGTAGCTGACGGCGCCTTCGGGGTGGAGGCGGCGGCGGACCGCGTCGGCCTCCATGCCGATGCCGATCAGATCGTCGCTGTGGAAGCAGTCGAGAGCCTGTTCGCGCGTGATTCCCATGGCGATTATTTTACGCCTGGTTTGCTGGTGCGAGTTTAGCTAGTGAGACCGGAGGAGAAGGACGATCAGCAGTATGAGGACCGTCAGCACCGCCAGACCGAGTAGCGCGACGAGGGTGCGGAGGGTCTGGAGGGTCTGATCGACGGTGGCGAGGCGGGCTTCGACCGACGTGATTGCGGAGGCGGTCCTGGTGGCTTCGCCGGCGATGCGGGAGGTCTCGCGTGCGGTGTCGGCGGTCGCGATCGAGATCTCGCCGACGTGTGCGACGAAGCTGTCCAGGCGTGTGGCGAGGTCGATGTGGGCTCGGGCCACCTCTCCGAGCGAACCCTTGACGCCGGCGGACATGTCTTCGAGAGCCTTCTGATTGGCTGTGCTCGACACGAGGAGTTTGTCGGCGATCGGGACCACGCGCTTGACGTGCGGGAGGAGATCGATGAGATGGGGAAGGTACTGGACGAGCAGCTTAGGCCACATGGGTGGGCCTCGTTTGGTCTTGGGCGCTTTGGATGATGAGGCGACGGCCGGTGCGCCACCGCCAGAGGAGGACGGCCGCGGCGAGCGCGAAGATGAGGGCGACGATGGCCTGGGACCAGAGGCAGTAGATGCACCATTTCTGGAGCACGTAGGCCTCGATGTAGGTGAGAAATGCGGCGAAGAAGAAGCCGATCTGCGCCAGTTCGAAGACGATACGCAACCGGCCGAGGAGCGCAGAGGCGGCGATGAGGGCGTATCCGGCGATGCCGAGGGTGGCTACTGGGATGTGGACGCGGGTGGAGCTGGGGTCTTCGTCGAAGGTGCGGGGCGGGAAGACGGCGTAGCGCGAGTGGTTGACGGCGCCGCAGTCGAAGCGCTCGGTGACGGCGCAGGGAGGGGCGTCGCCGGGGGCCTGGTTGTGGACGCGCAGGGCGAGGACGCTGACGACGATGCCTGCGATGGCGAGCAGGGCGATGAGGTACCGCATGGGGATAGTTTACGTGTTTGTGGGTGCTGGGTCCTTGTGCGGATTGCGAGGAGCCAAATCAGGCCTGATCCCATGCACGTCTAGAACTGACGTTGAGCTTCCAGGAGGACAGATCAGCCGCAAGGTGTTGTGGCTGGGCAAGCCTTCGCTACGCGATGAGAACGACGACTTTCCCTACACTTTTGCCGGATTCCGATGCTTCGTGAGCTTCGACGATCTGTTCAAGGGGAAGGCGGGAAGCGATGATGGGTTTGAGCCAACCCTCTCTTAGGCCCACGGTGGTCGCCTGAATCGCGCTCTCATGCGCCTCCTGCGACATCTTGTACACATGCACAAAATGGATGGTCGCAGCGAGGAACAGTAAGGGCAAGAATGGAACGGTTGGCTCCGGCTGAGCGTCCGACGCATAGGTGGCAATCACGCCGCCCACTTTGAGCAGCTTGATCGTGGATGGGAGTGTCTCGCCAAAAGCAACATCAATGACCCTATCTACGGCTGGAGCTCCCCCGGCGCCGGCCGCCTCCTGGATACGGCCAACCACATCCTCTTTATGTCGATCGATGACAAGATCCGCACCCGCATCTGTTGCCACAGCAGCTTGCTCGGGCCGGCTTACCGTTGTGAATACCCTGGCGCCCGCCGCCTTCGCGAACTGGATGGCGTGGAGACCGACAGACCCTGCGCCTCCGGTCACAAGAACGGTTTTACCTGCAACAGGACCATCGGCGAAGACGCAACGATGTGCCGTTAACGCGGGAACGCCAAGACATGCACCCACTTCAAAGGAGATGCCGTCCGGGAGTTCGATCGCATTTTTACTGGGAACAACGACGTACTCTGCTGCACACCCAGCCTTCCCTGCGACCAAAGCTTCGTAGATCCACACTCGTTGTCCGAGTCGGGACGCAGAGACACCGTCCCCTACTTCCGCGATGACACCGGACCCATCCTGATGCGGGATCTGTTGGGTAACTCCCTGGAGGAGAGGGACGCGTGCCCGCCACTTCGTGTCCGACGGATTTACTCCGGCTACATGAAGCTTCACCAGAACTTTGCCGGGTTCGATTCCGGGCTTCTCCAGTTGTCCTACCTTCAGCACGTCCCGCGCGCTTCCGTTCCGTTCGTACCATGCTGCTCTCATCTCATATCCTCATCTTTGTTGCCAAGCTGTTGAAGGTATTCTTCGGAGAAGCCACCACTACTCGCTCGTTGCGTTCGTCAACTGCAGCAACATTTGTGTGATGGGGTGTGGCAGGGCGTGCTCTTCCGCTAAGTGACTGAAGAGCCCAAGGTCCTTTGCTGGAATTTGGGATGCGGAGAGGGGATTCTTCTTTTCCGCGATGGCCATGCCGTAGTTGCGATAGATCGGCGAGGGGAACAGTGTCTCCGTAAGCACTTTCACGGCAGCCATGGCATCCACGCCCGCACTCTCTGCAATGGCAAGACCCTCCATCAGGGAGTGTCCGGCCGAGAGGATGAGGAAGTTGCCGAGTTGCTTGAGTACGGTGGGAACCCCGGGCCGTTCGCCCATATCGAAGAGCGCAGATCCACCCAGGGCGGTAAGTACTGGCTTGGCGCGGTTCTTTGCCTCGGGGGGACCGGCATAGGGAATGGCGAGTTGCCGTGCGGTGACTGCGTCCGGGCGACCGAAGACCGGGGCCTCCACATAGGTCGAGCCGTGGTCTGCGTGCAGCTTTGCCAGCCTCCTTGCGGCCTCGGGTGAGCCGGTACACATACCGATGTGCACGCCGCCTTCCATGCGCGCGAGGAAGGCGGGGGTCACAAGGCTTTCCGTCGTCTCGGAATCCCAGAGAACCGATACCACGAGGCCTCTTTTAGCGGCGACCTCCACGGGATCACCGGCTACCTGCGCTCCCCGTTTGGCGAGAGACTCAGCCTTGCTTCGCGTCCGGTTATAGACCGAGAGCTGGTAGCCGCTTTCGAGCAGATTGACGGCCATGGGATACCCCAGATCGCCGAGTCCTATCCATCCGATCCGTTCGCTCATCTGCAGCTCCGCTTAAGACAAACTGTTGACGTAAACGTCATGTTCTGGACGGAGCATAGTCCTATTGAGCTTGCGAGTCCAGCCAACTTTCGAAACGCTGGATGTGTTCCCTCAACTCGGCGCGAAACTGAGTGAGAGAAACCAGCTGTGTGTCGGTCTCAGCCAGATGGCCACGAAGCATCTCCAGCACCTTGATCTTGGCTCTCTTGCCGGTCGGGTCGTTGAAATAGAGGTGAATCACCTTGCCGATATCTTCAAGGCTTAGACCCAGGGCCTTTAGCTGATCGATCTTTTGCAGCCAGGCCACCGTCTGTTCGGGATAACGGTGCTGTCCCCCACGCTCGCGCTCACCCGGAGGGATAAGGCCGAGGCTCTCGTAATAGCGGACAGTACGCG
>CAXUIB010000058.1:0-7083 GCA_964250945.1 uncultured Acidobacteriaceae bacterium
AAGAAGACCCAAGCCGTCCGCAGCCCCGACACCGGCGGAGCCGGGCGAGAGATCCGACTTACACAGGCCCATTCCCTAAGATCTACACCGGGCCGGCCTGCCCACCTCACGCCGCGCGAGCCCGCCTGATGCGCTATCTCCGGGCTGTGCTCCTCCATCTCAAAAAAGACCTGCGGATCGAGTGGCGCTCGCGCGAGGCGATCAACGGCGCGCTCTTCTTTGCGCTGCTCGTCATCGCCGTATTTGCCCTCGCCTTCGATCCCACATCCAACCCCACCCTGGCGCGCGAAATCTCGGGCGGTATCGCCTGGATCGGCCTCCTCTTCGCTTCCATCACCGCCCTCAACCAGTCCTGGATGCGCGAACATCGCAATCACGTGCTGGACGCCCACCGTCTCAGCCCAGCTCCGGCATCCGCGCTCTTTCTCGGCAAGGCCCTCTCCAACCTCCTGTTTGTCACTGCGGTCGAGCTCGTCATGGCGCCCGTCTTCGTCGTCTTCTACAACCTCCATGTGCTCGGCAACCCCTGGCTCTTGCTGCTCATCGCTCCCCTCGCCACATGGGCCTTGGTCGTCAACGGAACCTTCTTCGCCGCCCTCGGTCTTCGCGCCCGCTCCCGAGAGATCCTCCTGCCGCTGCTTCTCCTCCCCATCTGTCTGCCGGCGCTGCTTGCCATGGTCCAGGCAACCACAGGTGTTTTGACCGGCAACCTCGACAGCCTCGAGATCGAGACCTGGATTCGCATGCTCGCCGGCTACGACATAATATTCACCGCCGTCTGCCTTCTTCTCTACGAAACCGTTCTCAACGCCGGCTAGCTCGTCGAGCATACCGACAGAAAAACAGGGTAAACTGGACCTCATGGGAGCGAGCCCACAGCTCGGCACGCAGCGGAACCTGAATCTGCTGGGTGCTCTATGGCTCCTGGCTACCCTCGCCGTCCTGGCCGAGGGCGTTCGCCAAGCACTCTTTCTGGTTCCCACCGAAGCCACCATGGGCAACGTCCAGCGCATCTTCTACTGGCACGTAACCTCCGCGACCCTGGGCTGCATCTTTCCTTTCTTGAATCTCGCCGGCTCGCTCGCTTTCTTGTACTACCAACGCGCCCGAAACCCGCTCGGAGCCCTTGCAGCGGACGCCTTTGCACTCGCCTCAGCCGAGATCAGCGTTCTCTTCGTCTCCGTCGGTCTTCTGACCGGTATGCTCTGGGCGCGACCCGTCTGGGGTATCTGGTGGACCTGGGACATCCGCCTCACCACCTTCTTCCTCCTCTGGCTCCTCTACGTGAGCTACCTTCTGCTGCGCCGGTTTTCGCCCACCGACCAGACACGCACCCTGGCTGCTGTGCTCTCCATCTTCGCCGCGGTCGACGTTCCGATCACGTACATGTCGATTCACTGGTGGAGAACACAGCACCCCGCCCCCGTGTTCGGGGAGGGCCACCTCGACCACAGCTTCTACCCTGCCGTGTACTGGAATCTGGCTGGATGGGCGATGTGGGGCGCCTTCCTGCTGGTGCTCCGATTTGCGCTTGAGCGGCGCCGCCAGACCGCGGAGCAGAATGCCGCACTTCAAGCCATCGAGGCCTCCTTCGAGATCCCCCAATGACGCTCCACTCCCTGTTCGATCTCAGCACCATGGAGCACCGGCACCTCCTCCTCGCCTATGTTGCGGTCGCCCTCATTCAGGCTACGTACGCCGCTCGGCTGATCCGCTCCTGGCTCCAATCCAAACCATAGACGCAAACCGCCAGGTGTCCTTCGCGAAGGGATCTGCCGCTGCCCTGCCGTTCCCTACCCCTCCGTCGACGTTGACGTCCGACGAGGCCGCGCCAACGAAAAAACGACCGTCATCGCCAGGATCCCCGCAATCACCGACAGCGAACTCAGAGGTCCCAGCTCCATCCACGGCCCTGCCAGCATCTTCACCGCCGCAAACGCCAGCACCGCCGCCAAACCATAGTGGAGATAACTCAACCGCTCCAGCAAATGAGTCAGAACGAAAAACAGCGACCGAAGCCCCATCACAGCCATCACGTTTGAGCTATAAGCCACAAACGGACGCTTGGTGATCGACAGGACCGCGGGAATCGAGTCCAGGGCAAACACCAGATCGGTCAGGCCGATCGCGATCAGCGCCAGAAAAAGCATCGTAGGTACAGTCCGAAGCTGACCCGAACCGGAGCTCGTCAGAGGCCGGTCCTCCTGCGCAAAAAAACTCTCGTGACTGTTGCTGATCGGCGTCAAACGCCGAACAACTCCGATCCAGGACGGTTGCCGCCGCGTTTGGCTCGCCCCTGACGGAAGCAGAAGCCGCACCGCGGCAATCAGCAAAATCACGCCAAACACGTACGTAATCCACGCAAAACGATGCAACAGTTCCACGCCCGCGAAGATAAAACCCGCCCGCATCAGCACGGCCAGGAGAATGCCCCAGAAAAGCACCCTTCGCTGGTTCAGCTTGGGAATGCGAAAACTCTCGAAAAGCAGCAGAAACACAAACAGATTGTCGATCGAGAGCGACTCTTCAATGGCGTAGCCGGCAAGGTATTCGGTAGCGCTTTGATGCGATATCGCAAGATAGATCGCAATCCCAAAGCCCAGCGCTCCAGCTACCCACAACGCAGTCGCAACATAGGATCGCGCCGTCGTCTGCTTGCGCAACAACAGATATTCCGCGACCAGCAGCACCCCCAACAGGACGTGAAATCCTATCCAGAAGCTCGCCGAGGCAGAACCAGACATCTCTCTTGGATGCGTAGATCCTGACATCATAGGGCCGGGGTAAACACGCTCCCGATCAGCCTCTCTGGTTGATCAATCGGATCATCTCGAGAAATAGATCGCCCGCGATCGCCAGCGAGCGCGCGCTCACCTTGTCCAGCGTGTCCATCTCCGTATGATGAAATCCGCCCTCCGGATGCTCGCGCGTCGGCGGTCCATAATCGAGGTCAATGATGTCCAGCACCGGAACTCCCCGCTGCTTGAAAGGAATATGATCGTCCTCCACGGCAGTCGTGTTCTTGAAGACAGAGTCGCTGTGGCCTGTGCGCTTTGCGGCCACGATCAGCATGTCCTCCAGCCACGGCGTGGAGTTCTGGTCGCGATCGATATTCAGATCCTTGTCGCCGATCATGTCCGCTACGATAAACGCCTTGATCTTCGAGATCGTGCCGTCGGTCGACCACTTCGCCGCCAGATGCCGCGTCCCGTACAGCGAGTCCGAACCGGTCCACGAGCGGATCGCTTCCTCGCCGTCATCAAAGACCAGCCAGACGGAATACCCCTCAGGAGGATGCGCGCGCAAATAGCTTCCAATCTGGATCAGCAGAGCCGTCGTCGCCGCCCCATCGTTCGCTCCGACAAAATTCAACTCACGCAACGGATAGTTCGTCTCGTAATGCGTCGCAAGCACAATCACACCCTCGCGCTTTCCCGGGTACCGCACAAGGATGTTGTGCATCGGAAGCAGGCCGGCGGGCGTCGAGGCCGAGAAACTATCTACCTCAAAATTCCCCTTCGCAGCCTCCGCCTTGAAATGATCCGCGATAAACGCTTCCGCCCTGGCGTGCCCCTCCGATCCGACCCATCGCTTGGGCGCCACCGCAAGGTACTGCTCGGTCAGCTTGTACGCCGCCTGACCGTTGAAGTGCGCGGCCGCGGTGGGTTCAGCCACAACCTGAAAAGGCCTGAGCGCCACCGCCAGAACGAAAAAAAGCAGCGCCGCCTTTGAGCCCTGAGGATGGTGGGTCACGCGGCTTTCGTTCCTCGCTTCGCCCGCGCGGTCGGATGCACCAAAAAGGCGATCCCGACCCCGACCAGGTACAACACCAGCATCGGGCTGGCAAACAGGCACATCCCCACCGGGTCCGGAGTGGGACAGATGATCGCGGCAATCAAAAAGATCGCAAGAATGGCGTACCGAATGTGCCGCAGCAGAAACCTGCCGTCCACAATGCCGAACAACGCCAGAAAAAAGATCAGGATCGGCATCTCAAAGGTCACGCCGAGACCGAGAATGACGGCCATGAAAAATCCTGTGTAATCGTCGATCGTAAGAATGGGATGAAATTTCTTGCCAAAGCCAAGCACAAGAATCTTGATCGCGCCTTCAATCACATACCGATATCCAAACCACGCTCCGGCCAGAAAAAGCCCGATCGTCGCAAACATAAATGGCCAAACGTAATTCTTCTCGTGCTTATACAGTCCAGGCGAGATAAACAGCCATATCTGGTACAGAATAAAAGGCGACGCAAGGATCGCGCCGCCAACCAGCGCCGTCTTCAGATACAGATTCAGACCATCGGTCGGATGTGTGAAGTTGAGCGGAATCCCCAGTCGGTCCAGCGGCGCCTGCACAATGCCGTAGAGACGTTCCCGAAAAGCCCACGCCACAGCGAAGCCCGCCAACAGATAACCTAGCGAATGGAGGATCCGTGTCCGAAGTTCACCCAGGTGCTCCATCAAACTCATGCCCGGCAGCTCGGCCCGATCAGCGACCGCCGCGCGCACATTGTCGATCACATCAGGCATGGTGGGCCGCCTTGTCGGCAAGCAATGAATCGGAGGCGCCGCCGCCCGCGATCGAACTCACACCGTTCCCATGCATCGTCAGGTCCAGATCCTCGCGAACCCCAGAATCAGTCGCTTGCGGAAACGACTCAAAGACCGAAGCAACACTCGCATCCCCATTGCCGACCCCGTCCGCGGAACGCGCCAGCGGAAGCCCCGTCGCCGGCGGCATCAGATGCAGATCGCCCGAAGTCGCGATCGGTACCGTCGGGAGCTCGGCTCCCGGCTCAACGTACGTCCGGCGCGCCGGCGGCATGTGCGGATGCTCTTCCCCCACATCCTCTGAACTGGCAGGCGCAAGGGAACTGGCAGGCGCAAGAACAGCAGCGCTCAGAACCGGAGCAGCCGACTCGATCGCGGCAATCTTCTTCGTCTTCTCTGCCTGATCCGCGATACGCAGCTCCTCTTCCATCTGCGACCGGAATTCGTTCGAAGCCCGGCGAAACTCGCCCATCAACTTCCCCAGCTGGCGCGCAAGCTCCGGAAGCCGCTTTGGACCGAACAGAATCAGGGCGAGAATAAAGATAAAGGCGCTGTCCTGAAAGCTCGGCATAAACTCAATGATACGGCTTCGTCCACAAGTCAAACAATGGAACCGTCGAACCATGGACATCTGCACCCCGGCAACGCAACCCAAGTGGTTCAAAGCACTCCTGGTCACAGCCCTGCTCTCCCTCGGCCCTCTAGGCTGCGATAACTTCTTCACCACCCCGACCAGCGGATCGCCAAGCTCCGGCTCCGGCATCGGCGCGGGCGCAGGCGGAAACTTCCTCTACACCGCAAACGCCGCCACCGGGACGATCAGCGGCTTTGCCGTCGGTGCAGGATCCCTCACCGCCGTCCCCAATACCCCCTTTACCCTTGGCTACACGCCGCAGTCGCTGGCGCTCTCCCCTGCCAACAGCTTCCTTTACGTCGCGGGAGCCAACGGCCTCCTCGGCACAATCAACGCCTACACCGTGGCCTCCAATGGATCGCTCAGCGTTCCAACCTCCGGCGCCAACGTTGCCAATCTCGACGTCTTCAACCTCGCCGTCTCGCCGGACGGCAACTGGCTCGTCGGCATCGACGGTCAGACCAATGCCCTCGACGTCTGGCAGATCAACCGATCCACCGGCGCCCTCTCCGGTCTCCAGCAGGCCACCTTTACCGTCACCGCCACGCCCCCCATCGCCCGCCAGGCTCTGCGTTTCTCGCCGGATGGCGCCCTCATCTTCACCGCCCTCGGAACCGGCGGAGAGGTCGTCTTCACCTTCAACCAGGCCAACGGCCTCGCTCTCCAAAGCCAAACTCTCTCCGTCGGCGCCCAGACCAGCGATAACGGCCTCGCCGTCGACAGCGCCGGAAGCACGCTCTACGTGGCGCGCAGCGGATCCGGCGGCGGTCTCGCAGCGTACGCCGTCGGCGCCGCAGGCAAACTGACCGCCATCGCCGGATCCCCATTCCCGTCCGGCAACGGCGCATATACCGTCGCCCTCGAGAGCACCGGAAGATACGCTTACGTCGCGAACCGGACCGACGGAACCATCTCTGGATACGCCATCGGAAGCGGCACCCTGACGGCTCTGGCCGGGTCCCCCTACGCCAGTGGCGCCACCGTAAGTTCGCTCACCTTCGATCGAACAGGAAAATATCTCGTCGCAGGCGCCCTCGGCGGCTCGCCCGATCTCACCATGTATGGCTTCGACACAGCAACCGGCGGCAAGCTCGACAACCTCGCCCAAGCGCAAGCTGGAACCGATCCCGCAGGTACCGTGCAACTCGCAACCACCTACTAGGCTGGCCGCCAAGCCTTTCTAGGGACCTCCGATCAAGTTCCGCTCCGTGAAGGGCATGGCCTCTACAGGCTGCGGAGAAACGCCCTGCGTTTGTGTCGATGGCCCCTGCTGCGACCGGATTTGAGCCAGAAGCAGTCGCTCGGCCACCTCGCACCGCTCATGTGCGAATTTACTGCACGGGCGGCGGCGGGTCTGGGTTGTGCGGTGGAACGCTGCGGAGTGGGGGCGGGAGAGAAGGCTGTTTCCCGGGGCCGGCGGCGGAGTTGGTGGCAAGGCTCTGGCCGGCAATGACGATGCTGTCGCGGCTGGCCTTCGCGGTGTACATCATGGTGTCTGCGGAACGGAGGATGTTGGGGACGGTGTTGCCGTCTTCGGGGTAGGTGGCGAGGCCGAAGCTGGCGGAGAGGCTGAGGGAGAGGCCGGCGCCTTCGAGAAAGTGTGCCTTGCGGAGTTCGGTCCAGAGGATTTGCGCCCTCTCGGCGGCGGCGGTTTTCTCGAGACCCGGAAAGAGCACGACGAATTCGTCGCCGCCATACCGGAAGGCAGCGCTGCCAGGGCCGGCGAGGCGTTTGAGGAGATTGCCTACCTCGGCGAGGAGTCTGCTGCCGACGAGATGGCCGTGGGTGTCGTTGACCTGCTTAAAGTGGTCGAGATCCAGGAAGAGGAGGCTAAAGGTCTCGCCGGCGGCGGCCGCCTCGTCGAGGCGGGTGTAGAGGTGGCGGGCGTTGAAG
>CAXUIB010000058.1:7093-12152 GCA_964250945.1 uncultured Acidobacteriaceae bacterium
GTGCAATCGTCGGTGATGGTGAGTTCCTGGATGAGGGTCATGGAACGCGCGTTCTGGATGGCGATGGCGGCATAGTCGCAAAGCAGGCGAAGAAACGAGATGGAGTATTCGCTGAGGAGGTCGAGTTTGCTGTTGAGCAGCTGGATGACGCCGAGGGTGCGGTCGTTTGAACGCACGGGAACGCAGGCGATGGACTGGATGTCGAGCTCCGGGTGCGCCTTGATGAAGGCGGACCACTGCGCGTTGAGCGAGACATCGGGGACGATGAGGGGAGTTCCGGTGAGGGCCACGTACCCGGCGAGGCCTTCGCCCATCGGAATGCGGAGGTTCTTAAGGGTTTCGGGGCTTTCTCCGACGGCGATCTCGAAGTAGAGATCGTTATGTTGTTCGTCGACCAGCAGCAAGGACCAGCGTTCGGGCCCAAAGAACTGCGCCATCTTTTCCATAATGGCGCCTAGGATGGATTTCAGTTCGAGCGAGGAGGTGAGCGAGCGCGCGACGTCGTGGAACACGCGGAGGTGATCCATCTGCCTGCTGTCGATGACTTCGAAGCTGCGGCGGTCTTTCAAGGATTCGCCTCTGTTTGCACAGACTTTGTGCGACGTGCCCGAAGAAGAAGATACTACTGCGGAGATCGAGTGTAGGGACCTGGGCGGGAGTTTAGCGCGTGGGTTCAGAAGTGTCTAGCCGCCGATCTGGACCATGTTGCGGGAGGGTTTTTCGAAGCTGGGTTCGCCGATATGGTGTCGCGCCTCCTTGCGCAGGACGATCTGTCGGATATACGTGCGAAGCCCGGCATCGGTTTCGCCCTGGCGCAGGCGGCTGTAGAGGTCGAAGTCGGTTTGCGAGAAGAGGCAGGTGCGGATTTTGCCGTCGGAGGTGAGCCGGACGCGGGAGCAGTGTCCGCAGAAGGGACGAGAGACGGGGGCGATGATGCCGATTTCGCCCTGGCCGTCGTCGAAGGTGTAGCGGCGGGCGGTTTCGCTGAGCGCGTTGGGGGGGAGATCGACGAGGGGTCGGAAGGCGTGGAGGCGGGCGACGATTTCTTCGAGGGTGACGACGGTTTCGCGTTTCCAGCTGCGGTCTTCTTCGAGGGGCATCCACTCGATAAAGCGGACAATGACGTTTTCTTTGCGGGAGAACTCGGCGAATCGCTCGATTTCTGTGTCGTTGAAGCCGCGGAGGAGGACGCAGTTGATTTTGACTGGGCCGAGGCCGGCGGCGCGGGCGGCTCGGACCCCGGCGAGGACGCGGTGGAAGCTGCCGGGGACGCGGGTGATAGCGGCGAAGATTTCGGGGTCGACGGCGTCCATGCTGACGGTGACGCGGCTGAGGCCAGCCTGCTTGAGGGGGGGGGCGAGCGTGGCGAGGAGGTGGCCGTTGGTGGTGAGCGCGATGTCGAGCGGACGGCCGAGGTCTTCGTCTTGGACGGGGCGGTCGTCCAGGGAGTAGGCGGTGCGCATCTGGGAGAGTTCCTGGACCATTTCGACGAGGCCTTTGCGCAAGAGAGGCTCGCCACCGGTGAGACGGATCTTCTCGATGCCGAGCGAGACAAAGATGCGGATCATGCGGAGGTAGTCGGCGATGCCGAGCTCGGAGGGAGAGATGGTTTCTTCGCCGGTGCGGCAGTAGACGCAGCGGTAGTTGCAGCGATCGGTGACCGAGACGCGAAGATCGGTGATGGCTCGGCCGAACTTGTCGCGAAGGCGGGCTGCGGGTGGGTCTGGACGTGGGGGCTCGACCGCGGGGAGCATGGCGGAAGGCGTGATCGAGAGGGTTGGAAGGGAGAGTATGGATGCCATGGCTGGGGGACGCGCTTGATCTGAGAGCGGGTGAGACTGGCCGTTGGTGAGACTGGACGTATCAGGATCAAATGCAGATGTTTGTGAATGGACGTGCAGGCAGAGACCCTAGCCCCCTGAAGGCTAGTATCTAGCGTCCTGAAGGCTAGTATATAGACCCGTGTTGTTGCCGTTTCTAGGGACCTGCCGGTGATCGCGATCCCGCATGGGCTCGCGATCGAGAGGAGATCCTCTAGTCGGCTGGGGCGGATGCGTGCTCGGACGTTTGCTCCGCCGGCGGGACAGCAGCCTGAACCGACGTAGATGTATGGAGGCCGCGGCGTGCTGCCTTCAGCAGCGTTGCCGATTCGGTGTCGCCGCTGAGCTCCCAGAGCATATCGCCGCCTAGGTTCTGCTCCCGGGCGAACTCAACTTTCGCAGCCACCGAGACGGGGTCCTCATAAGTCCAGAAGGTCTCGCCGTTGAACATCCACGGAGCCTTGGACTGCGGGTCGCGGTAGACGGTAAAGGGCTTTGGCGGTGCCTGACCCGGATCCGGTTCATCTTCATCGTCGTGCCCGTCCGCCAGAAGAGCGGCGAGGAAGTTGTAGGGCCGGTCGCCCCGTATGGGTCGGCCCGCTTGAAAGAGACCGTGGCCGGCATTGTCCACCTCGCGCCAACCATAGCCGTAGAATGGAAGCCCGAGCAGGAGCTTTTGCGGCGGCACACCGGCAGCCACCCAGGCCGTGACACTCCGGGCGACACTGCCTTGTTCACCGCCGGTTGCGGCGCCACCCAGGACCCGCGAGGCGTCTACGGCCGGGCTGTACAGCGGCGCCAGAAATCCCGTCGTCCGGCTCCAAGGGCCGTTGTAGTCGTAGTTCATCAGGCCGACCTGGTCGACCAGCTCTGCCATGCGTCCGGTATCGACACCGGCGTACATGTGGGGCGAGACGCCCACCGCGACCGAGAGTCGCAGACCCGGCCGTACCCGGTCCATCTCGCGGCGAAAGAGATCCAGCATCTGGAGGAAGTTTTCTGCGTCGTCGCCGTGAGGGTACTCCCAATCGACATCGATGCCGTCAAAGATGGGAGGCGCACCGGGCGACTGCTCCACCCCGGGAATAAAGTGACCTCGCAGAAAAGTATCCACGCAGGTGCGCACAAAGGCCTCGCGCGCGGCGGGCTGCGCATCCTGGGCGAAGTCCGCGGCGCGACCCTCCAGCGAGATCAGGATCTTCAACTTTGGGTATCGCTGCTTCAGCTCCGCCAACTGGTGGAAGTTGCCGCGAAAAGACGAGGCTGGATCATCCGCAGTTCCGTCGGCCGAATTCGCCGCGGTAAAGGCGAAGTTCAGGTCCGCATTTGGGTCCGCGACCGAGCACCGTCCGCCGGTGACAAAACCCTGCGCATAGTTGATCTGGTCGAGCAGACCGGCGCCGCCGCTTTGCACTAGATTGCGGACAAAGTACCCCTGGTACACGCCCCACTGCGGAAAGTAGCCGACCAGCAGAGGCCGGCTCGGCGGCGTCGTAGACGGGCTTGCACCTGGTCGCGGACCCGAGATCTGCTGCCCACCGCAGAGCATCCCTGACGCCGCACCCAACAAAAGCAGAAAACGTGACACGATCCGCAAGCAACACCCGATCGATATAGATTCTGACGCCCTCTTGTAGACGCGTCAGCAGCCGGATGGATGCAAACCGGAAGTATTTTGCTGGTGGTACTACGGCGAGTTTTGACCCCATTGGGAATCGCTGTTTTTGCCTGCCTATAATGGTGTATGGCGCACGCAAATCCGGCGGCTCCCACCGACAGCTCTCACGGGGCAGACGCGCCTGTTTCCGGCGCCTCGGACGCGGGCCCGGAGCTGAACGGCGCACCCACCGACGCCGGCATCGATCTTGAATCCGCGCTCCAAACAGCCGGCTCGCATCTTTCCGCCGGTGCCGGTCCGGTTGGGTCCGAGGTGGCAGGAGAGATCTACGCCAAACCGGACCTTGTCTTCTTTCCACCCCCGTCCGCCGCCGGGGCGCCGAGCCTGGACGAACCGGCCGGAGCTCTCCAATCGCCCATCCCCCTGTCGCCCGGGCTGTCGGCTGCAGCGCACGTCTGCGGCAACCCGCTCGCCGACGTCTCTCTGATCGACCGAAAGTTTCAGCGGCTGCTCGAGACCGTCCACAGCAACCGTCCCAACGACGACCTCGAGATCATTCAGAAGGCGTGGATCTTCTGCCTGGAGCAGCACAGGGGCCAGAAGCGCGCCTCGGGCGAGCCGTATGTCGTTCACCCGCTCGAGGTCGCGCAGGTTCTCGCCGAACTCAAGATGGATTCAACCGCCATCGCCGCCGGCCTGCTGCATGACGCGGTCGAAGACACCGACGTCACCTCGTCCGAGATCGCCCGCCGCTTCAACGAGCAGGTCGCTCACATCGTCGAGGGTGTCACCAAGCTCGACAAAATAAAATTCGCCAACCGCGAAGACCACCAGGCCGAGAACATCCGCAAGATGCTGCTCGCCATGGTCACGGACGTTCGCGTCGTCATCATCAAGCTGGCCGACCGCCTCCACAACATGCGGACGCTCGAGCATCTCCGTCCCGAAAAGCAGCAGAAGATCGCGCAGGAGACGCTGGACATCTTCGCTCCGCTGGCGCATCGGCTGGGCATGGGCAAGCTGCGCGGCGAACTCGAAGACCTCGCCTTCCGTTACACCGACCCGTTTGCGTACCAGCAGGTCGCAGACGAGGTGGACGCTCTGCGCGGCGAGGGCGAAGACTTCCTCGCGCGCATTGTCCTCACGCTCGAGGAGAAGCTCCGCGAGCACCAACTCACTGGCCGCGTCGAATCCCGCATCAAGCGCCTGTACTCGATCCAGCAGAAGCTTGTCTCGCAGCAGGTGCCGGTCGATCAGGTCTACGACCTCTTCGCGATCCGCGTGATCTGCCGCTCCGTGCAGGATTGCTACGCCGTCCTCGGCTTGCTGCACAGCATATGGCGCCCGGTCCCCGGCCGCATCAAGGACTTCATCGCGATGCCGCGCCCAAACCTCTACCAGTCGCTCCACACCACGCTGATCGCGCCGGGCGGCCACCAGTTTGAGGTCCAGATCCGCACCGAGGACATGCACCGCATCGCCGAGGAGGGCATAGCGGCGCACTGGAAGTACAAGGCGTCCGACAACGTCACCGCCAAGGACGAGCAGCGTCTCGCCTGGGTTCGACAGCTGGTCGAGTGGCAGCGCGAGATGACCGACCCCAACGAGTTCATGTCGACGC
>CAXUIB010000059.1:0-4660 GCA_964250945.1 uncultured Acidobacteriaceae bacterium
GCTATGGTTTCCTGGATTTCGACGGTGCCGGCGACGATGGAACCCACCCTTTCCGCCGATGAGACCGCCGGAGAGGATGGGGCACCCGCGGTTGTGGAACCCACACGTGACGATGAGGCTGTCACGGGTGGGGCACCCGCGGTTGTGGTGGATACGGCTTTGGTGGATTTGGTGTCGGTTTGGGCGCTGACGTTGAGGGGCTGGGTGCCTTTGGAGTTGTCGCGGTAGATGGCGACGGCTTTGATGCCCTGCCGCCAGGCTTCGAGGTAGGCGTCGCTGATGTCGGAGGCCGTGCAGTCCTGGGGGAGGTTGACGGTTTTCGAAATGGCTCCGGAGAGGAAGGGCTGGGTGGCGGCCATCATTTTGATGTGGCCCATGTAGTGGATGGTGCGGGTGCCTTTTGCCGGCTTGAAGGAGCAATCGAAGACGGCGAGGTGCTCGGGCTTGAGGTGCGGTGCGCCTTCGATGGTGCCGGTGGCGTCGATGTAGGAGACGATGGCGTTCATCTCGGAGCTGGTGTAGCCGAGCTTGATGAGAGCGGAGGGGACGGTGGAGTTGACGATTTTGATCATGCCGCCGCCGACGAGTTTTTTGTATTTGACGAGGGCGAGATCGGGCTCGATGCCGGTGGTGTCGCAGTCCATCATGAAGCCGATGGTTCCGGTGGGGGCGAGGACGGTGACCTGGGAGTTGCGGTAGCCGTGGCGTTCGCCGTGGGCGAGGGCGCCGTCCCAGGCGTGTTTGGAGGCGGCGATGAGATCGGGGAGTTGGGGGACGGCGAAGGGTTCGGGAGCGTTGCTGGTGCCGGCCTTGCGAGTGGAGGCGCCGATTTTGTTGACTTCGGCGCGGTGCATGCGGATGACGTCGAGGAAGGGTTCGCGGTTGACGTAGAAGCCGGGGCAGGCTCCGCCGGTCGCTTGCGCTTGCTGGGTGATGGGGGTGGCGGCGCCGAGCGGGGCGCAGGTTTCGGCGATGCGCGCGGATTGCCAGTAGGCGTCGCCGCAGAGGATGGCGGTGAGCGAGGCGGCGAAGTCGCGGCCGGCGTCGGAGTCGTAGGGCAGGCCGAAGGACATCAGGAGTGCGCCGAGGTTGGCATATCCCAGACCCAAAGGTCGGTAGTCGTGGGAGTTTTTCGCGATCATCTCGGTCGGGTAGCCGGCCGAGTCGACGATGATCTCCATCGCGGTGGTGACGACCGCGATGGCATGACGGTAGGCGGGGATGTCGAATTTGCCGCGGGCGTCGACGAATTTGAGCAGGTTGAAGCTCGCGAGGTTGCAGGCGGAGTCGTCGAGGAACATGTACTCCGAGCAGGGGTTCGAGGCGTTGATGCGGGCGGTGTTTTTGCTGGTGTGCCAGCGGTTGATGGTGGTGTCGTACTGCATGCCGGGGTCGCCGCACTGCCAGGTGGCTTCGGCGATCTGGTGCATGAGGTCGCGGGCGCGGTACTCCTTGACCGGCGCGCGGCCTTTGACGGCGCGGGTGGAAAAAGGGCGATCCTGCTCGACGGCGTGCATGAACTCGTCGGTGACGCGGACGGAGTTGTTGGCGTTCTGGAAGAAGATACTGCTGTACGCCTCCGAGTCCGGTCCAGACCCGTCGTAGCCTGCCTGGACGAGGTGCCAGGCCTTCTTTTCTTCCTTGACCTTGCACTGAATGAAGTCTTCGATATCCGGGTGGTCGATGTTGAGGACGACCATCTTGGCGGCGCGGCGGGTCTTGCCGCCGGACTTGATGACGCCAGCGAAGGCGTCGAAGCCGCGCATAAAGGAGAGCGGGCCGGAGGCGGTGCCGCCGCCCGACAGTGTTTCCATGCTGCCGCGGATGGCGGACAGGTTCGAGCCCGCGCCGGAGCCCCACTTGAAGAGCATGCCTTCGGTCTTGGCGAGCGTCAGGATGGAGTCGAGCGAGTCCTGGACGGAGTTGATAAAGCAGGCGGAGCACTGCGGTTTGGAGTATCCGGTGACGGAGAACTCGACCTTGCCGGAGGTGCTGTTCCAGTGCCAGTTTTGGGCGTCGGAGTTAGGTTCGAGGCGGTCGCAGCCGACGTTGAACCAGACGGGCGAGTTGAAGGCGACCTTCTGGTTCAGCAGAAGGTGCACGAGCTCGGCGTGAAAGATCTCGGAGTCTTCGGCGGCAGCGAAGTAGCCGGCCGCGATGCCCCAGTCGCGGATGGATTCGGCGACGCGGGTGACGAGGGCGCGCACGCCATCTTCGCGCTCGTCGGTGCCGTTGAGGCCGTGGAGGTATTTGGACGCCACGATGTTGGTGGCGGTCATGGACCAGTCGGCCGGGACCTCGACGCCCTTCTGCTCAAAGATGAGCTTGCCCTTCCAGTCCTGGATGATGGCGTCGCGGCGCTCCCACGTGATCTCGTCGTAGGGCGAGACGCCTTCGCGGGTGAAGTGCCGCACGAAGCGGAGGCCGGGGGCGCTGGAGGTTCCCGAAGTCCGGTTCGGGCTGGAGGAGACGGTGGGCTTGGATGCGGTCTGGGCGGTGGTGGTCTGGGTAGCCATGTGTGAGGTTTGCTCCTGTACTGATGCAGTGTGGCAGTGTGGGCTGCGGGGTCGGGATTTGTGGGAACGACGGGTTCGTGTCCTGGTACCCGCGAGCTCTCTCAATGGGGATAGCGGCGTTAATTCCGGGCCGTGATGGCACTTCTATGCGGGCCTGTCGTGGACTTTTGTGTCCGGAGCGGATCTGTGTTGCCTGGGTAGTCCTGGTGGTTCCTGGGGGCGGTGTGACGGAGGGAGCTTTCCGGCTGGAGTGCCCGGAAACTGCTCTCAGCAGTGGCAAAGGTACCTCTGCATGTAGCGCGTGTCAAGCGTGATGTACAAGCTGTTGTGGGTATCTTTGTATTTCTAAGTATATTCCCAGATTTGGCCTCAGCTCTTCTAAACAGGTTGCGCCGAAGAGGTTTGTGGGACCGGGCAGGAGGGAGAGGCGGGGCTGGCAGGGTGGCGGCCAGAGGCAGCGAAGCCTGAGACCACCCTATCGTGCCGGGCAGGGCGGGACAATGGAGGAAAACGCGGTCTGTTCGGTGGAGCGCTGGGAGGTCCGTCCTACCGAAATGGTGCTTTCCTTTTGGGGAAAAGCAGCGTGGAGTTCTTAGGCCGGGGGACCGCTCTGGCCGGCGCATCGCGCAAGCCATGTCTCAGATTCGAGACATCCTCGTCGGATGGAGTGTAGCGTTTCGCCATGCGGACCTTCAGGCTGTGGCGATCTTTCGCCGGCGATGCGTTGCCGGCGGTTCCTTCGGGCGCGCGGTTCGATAGCAGGGGACATCTGGACGTCGAGGCCTGCTGCGCTCCTGGGTTGAGAGCATGCAGCGGCGGAGGGGAGATCGCTGGGGCACACGAGGGATCGACGACCTGGCATTATTTCCAGCGGCCATTATGGCGATCAGCGTCCTCTTGCTCCTGGCAACGCCGATCACGAACACGATGACGCGGTCGCAGGAAGCGGAGGCGGACATGTACGGCCTGAATGCGTCGCGGCAGCCGGACGGCTTCGCCGCCGCAATGCTCAAGCTTGGGCAGTATCGAAAGATGGAGCCGGACCCGGTCGAACGAGTTTGCCTTCTTCGACCACCCCAGCGGACGGTCGAGGATCCTGGAGGCGATGCGATGGAAGGCCCACAACTTCGAGACCGTGAAGCAATGTGAGGGGTACTGAACCGGTGTCTTTATCAGATCAGGATCATGGCTTCCCGCCATATGCCAGACCGCCGAAAGCCCACGCGGTCCAGGTGACCGGCCGGACCGCGCGGGCTTGGGAGGTGTAAGAAGGTGGATGGTCGTCGATACGATGACGGTCACGCTTAGGCGGCCTGGAGGTTGACGCTTTCGGCGATCTCGGTGAGGAGCGAGTTGGCGTGCTTCTCGTCGTTGAGGATCGTTTCGAGCACCACGGCGTCGTTGTGGCGGCTGAGGATGTTGGCCCAGGTACGCAGCGTGCCATAGACGGCCATCTCGTGGTGCTCAACCTGCTGGGCGCACGCGATGACGGTGACGTCGCGGATGTTCGCGTCGCCGGCGTCCTTGATGGAGTCCTGAGCTTCGGTGACGAGGCCGGCGAGCGCCTTGCAGGTGATGGTGTCGGCGTTGCCGTTGACCTGCTGGAGGAGGTTCTCCACCTTGGAGGCGTGGCCTTCAGACTCGCGGAGATGGGTCCGGAGCGCGTTGGTAAGCTGCGCGTCGGAGCTCTTCTCCATCAGCTCCGGAAGCGCCTTACAGATCTGCCGCTCCATGTCGAGAGCCTTTTGGAGGTTGGTGACATAGAGGGTGCGGAGGTCTTCGATGTTTGCGGAAAAGAATTTCATACTCTGGTTCCTTTCGATCGCTAAGGTTTGTGGCATGGCTGCCGTCCAGATCGTGGACGGCATGGCACCTTGTGAGATGTGGTCGAGAGAGCGCCTGATGTTGCCGCTCCCTTGCATTTACCGTTCCTTCCGCAGTTAGATGCAGCCGGTACGCGTGGGTTGACTTGCCCAAGCGAATGGCCCAGACGGTTGTGGAAATTGGGAGTTCGCGGATTTCATTTGGGAGATGCACATGGCCAGGGGAGCGTGTAGAGCGCAAAAAAGTGGCCGCCCCCCGCGGGTCGCGCGCGCCGGGGGGCCCCCACTGATATGGCCTGCAAAGACTTGAGGCTAGGTTAT
>CAXUIB010000059.1:4670-9797 GCA_964250945.1 uncultured Acidobacteriaceae bacterium
CGAATGGCCCAGACGGTTGTGGAAATTTGGAGTTCGCGGATTTCATTTGGGAGATGCACATGGCCAGGGGAGCGTGTAGGCCGCAAAAAGTGGCAGACCCGAGCGGTTCGCGCGCTCCGGTCTGCCACATCTGATCTGCCCTGCAAAGACTTCAGGCTAGTTTAGGGCGGTTCTCCTGTTGCCGTGAGTCGGATAGAGTGTGGGAGTGCCGTTTTCACTGAGGAAAAAGGCCATGAGAGCTCTGTTCGCCCTACACACCCATAGGAGAACCTCCTTAGGCGGCGGCGGTGCTGGTCGTCAGTGCGCCGTTGACGCCTGTGGGAAAGAAGCCTCCGCGGCTGACGCCGGCCTGCATGCCGAAGGCAAGGTAGAGGACCTGGCCGGGCGTGGGGAGCGACGGTTGGCCTGTGGCCGGGGTGAGGGTGAGGTAGGTGAGCTGCGATCCGGTGGGCGGCGGCAGGATGTCGACGCCGTCGAGCGGAGGTGCGGTAGGGATGTTGAGCCGGGCGATCTGCGTGCGGATGCTCGAAACGTGCTCGGCTTCGGCGGCGAGGATCTGGGCGGCGGTGGTGATGATGGCGGGGGTGGTGAGCAGGCCGGCGGCTCCTGCGTAGGCGGTGACGCCGATATCCTCGAAGATGCGGGCGAGTTTGAGGAACTCATTTTGCGATCCGAAGCCGAAGCCGAGAGCGTTCAGGTTGAGGTTGGGTTTGGCGATGGCCAGGGAGCCGAGGGCCTGCCGGAGAAGTTTGACGTGGGCGCGCTCGTCGGAGGCGATCTGGTTACCGATGGCCTGGGTGAAGACGAGGTTGTTGGAGAAGCTGACCATGTGGCCGCCGGTGGTCATACCGCCGCCGGCAGGGTTGCCCGGGTTGGCGACCCCATTGATGCCGATGCCATACGCGGTGATGGAGGTTCCGTTGAGCGCGTAGGTGTAGAACTCCGCTTCGAGGTACTCGAGGTTGAGGGCGAAGTTGAGGACGGTGTCTTCGGTGGCGGTTTCGGCTTCCGCGGAGTGCGGCGTCGCCACCGAAAGTGCGCCGACAGCAGCGGTGGCCATGCCGATCTTTTTCAGGAAAGACCGGCGGTTCGGGGAGGCATCTACGAGTTCAGGAATGAGGCTCTTCGACATTTTGTTGCTCCAGTATCTTCGCTGGGAGGGTATCTCACAGGAATTCTTGCTCAGGACAGTTTGGCCCGGCCGGCAGATGATCTGGCCGGGCGAGGGGTGTGTGTGCGTGTGCGTTCTGGACCCTAGGCGAGCTGACGCTTGCCGAGAACGACGATTCCGGCAGCGGCGGGTAGGACAAGCATCCAGGTAGGCGGTTCGGGGATGGGAGCGGGCAGAGCACCGGTCGTGACGTCGACGGCGAAGTTGCCGTTGCGTTGAACGCAAGGGGCCAGATCGGTCTCGAGAAATCTTCCCGACGGGTTGCCGCAGAGCGAGCCGGTGGTCTGACCGGCGAAGAGGAACGGCGTGCCGAGGTTGCCGATCGCGACGTTGGGGAATTCAGAGAGGGCGAGGGTGTAGCTGCCAGGACCGATCGTCTCCTGAAGAAGAGCGTCGTTGCAGATGCCGGTGGATGTGTCTGCGACTGCCGACCCACGGCACATGCCGGAGCCGCCGTCGGAGCCGATCGGAGCTCCGGTGCTGTCAAATAGAGTGAGCACGGGGACGAAGCCGCCGGCCGGGGTTCGGGTTCCGTCGACGTTAATGCCGCCGCCGTAGGACGTGGTGAAGAAGCTGTAATTCTGCGTGGAGGTGCTGGTGACGGAGAAGAAGGCCACCTCGTCGTCGGCGAGGAAGGGGAGGAAGGCGCTGGTGTAGACCGCTGTGTCGGCGTGGGCGAGCGACCCTGCGGCGCCGGCAAACAAGGCAACGGCAAGCGCGTGGGAGAGAAGTCGGAGTGGTTTCATAGACGCCTTTTCCTGGATGGGAGTGGGACGGGGTTTGGCCCAGGCGAAAGGTGGTACAAACAAGCATCTGTGCTGTAAAACAGGGGCGTTGATGAAAGTGCGGTTGGGATCAGCTTCAGGGCTGATTTTTTGAATTTCCGCAAAGGTCGATCTGGTCTAACGTCTCCCTTGTACGCCGTTGCGCGACGGGTGGATTGATACGGACGATGAAATCTGCGCGCGGCTCAGCACGTCGGTAAGTTACTTGCTGGATTTTTTGTGCCATCGAAACGGCGATGGCGTCTTTGCTGCGCTACACGAGCCCTACACCTTGCGTGGGATCACCGGTCTCTCCACGATCTGCTAAAGCCGTTTGCTGCCTCGCGAAAAGAGGACACTCTCGCTTTGTCGCCGGAGCACTTCAACCTCCAACCTCCCAAGCGGGTATACTTTGGCGATATTCAGGCTCCATCAGAGCTTGATGAAAGCGAGGTGTGCGCATGCGGGAAGTCGGGTCGGTAATGGGGGTTGGCCAGGGGAAGACAGACGTTGCACGCGCGGCGGCGAACGGATACCGCGTGCCAACCGGACGTGCGGAGTGGATCGTCCGTCGCAAAGATCGCGCGCGGGAGACGGGCGACACCAACATGAGTCAGATGCACTTCGCGCGGCAGGGCCTGATCACCGAAGAGATGGCCTTTGTGGCGGCAAAGGAGAAGATCTCCCCGGAGCTGGTCCGGTCCGAGATCGCGCGCGGGACCATGATTATTCCGGCGAATATCAATCACCCGGAGCTTGAACCGATGGCGATCGGCGTCGAGAGCTTATGCAAGATCAACGCCAACATCGGCAACTCGGCGCTGGTGTCCGATGTTGACGAGGAGCTGCGCAAGCTCCATACGGCCGTGCACTACGGCGCCGATACGGTGATGGATCTATCGACCGGCGGCGACATTCCTATGATCCGCGAGGCGATTCTTCGGCATAGCCCTGTGCCGATCGGGACGGTGCCCTTGTATGAGGCGCTCTCGCGGGTGAAGCGCGTCGAGGACCTGAACATTGATCTGTATCTTGAGGTGATTGAGGAGCAGGCCGAGCAGGGGGTGGACTACTTCACCATCCATGCGGGCGTTCTGATCCAATACGTGCCGATGGTGTCGAAGCGAATCACCGGAATTGTGAGCCGGGGCGGAGCGATTCTTGCCCAGTGGATGACCGCGCATCACAAGCAGAATTTCTTGTATGAGAACTTCGACCGGATCACGAAGCTGATGGCGAAGTACGACGTCAGCTACTCGCTGGGCGATGGTCTGCGGCCAGGCAGTGTGGCGGATGCCTCGGACGAGGCGCAGTTCGCCGAGCTGAAGACGTTGGGTGAGCTCACCCGTAAGGCGTGGGAGTCGGATGTACAGGTGATGATCGAGGGTCCCGGTCACGTCCCGATGGACAAGATCAAAGAGCAGGTCGACATGGAGGTCCAGCTGTGCGACGGAGCTCCGTTCTACGTTTTGGGGCCGCTCGTGACCGACATCGCGCCGGGGTACGACCACATTACATCGGCGATCGGCGCCGCGATGATCGGATGGCACGGAGCGGCGATGCTCTGCTACGTGACACCCAAGGAGCACCTGGGTCTGCCGAACGAAAAGGACGTCAAGGACGGCATTATTGCCTACAAGATCGCGGCGCATGCGGCCGATATTGCGCGACACCGGCCGGGCGCGCGCGATCGCGACGATGCCATCAGTCATGCGCGGTACACATTTGACTGGGACAAGCAGTTTGCCCTGTCGCTCGACCCGGAGACGGCGCGGGGGATGCACGACGAGACCTTGCCGGACGATTACTACAAGGAAGCGGCGTTCTGCTCGATGTGCGGACCGAAGTTCTGCTCCATGAACTGGTCGTCGAAGGTGGACGAGTTCAACGAGCGGGAGCACGGTCTCAAAAAGCCGGACCTCACCCAGATTGTGGTGGAGCAAATGGCAATGCGAGGGTAGGTTTTCCGCCTCAACAATCAGAAGATTCAGATCGGAACAGAAAGTTGGAAAAGATCAAAGGGCCGCTCTCCTGGCTCCGGAGAGCGGCCCTCTTCGCGTTCGATCCGCGAGATGCGTGGGCGGGACTAGAGAACATCTTTCTCTTCGCGTTCGGAACGCATGGCGAGGAAAGCGGGGGCGATGATCATGGCGAGAAAAACCGAGGCTAGAACAAGGTCATGCATCATGGGGAGGGCTCCTTCTGTATGGGGCGGCTTAGGCCGTCTCTCTAAGAGAGATATTGCTCCAGAGATGCGGTCGGAGGTATAGCACTCCGTGGTGCGCGAATAGCACCTTTGTGGGATAGACCTGGGCTGTTATGAGCGCAGGTTGGCGAATACCTCTGCTTCAGAGGAAGATTTCTCCCGGCGAAAGCGCTCTTCTTTACTCGGTGACGACGGATTTGACCAGATTGCGCGGGTGGTCGACGTCGATGCCGCGCAGCGTTGCCATCCGGTAGGCGAAGATCTGCAGCGGGATGACCTCGGAGAGGGCGAGGAGCGGATCGATGGTCGGGGCGACCTCGATGGTGAGGTTCGCGAGGCTTTGGACGACGGTGTCCCCGGTGTTCGCGACGGCGAGGATTTCGGCGCCCTGGGCGCGCATGTCGCGCAAAAGCTGGACGGACTTCTCGTACCGCTCGACCGAGCCGGGATCGTCGCGGTCGACCGTCGCCAAAAGCACAAGAGGGACGGACGGGCTGAGGAGCGCGTTTGGGCCGTGTTTGAGCTCGCCGGCGGGGTAGCCTTCGGCGTGGATGTAGGCGGTCTCCTTGAGCTTGAGGGCGCCTTCCCGCGCGATGGGGTAGTGGAGGCCTCGCCCGAGAAAGAGGAAGCTTGCGGCGTCCCGGAAGCGCGAGGCTGCTCGCCCGACCGCTTCGTGCCAGTGGGGAATTTGCGCGCGGATGAGAGCGGGGAGATCAGCGGCGCGGGCGAGCGAGGCTTCTGTGCGGGCGGGGTCTGCCTCGCCGCGGGCTTGGGCGGCGAGCAGCGAGAGGAGCCAGAGGACGAGCATCTGAGCGGTAAAGCTTTTGGTGGCGGGGATCGCCTCTTCGACGCCGGCGAGGGTGGGGAGCGCGAGGTCGGCCTCGGTGGCCATCGGGGAGTCGGGGACGTTGGTGATGGCAAGCGTGGGGCGGCGGGGGGGCGGGGGGGGGCGGGGGGCGGGGCCGGGGGGGGGGGGGGGGGGCGGG
>CAXUIB010000059.1:9807-12149 GCA_964250945.1 uncultured Acidobacteriaceae bacterium
CGGCCGCGCTCCTTCGCTTGCCGGAGCGCGAGCAGGGTGTCGGCGGTGCCGCCCGATTGCGAGATGACGATGACTGACGCGTCGCGCAGGCGGTTGGGCGAGCGGTAGGCGTACTCGCTGGCATACTCGACGTCGACGTGGAGGCCGGAGCTGTCCTCGATCATGAGCTCGGCGGCGAGGCCGACGTGGCGCGAAGATCCGCTGGCGGCGATGACTAGTTCCTGGGCGTCGCGCAGCCAGTGCCGGGCGGCGTCGGTTGCCTCGCGCCGGAAGTGGCCGGCCGTGACGTAGTGCGCGAGCGTGCCGGCGAGCGTGCCGGGCTGCTCGTCGATCTCGCTCAGCATGTGTGGTCTGAGCGGGCTCTGTCTGTCCATGATGCGGCTGCGCCTCTCTGACCAGCATGACAGAGTTTCAGGGCAGGGCAGTTTGGCCGTAAAGGCGCGCGCGGCAGTCTGGTGCGGGCTAGCCGCGCGACGGTGAGCGGCCGAGGAGTTCGCGCGCGATGACCATGCGCTGGATCTCGCTGGTGCCTTCGCCGATGGTGCAGAGCTTCACGTCGCGATAGAACTTTTCGGCCGGGTAGTCCTTGATGAAGCCGTAGCCGCCGTGGATCTGGACGGCCTCGTCGCAGATGCGGCAGGCGGCCTCGCTCGCGTAGAGCTTGGCCATGCTGCTTTCGAGCGTGACTTTTTGGCCGGCGTCCTTCATCCGGGCGGCGCGCATGGTCAGCAGCCAGGCGGCGTCGAGCTCCGTGGCCATGTCGGCGAGCTTGAACTGGATCGCCTGAAACTGGTTGATGGCCTTGCCGAACTGTCGGCGATCGGAGCTGTAGCGGACCGACGCGTCGAGCGCGCCGCGGGCCATGCCGAGGGCGAGCGCGGCGATCGAGATGCGGCCGCCGTCGAGCACGCGCATGGCGTCCTTGAAGCCTTCGCCCTCGCGGCCGACGAGGTTTTCGGCGGGGATGACGCAGTTTTCGAAGATCAGTTCGGCGGTGTCGGAGGCGCGGAGGCCGAGCTTGTTTTCCTTCTTTCCAGGGCGGAAGCCGGGGGTTCCGCGTTCGACAAGGAAGCCGGAGATGCCGCCGCGCGTGCCGCGGTCGCGGTCGGTGACGGCGAGGACGAGAGCGCAGTCGGCGTAGGTGCCGTTGGTGATGAAGTTTTTCGAGCCGTTGAGGACCCAGGTGTCGCCTTGGCGGACGGCTGTGGTGCGCATGCCGCCGGCGTCCGATCCGGAGCCGGGCTCAGTGAGCCCCCAGGCGCCCAGCCATTGGCCGGACGCGAGCTTCGGAATCCATCGGCGGCGCTGCTCGTCCGATCCGGCGATCATGATGTGATTGGTGCAGAGCGAGTTGTGCGAGGCGACGATGATGCCGACCGATCCGTCGACGCGCGAGAGCTCCTCGATGGCGAGGACGTACTCGACGTAGCCCATGCCGGCGCCGCCGAGCGACTCGGGGAAGATGACGCCGAGCAGGCCCATGGCGCCCAGCTTTTTGACGATGGCGTGGGGGAACTCGCTCTTTTCGTCCCATTCCGTGACGTGCGGGCTGATCTCGCGCTCGGCAAAGGCGCGGACTTCGCGGCGGAGTTGTTCCTGTTCTTCGGTGAGACCAAAAGGTCCAGACATGGCGTTGCGGTTCCTTATCAGTGCATAAGTACGACTTATGACGGTATCACGGGCGAGGGACGTTTAGCGCTTACTTTCCTTGACAGGAAGAGCGGCACCAAAAAGCGTTTCGTTATGGAACATTTCCGGGTCGAGGACGGTCTAAGCAGGGGACGCCTGCCGGTTCTACACTCGCTACTGCTTGTTTCTCGGTCGACCTCGCAACACCAGAAAGGCACCTCTTGCGCGCAAACCTTGCCCTTCTCTCTACCTTCGCCTTGCTTCTGGATCAGACCTCGACATCGGCTCTGGCACAGGCGCCTGAGGCACAACATGCGCGGCAAGTTCGATCGCGCGACGGGAATGGGGCCTTACCGGAGAGGACGACGGAGCTGCCGGTGACGCGGGTCTCCCTCTATAAGAACGGCGTCGGCTTCTTTGAGCACGCGGGGCGGGTCTCGGGGTCGGAGGCCGTCACGATCGACTTTACGACGGACCAGCTGAACGACGTGCTCCAGAGCCTGACGGCGATCGACCTGGGCGGCGGCCGGATCGCGGGCGCGGAGTACAACTCGACGACGCCGATCGAGCAGCAGCTGAAGGCGCTGCCGCTGCCCTTGGGCGAGGACCCGACGTCGGTCGACTTTTATAACGCGATCCGCGGCGCACGGGTGGAGGTGCGGTCGCCGGCAGGGAGTCTGACGGGTCGGGTGCTGTCGTTTGAGGTGCGGACC
>CAXUIB010000060.1:0-12141 GCA_964250945.1 uncultured Acidobacteriaceae bacterium
CATCCAGTCCGTAGCCGCCTCCGCCTTCACCTCCGTCCCGCTCGAAATCGACGGCCAGCCCGCCATCGTCGCCGAGGAGATGAACACCACCACCCGGTCGGCCGCCTTCCGCGACATGGTCCGCAATGCCGACTACGACGGCATCTTCACCATGGCCAAGCGCCTCGTCGCAGAAGGCTCGCAGATGCTCGACCTCTGCTGCGCCGTCGTCGGCGAAGACGAAAAAGCCTACATGAACGGCGTGCTGGAAAAGATCGCCACCCGCGTCCCCGCGCCCATCCTCGTCGATTCCACCGAAGCCGACGTCATCGAAGAGGCGCTCAAACGCATCCCCGGCAAGGCCATCATCAACTCCATCAACCTTGAAGACGGCGAGAAGCGCACCTCCAAGGTCCTCCCCATGGCCCGCCGCTACGGCGCCGCCGTCATCGCCCTCACCATCGACGAAGAAGGCATGGCGCTCACCGCCGACCGCAAGGTCAGCATCGCCCATCGCATCCACAAGCTCGCGACCGAAAAGTACGGTCTGCGCTCGCAGGACCTCATCTTCGACACCCTCACGCTGCCCATCTCGACCGGCCAGGAGGACTACCGGACGGCAGGGATAGAAACGCTGGAGGCAGTGCGAAGGATCCGCCTCGAACTCCCCGAATGCAAGACCATCCTCGGCGTCTCCAACATCTCTTTCGGCCTCAACGCCTACGCCCGCCGCGTGCTCAACTCCGTCTTCCTCAAGGAAGCCGTCGACCGCGGCCTCGACTCCGCCATCGTCAACTACGCCAAGATCTACCCGCTGTATAAGATCCCCGAGATGGAGGTCGAGCTCGCCCGCAACCTCATCTTTCGCAACGTAGAAACCGAGCAGGACCCGCTGCAGATCTACATGCAGTACTTCACCGGCCTCTCGAAGGCCGCCGGGACTGAGGTCGAAGCCGCCGTCGTCACCGACACCATGTCGGACGAGGAAAAGCTCAAACACCTCATCATCAACGGCGAGCGGCAGCTCGGCCAGGGCGACCGCAAACAGTCGCTCGAAGAGATCCTCGACCTCGCCCTCACGCGCTACACTCCGCTCGACCTCATCAACACCGTCCTCCTCGACGGCATGAAGACCGTCGGCGAGCTCTTCGGCGCGCGCAAGATGCAGCTGCCGTCCGTGCTCGACTCCGCCGCCACCATGAAGGCCGCGGTCGCCTACCTCGAACCCAAGATGGAGAAATCCGAGGGCAACCAGCGCGGCACCATCGTCCTCGCGACCGTCAAAGGCGACGTGCACGACATCGGCAAGAACCTGGTCGACATCATCCTGACCAACAACGGCTACAAGGTCGTCAATCTCGGCATCAAGCAACCCTCGGACGTCATCATCCAGGCCGCCCAGCAGCACAACGCCGACGCCATCGGCCTCTCCGGCCTCCTCGTCAAATCCACCCTTGAGATGAAGTACGTCGTCCAGGATCTCCAGCGCATCTCGTCCTCCATCCCAGTTATCTGCGGCGGCGCCGCGCTCACCCGCAAGTACGTCGAAGACGACCTCCGCCGCGAGTACTCCCACTCCGTCTTCTACGCCGAAGACGCCTTCGCCGGCCTCCACGTCATGAGCGATCTCACCGACGAAGACCACTCCGTCCGCGACAAGCGCCTCTCGGACGGGGCCACCGTGAAAACCTTTATCCGCCCCGGCGGCGACATCGCCCCACTCCCGGCCAGCACCAGCACCCAGCGCTCCAGCATCGTCCACGACGTTCCCGAAGTCCCGGTGCCGCCCTTCTTCGGCGTCCGCGTCCGCAAGGACTTCGACCTCGACACCCTCTTCGGCTACATCAACGAGACCGCGCTGTTCAAAAATCAGTGGCAGCTCAAGACCGCCTCCGCCACCGACTACCTCCGCCTGGTCGAAGAAAAGTACCGCCCCATCCTCCGCGACCTCTGCGCCGAGGTGAAGCGCGAAAGCTGGTTCGAACCGCGCACCGTCTACGGCTACTTTCCCGCGCAGTCCGACGGCAACGACGTCATCGTCTACGATCCCGCCGGCTACTCGCCCTCCGACCGGAGCACCACGCCTACCCGCGAACTCCTCCGCATCAACTTCCCCCGCCAGCGCGAAGGCCGCCTTCTCTCGATCGCCGACTTCTTCTCGCCCAAATCAACCGGCCGCATGGACGTCATCGGCTTCTCCGTCGTCACCATCGGCTCCATCGCCTCGCAGGTCACGCAAAGGCTCTTCGAAGCCGGCGACTTCACCCGCTACCTCTACCTCCACGGCCTCTCGGTCGAAACCGCCGAGGCGCTCGCGGAGTACGTCCATCGCGAGATGCGCATCGAGCTCGGCATCAACGGCGAAGACGCCCCCGAGGTCCGCGATCTCTTCCACCAGAAGTACCGCGGCTCGCGCTACTCCTTCGGCTACCCTGCCTGCCCAAACCTCGAAGACCAGACCAAGATCTTCGAGTTGCTCAAGCCGGAAGAAAACATCGGCGTCCGCATCACCGAGGGCTTCCACCTCGAGCCCGAACAAAGCACCAACGCCCTCGTTGTTCATCACCCGCAAGCGAAGTACTTCGTCGTCTAAGCAGCCCGCACGCGCCTCTTGAGCGACGCATCTCAGGCTCAGAAAAGAGGAGCAGAGCCGATGGCCGCAACCAAGAAACCTCATACCAAATCCGACCCCGACCAGTACACCGACCCCGGCCTCCGCGACCGCATCAAGGAGCAGATCCTCGCCGGCGACAAGGGCGGCAAGCCCGGCCAGTGGAGCGCCCGCAAAGCCCAGATGGTCGCCACCGAGTACGAGCATCAGGGCGGCGGCTACAAGCACGAGCGCACGGAAGCTCAGGAGCACCTGCACGAGTGGACCGAGGAGAAGTGGACCACCTCCGACGGCAAACCGGCCCGGCGCGACGACGTCACCAAACGCTACCTGCCCGAGAAGGCCTGGGAGCAGCTGTCTGACTCCGAGCGGAAGGCTACCGACGACAAAAAGGTCCGGGGCGCCAAGGCCGGCAAGCAGTTCGTGCCCAACACGCAAAAGGCAGCCGCTGCCCGGCGCACAGCGGAAAGCAAAAGAGCCGCATCCACCCCAAAGAAAAGATCGGCAAAAAAACCCGCACAGAAGTCCGCCTAGTTTGCATCCCATCTACACAGCGCACCGTGTGGGTTATTTGCATCCACCCGGGCGCTGTGCTACAACGGATCTATTCCAGTCCGCCTTACCCGCGGATTTGAATTTCATGCAGAGTGGTTGAGGGACGAGCCCCGTGACGCCACGACAACCGGACAGAATACTTCGTACCGGTGTCAACTCTCTCCTGGAAACAGGGAACATGAGATTCGGAGACAGCAGACCGCAGGCTGGTCCGCACCCCCGCATTTCCTCTTTCCTGGCCGAGACCGGCACCCCACAGAGAGCGCGTTTTTAGAGCCGGACCCACCTCCACACACGGAGAGTGACGGATGGACTATTTCTGTAGCGCGTATGAGCTGAAGTGCAACGAGTGTGGGCGACGCTTCGGCAATCAGCCAATCTCCGCCTGTGAAGACTGCCTGGCCCCGCTCGAGCTTGCCTACGATCTCGACCAGGCCCGCCCAGACTTCACCCGCGAGAAGATCGCCGCCGGTCCCACCAACATCTGGCGATATGCCCCTCTCCTCCCCATCCCTCCCGGTGTCCGTCCCGATCTGCCCGTCGGCTTCACCCCGCTGCTTCGCGCGCGTTCGCTCGGCCGCCGCATCGGCGCCGAAAACCTCTACGTCAAAAACGACTCCGTCTGCTTCCCAACCCTCTCGTTTAAGGACCGCGTCGTCGCCGTCGCGCTGGCCAACGCCCAGGCCTTCGGCTTCTCCACCGTCGGCTGCTCGTCGACCGGCAATCTCGCCAACTCGGTCGCCGCGCAGGCCGCCCGCCTTGGCCTCCAGGCCACGATCCTCATCCCCTCCGATCTAGAACCCGCGAAGATTCTCAATACCCAAGTCTTCGGCGCGCGCCTCGTCCGCGTCGACGGCAACTACGACCACGTCAACCGCCTCTCCATCCAGGTCGCCGAGGAGTACAACTGGGGCTTCGTCAACGTCAACCTGCGCCCGTACTACGCTGAAGGCTCGAAGACCGTCGGCTATGAGATCGCCGAGCAGCTCGGCTGGCGCCTGCCTGACAACATCGTTTGCCCCATGGCCGGCGGATCGCTCATCCGCAAGATCCGCAAAGCCTTCAACGAACTCATCGCGCTCGGCCTGGTCCAAGACACGCCCGTTCGCTTCTTCGGCGCCCAGGCAACCGGCTGCTCGCCTATCTCCCAGGCGGTGAAGCAGGGAACGGACACCATCGAGCCCCAGCGCCCCAACACCATCGCCCGTTCGCTCGCGATCGGCAACCCGGCCGACGGTGCTGCCGCCGCCAAGATGATCCTTGGCTCGGGCGGCTACGCTGAAGACGTCTCAGACCTCGAGGTCGTCTCCGGTATCCAGGAGCTCGCTGAAACCGAGGGCATCTTCACTGAGACCGCCGGTGGCGTCACCACCGCCGTCACCGCCCGCCTCTACGCCCAGGGCCGCATCGCGCCCGGCCAGGTCACCGTCTCCATCATCACCGGCAACGGCCTCAAAACGACCGACGCCCTCGCCGGCCACTACACGGCCGAACGTGCCATCCGCCCCCGCCTAGCCGATTTCCGCGACTACCTCCACGAGCTCAACGGTTCTACGCCGGAGCCGGAGCCGGAACTCGCCACCGCCGGAGCCTCCCATGCCCGTTAAGGTCAGCCTGCCCACCGCCTTTACCCGCCATACCGACGGCAAGAAAAACTTCAGCTCGGCCGCAAGAGATCTGCCCGGCCTGCTCAGCGACATCGACCAGAACTATCCCGCGCTCGGCACGCAGATCAAGGACGAGCAAGGGAAGCTTCGCCGTTTCATCAATATCTACATCAACGACGAGGACATCCGGTTTCTCGGCGGAGACACTTACACCTTCCAGGACGGGGACGAGGTCATGCTAATCCCTTCCATCGCCGGAGGTGCAGACAAAGCCGAGCAAAACACCAAAAAAACAGGGAATTCAGACGCTAGACTAGGGCGGTTCTCCTGCAGGTGTATAGCGAAACCACAGGCCTCATGGCCGTTTTCCCCAATGAAAACGGCACTCCCACACTCTATCCGACTCACAGCAACAGGAGAACCGCTCTAAGTCGAGGGTTCCGAACCGTCACCACACCGAGCGCAAAAGCGGTCCATCAACAATCTTTTGCCACTGAAGCAACATTCATCGCTCAGCCACTCTCTTACAGTAGGATTAAGCCCCGTTGTGAAGGGGACAGTCTATCCTGAAAGAGGTCGTCATGTTTCTAATTCTTGCGGTCGTATTGCTTTTGCTCTGGCTAGGCGGATTTTTTATCTTCCATCTCAGTAGCCTCGCTATTCACCTGCTCATCATCTTCGCTGTGATCTCCGTCATTATGCACTTCGTACGAGGCAGAAGCACTGTCTAGCCGGCATTGGTCTCTCTGAGAGTAAGAGGGTTCAGACGACACGCCTGAACCCTCTTTTTATTCTGCCGTGCTTTTTATAGGAACCATCATCAACCAATTATTGGTGGGGCTGATTCTGCGGAAGGTTCATGGGGGCTGGGATCACCGAGGCCAACGCCTCCGGTATCTCCTCTTCCAGCTCCGGCAGCGATCCTTCAAGCGCGATCTTTAGAACGTCGTCCATCTCGCCCACAAAGTGCAGTTTCATCGAAGCCTTCAGGAGATCCGGCAGGTCCGCCAAGTCCTTGCGATTATCTTCCGGCACAATCGCCTCAAAGATCCCCGCGCGATGCGCCGCCAAAAGCTTTTCCTTTAAGCCGCCGATCGGTAACACCTTGCCGCGCAACGTAATCTCGCCCGTCATCGCGATGTCGCGCCGCACCTTGATCTTCGTCAGCGCACTCGCCAGACCAGTGGCTAATGTAATACCTGCTGAGGGCCCATCCTTTGGAATCGCGCCCTCCGGCACATGGACGTGGATGTCGAGATGACGATAGAAATCCTTCGCCAGCCCCAGGTGATGCGATCGCGATCGGATGTAGCTGAGCGCGGCCTGCGCAGACTCCTGCATCACATCTCCGAGCTGCCCGGTGGTTGTCAGCTTGCCTTTTCCGTCCAGCACCTGTACCTCGGTCTGCAGGATCGTGCCGCCCATCTCCGTCCACGCCAGGCCGGTCACCAGGCCGACCTCGCTTTTCTCATGCGCCAGCGAGTTGCGGAACTTCGCAACCCCCAGAAACTCATGAAGGTTCTCGCCCGTGATCTCCTCGCGGTGCTCCAGTCCATTCTTCACCACGCGCCGAGCCACCTTGCGGCAGACGTTCCCAATCTCGCGCTCCAGGTTGCGAACACCAGCCTCGCGCGTATACGCCCGGATGATCTGCTTCAAGGCCGCGTCGTCGAACGTGACCATATCCTCGGTCAGACCCGCGCCCTCCCTCTGCTTCTTCACCAGGTACTGCTTCGCAATTTCCAGCTTCTCCAACTCCGTGTACCCATGCAGCCGCAGAATCTCCATACGATCCTGCAGCGGCCCCGGAATCGTGTGCAGGACGTTGGCAGTCGCAACAAACAGCACCTGCGACAGGTCGTACTCGACATCAAGATAATGATCCTGGAACGTCGTGTTCTGCTCCGGGTCCAGCACCTCCAGCAACGCACTCGCCGGGTCGCCGCGGAAGTCCGAAGCCATCTTGTCGATTTCGTCCAGCAGAAACACCGGGTTCTTTGTCCCGGCCTTTTTCATGCTCTGGATCACCTGTCCCGGAAGCGCGCCGATGTACGTTCGGCGATGCCCGCGAATCTCCGCCTCATCCCGCACCCCGCCCAGCGACATCCGCACATACTTCCGGCCCGTCGCCTTCGCAATCGACATACCCAGCGACGTTTTGCCGACACCTGGAGGCCCGACAAAACACAGGATCGATCCCTTGGGATTCTTTACCAACTGCCGCACAGCAAGAAACTCAAGAACGCGTTCCTTGATCTTCTCAAGACCGTAGTGGTCCTGGTTCAAGATCGTCTCCGCGTGTTCGATCGACCGAATCTCTTTCGATCGCTTGCGCCAGGGCACCGCCAGGAGCCAATCGAGGTAGTTGCGCGACACCGTCGACTCCGCCGACATCGGCGGCATAGCCTCGAGCTTCTTCAACTCCTGCAAACTCTTCTCCAGCACATCCTTCGGCATGCCCGCGGCTTCAATCTTCTTCTTCAGCTCGTCAAACTCGCTCTTCTCGCCGCGCCCAAGCTCCTTTTGAATTGCCTTGATCTTTTCGTTCAGGTAGTACTCTTTTTGCGCCTTCTCCATCTGCCGCTTCACGCGCGACTGGATGGTCCGATCCATATTCAGCTTCTCGATCGCGACATCCAGCGCATCGGCTACGCGTGACAGACGCTCCTCGGGATCAAACACCTCCAGCAGCTGCTGCTTCTCTTCGATTGAAAGCTGCAAGTTCGCCGCGATCGTGTCGGCCAGCTTCGCCGGCTCATCCGCGCGCACGCTCGCGGCCATCGTCTCGTAGTTCAACGATTGCTGCAGCTTCACATACTGCTCAAACAAGGTGTGGACGCGACCCATCAGCTGCTCGACCGCCGGCGTCAGCTCCAGCCGCGTCGTTCCGGTGCGGACCGTCGCGACAAAGAATCCGTCCTGGTCGTTGACCTCGCTCGCCCGCGCGCGCTCTACCCCTTCGACCAGCACTTTTATGTTGCCGTCCGGCATCTTCACGCTCTGAACAATGTTGCCGATCGTGCCCGTTGCGTAGATATCGCCTGCGCTCGGCTCATCGACCGACGCGTCGTGCTGCGTTGCTAGGAAGATCTTGCGATCCGCAGTCAGAGCCTCTTCGAGAGCACGTACGCTCGACTCGCGGCCCACCACAAACGGCGTCATCATATACGGAAAGATGACCATGTCGCGGATCGGCATCATCGGAAGTTTGCGAACGTCGCCGCCTGAAATCTCTTTCGGTTCTTTTGTCATGGCTTTCCCCAGTTAGACGTTTCAGCTCTGCCGAGGATGCAGTGGCCAGAGCGTGCGGCTTCAGGTGATTGTACTCGGTGATCTGCTCGCGAAACATGCCCGCGAACTGCCAAATCGAGATCATTGATGAGGAATCGAACGGAACGTCAAAGCGAATCGCCCCTGGACACAGGTCCCACCGCGCCAGTGGACCAGATCGACACCAGATATCCCCGCAAGATCTTGCGCAAGCTCGACCGAAAACCTCCCGCCCAGGTTCAGCCGACTCCCTCGCTCCTATCCAGCCTTCTCGAGCATCACCGGCAGCGTCAACGCGTGCTTCTCCACCATCTCCGCCGTGATTGTCAGCTCTTTCACTTTCTTGTTGCCCGGAACGTAGTACATCAGATCCAGCATCAGCTCCTCAAGAATCATGCGCAGACCGCGCGCACCCACCTTGCGCTGCAAAGCCTCCCGCGCAATCTCGCGCGCCGCATCGTCCGTAAACGTCACCTTCACGCCCTCAAACTCAAAAAGCTTGCTGTACTGCTTCAAAATAGCGTTGCGCGGCTTCGTCAGAATCTCGATCAAGGCCGCCTCGTCCAGCTCATCCAGCACTCCCATCACGGGAAGCCGACCCACGAACTCAGGGATCAGACCATACTTCAGCAGATCCTGCGGCTCCGCTTGTCGCAACAGCTCGGCATCGCGCTGCGCCCGGATCGGTCTAACGTCGTTCTCCTTGCCCTCGCCCTCCACCACAGCCTTGAAGCCCAGAGCCTTCTTGCCAATCCTGCGCCCGATCACCTTTTCTAACCCGACAAACGCCCCGCCACAGATGAAAAGGATGTTGGTCGTGTCAACCGCCGTAAACTCCTGATGCGGGTGCTTGCGGCCGCCTTGCGGTGGCACATTCGCAACCGTCCCTTCAAGAATCTTCAACAACGCCTGCTGTACGCCTTCTCCCGAAACGTCGCGCGTGATCGAGGGATTCTCGTCCTTGCGCCCAATCTTGTCGATCTCGTCGATATAGATAATGCCGCTCTGCGCCCGCGTTACGTCGCCATCCGCCGCCTGCAGAAGTTTCAGGATGATGTTCTCGACGTCCTCGCCAACATATCCAGCCTCAGTCAAGGTCGTCGCATCCACAATCGCAAACGGCACGTCCAGCATCTTTGCCAAGGTATGCGCCAGCAGCGTCTTTCCCGATCCTGTCGGCCCGACCAGGAGAATATTCGACTTCGCCAGCTCCACATCGTTGCCGCGCGTCTTGTTCATCTGAATGCGCTTGTAATGGTTGTAAACCGCAACCGCCAGCTTCTTCTTCGTCTGGTCCTGCCCAATCACATACTCATCTAAAAACGCCTTTACCTCCTGCGGCTTCGGCAGGTGCGAAGGCGCCGTCCCCGGCTGCGCCTCGGTCCGATCATCCTCCAGGATCGAGTTGCAAACAGCGACGCACTCGTCGCAGATATACGCCCGCGGATAGTCCGACGGCGACGAGATTAGCTTCGCAACCGCGTCCTGGCTTTTATGGCAAAACGAACAGCGGAGGGATTCATCAGTACCGCGCGAGGTCTTCATGGAGGAACGCTTCTCTCTTCGGCTGGGCAAGGGCGGAGCCGACACCTTAGTTTACACCCGCATGGGGCGCGACTGGAGCTCTCAGATGAGATGTCTTGGGTACTAGAGAGTTGCGAGCGAGCCGCCGCACACCGACGCACTCGTCCCTGTCCAACAACGCCGGCTTACGTCCGCGGCCGATCAATGATGTCGTCGATCAGCCCGTATTCTCGCGCCTGCTGCGCCGTCATCGAAAAATCCCGGTCCGTGTCGCGCTCAATCTGCTCCACACTCTGCCCGGTGTGGGTCGCCATAATCTTATTCATCAACTCGCGGATCCGCAGAATCTCCCGCGCATGGATGTCGATCTCGGTCGCCTGCCCACTGATGCCGCCACCCATAATCAGCGGCTGGTGGATCAAAATACGCGCGTTCGGCAGCGCAAACCGCTTGCCCTTTTTGCCCGCCATCAGCAAAAACGCCCCCATGCTCGCCGCCTGACCAATGCACAAGGTCTGCACATCGTTCTTGATGTACTGCATCGTGTCGTAGATCGCCATCCCCGCCGTAATCGATCCACCCGGCGAGTTGATATACAGCTGGATATCCTTCTCCGGATCCTCGCCGCTTAGAAACAGAAGTTGCGCAATAATCACATTCGCAATGTTGTCGTCGATCGGCGTTCCCAAAAAAATAATGTTGTCGCGCAGCAGACGGCTGTAAATGTCGTAGGCGCGCTCGCCTCGACTCGTCTGCTCGATCACCATCGGTACCAGTCCCATGTCGCTCCGTTTCCTCTGTTCCGTTGCTGCTCTGTTTCCGTTTCTCTTCTGTTCTTCCGTGTGAGCTCTCAGACTCTCTTACAGGGCTAGCCGTTCAAAAAGCGCCGTACCCGCCCGCTCCCGCCGCATCTGCTCGCGAATCCGGTTCAAACCGCCATCTTTCACTAACCGCTCCCGCAAGATCTCGAGCGGCTCCCGGCTCTGCAAGGACAACATCAGCAGCTCCTGGTCCAGATCTTCGTCCGAGACCTCCACGTTCTCCGCATCCGCAATCCGGTCCAGCAGCATCGACGCCCGTACCTCGTTGGTCGCCTGGTCGCGCTGTGCCTCGCGCAGCCGGCCGAAGTCGAGCTCCCGCATCTCCTCCGGCGTCATGCCCTGCTGCGCCAGCGCCCGCAACCCACGATCCAGCCGCGCCTCAATCTGCTGCTGCACAAACGTCTCCGGCACCGGGAACTGATACCGCCCGATCAGCTCCTCCAGCATCTTGTCCTTGGCCTGATTCTCCAGCGCCTCCCGCTTGCGTCCCGCCGTGTGCTCGCGCATCTGCCGCTCAAAGTCTTCCCAGCTCTCATACGACCCCAGCTGCGACGCAAACTCCGCGTCCCGCTCCGGATAGATCTTTCGCTTGATCGCCTTCACCGTGACGTCGTACGCCACCGTCTTGCCGGCCAGCCGCGCATCGCCAAACTCCGGCGGATACACCACCTCAAACGTCAGCTCCTGCCCCGGCTTCGCTCCGCGTAACCCCTGGTCAAACGCCGGCAGCGTGTTCTTGCCGCCAATCTCGACCAGCACATCATCGCCCATCACCGGCTCCTGCGCCGCGTCCGCGCTCTCGACCCCATCCTCGGTTACCGTCTGCGCCAAGCCTCGAATCTCGCCGCGAAACTCGATCTCCGCCCAGTCCCCATCCGCCAGCGGCCGATCCTCCTCGACCGGCTCCACCACCGCATGCTGGTCAAGCAACCGCTGCAGCTCCACCTCGTACTCGCCCTCCGACAGCGCCACGTCCGGCCGTCGCACATCGACGCCCTCATACCCGGTGATGTCGATCTCCGGCATCACCTCAAATGCGGCCTTGAACCGCAGCGGCTGCCCGTCCAGCAGCTGCAAGTCCAATAACTGCGGCTCCGACACCGGTCGTACCTTCTGCTCGTCGATCGCCCGCCGGAATCGCTCCGATACCAGGCTCTCCAGCACCTCCTGCCGCAGCTCCTTGGCAAACTTCGACCGCACCAACGACTCCGGCACCTTGCCCGCCCGGAACCCTGGAATCCGCGCCAGCTTCTGATACCGCTTGACCGAATTCCGAAAGCTCTTCGCGACATCCTCCGCGCTCGCCTCCACCTCGATCTCCCGTCGCAGCTCCGGATTCAAGGCCGGCCGAGGCTCATGCTCATGGCTGTGCTCATGCTCATGGCTGTGCTCTTGCGCGTGCTCGGTCGTCCCCGCGTCCGGAGCCGCCATCGCCTGCTCATCTTCCACACCTGCCACCGGCACTTCACTCGTCTCGGTTGTCTCTGTTTGACTCAAGTTCGTCTTCCCATCCTCAAAGAAAATGCCGGGCCGGCAACCCCATCCAGCCTCGCTGGCAATAGCCAGGCTCCGCTCTCTTCTGTGCCGAAATGCCCTCTCCCCACTCTACGAGCCTTGCCGGGGAGGGTCAAACCCGCGCCACACGCCGACACACACCCCAGTACCAGATCAGAACGCGTGCGTCCCCGACGCCGAGATCGAGAACAGCTCCACCCGCACCTTCCACTGGATCGTCTGCCCTGGCTGCAGTACCGCAATCCCGGTGTCCTCGTCC
>CAXUIB010000061.1:0-7680 GCA_964250945.1 uncultured Acidobacteriaceae bacterium
CGCATGACCAACACCTATATGTTGAACGGCGAGGATGCGCCGGAGGACATCCTGAAGAGTGTGAAGCGGGGCCTGTACGCGGTGAACTTCGGCGGGGGTCAGGTGGACATCACGAACGGCAAATTTGTGTTTTCGGCGAGCGAGGCGTACCTGATCGAGGATGGTGTGGTGACGCGGCCGGTAAAGGGGGCGACGCTGGTCGGCAACGGTCCGGAGGCGCTGAAGTATGTGTCGATGGTGGGCAACGATCTTGCGTTGGATGAGGGGATCGGGACGTGCGGCAAGGCGGGGCAGAGTGTGCCGGTCGGCGTTGGGATGCCGACGGTGAAGCTCGACCGGATGACGGTCGGGGGAACGGGGCGGTGAGCGCATTTGGGGCGACGTACAGATCCGTGAGGAGCGATCGTGAGAGTGCCTCCTGGCGCATGGGGCCGAGTCGCCTCTCTACTAAAGACTTTTTTGGGCGAAGCAGCGGTGCTGGTTTTGGTCTTTCCGATTTTGGATCGCTTTGTTGCCTCGGGCTTGCACGGAGTGACCGTCGACCTTATCGTTTGGAGTGCGTCTGCTTCGACGATCCTGCTCTTGGGCGCGATCGCCATCGCAGTGTTTCAGGAGGCCGAGGATGGTGAGTGACGCGACTGTGTTCCTGGTAGTGATCGGCATGGGGGTTGCTATTGGCGCTGCCGGCGTGTGGGCCGCGATCACCGGGCAGAAAGAGAACGAGCAGCGTCGAGCGGCTCGGGCGATGAAGCGATAGGTAGCGGAATCTGCAGTTTTTGTCTCTAAGAACAGGCCGGCTGGAAGCGGCTGGGAACGGGGCGGTAGGGCGATGGCAGTAGCGGAACGGGAAAAGATGTATGAGTGCGAGGTGAAGCGGCGGCGCGTGAAGGAGGGCGGCGGCTACGAGCCTTTCTGGAAGGTGAAGAAGGTTGCCGACGCCTTGGTCGACCACGACACGGAGTTTCGCTGCAAGGATTGCCGGGGCGAGGTAAAGGTCTTGGGCAAGACCAACAAGGCGGGGACGCCGGCCTATGTGGAGCACAAGCTGACCGCCGACGGGGACTTTTGCCCGGCGGGCGCGGGCTTCAAAAAGGCGACCGATGGCCGGGTGAGCCGGTGGTCGGAGAAGCCGATCGAGTAGAGGGACAGGGTTTGGCGCGAGGTTTTCTTTGCGCCTGTACGCAGCACACCGGAGAGAAGCGCCCACGCACGATAACCGACGAGAGATGAGGACGAGCATGGCAACTGCAGAGCGCGAGATGTTTACCGAGTGTGAGGTGAAGCGGCGCAGGGTCAAGCTGGGCGGCGGGTATGAGCCGTTCTGGAAGGTGAAGCCGATCGTGGTTGCGCTTGAGGACAACGACACGGAGTTTCGCTGCAAGGACTGCGGCGGTGCGGTCAAGGTGGTGAAGCGCCGGTCGGAGACGGGCCCCGGCCTCCATATCGAGCACAAGCTGAAGAGCGATTCGGAGTATTGCGCGGCGGGTCTGCACTTCGCGAAGGCGACGGACGGTCGGCTGGCGCGACCCTCGGGCGCTCCGGTGCTCTAGACTAGAGCGGATCTCCTGTCCCAGTGAGTCGGATGGGACAGGTGCTCTAGACTAGAGCCTTCGACCTCATGCTCTCTTGAATTTCTCTCATGCTCTCTTGAATCCTTAAGGAGCGACAGCTCTCGCGCTGTTTTTCGCTCTGCCGAGTTGCGGCGCCAGGTCGTGTACTGGCGGGCGCCGAGGTTCTTCCCGGGTGTTTGGCTGTTCTGGACCGGAGCCTGGGGTTAGGAAGAAGCGTTCGACGGCATCGAGCACGGCGGGTCCGGATTTGGCTTCAAAGATCGATCGACGGAGGGCGGCGCCGCCGGGGATGCCGTGGGTGAACCAGCTGGCGAACTGCTTCATTTTGCCGACGCAGTCGCGGTCGACGATCTTGTTGGGGACGCTGCCGAGCACGGATCCGGCGCCACGCTCTTCGGCGGAGACCTCGTCGAGCAGCATTTGGAAGTAGGTTTGGATCATGGTGTAGCGGTCGGCGGCGGTCGGCTCCTCGTACTGGCCGGTGGCGGTGTACTGGGCGATCTGGCGGAAGATCCAGGGGTTTGCGGGGGCTGTGCGGCCGATCATGACGGCGTCGCAGCCCGTGGCTTCGACCATAGCCGCGGCGTCTTCGGGGGTGCGGATGTCGCCGTTGCCGATGACCGGGATCTGGACGGCGTCTTTGACGGCGGCGATCCACTCCCATCGGGCCTGGCCGGTGTAGCCGTCTTCGCGGGTGCGAGCGTGGAGGGCGACGGCGCCGAGACCGCAGTTTTCGGCCATGCGGGCGAGTTCCACGCAGACGATGTTGGCGTCGTTCCAACCCATGCGGAACTTGACCGTGAAGGGGATGGACACGGCCGCGCGGACGCGCTCGAAGATGACCTTGATGAGCGGGAGATCTTTGAGCAGACCGGAGCCGCCGTTGCAGGCGACGACGCGTTTGGCGGGGCAGCCGAGGTTGAGGTCAACGATATCGAAGCCGGCGTCCTCGATGATGCGGGCGGAGTCGGCGAGCGTGTCGGGGTTGGAGCCGAAGATCTGCGCGGAGATGGGGTGCTCGTCGTCGTAGTAGGTGAGGTAGCGCTTGCGTTTGGATTCGCGCATGCGGCTGAGGCCGTCGGCGGAGGTGAATTCTGTCATGATGAGGCCGCAGCCGGAGTTCTGGTTGGAGCACTCGATTTGGATGGAAGAGGCGGGCGAGGCGCCTGCGGAGAACAGGCTGGCGTTCTTGATGAAGCGGCGGAAGACGGTGTCGGTGACTCCGGCCATGGGAGCGAGCACGGTGGCCGGAGCGACGCGGACGGGGCCGATCTGGAAGCTGGCGGGGACGCGGGTCCGCTCCGGCATGCTGTGTGCGATGGGCGAGTCCCAGCGGTTCTGGTCGAGGGTGTAGCGCTTCTTCATGGGCGGTGGACGATGCGGTCAGGGCCGTCGCGGCGGATGGGCCAGGCAAAAAAGAGAAGGCCTCCGCGGCTGCAGAGGCCTTCTCGGCTTTGAGTCTGGCTTACTTCGCGGCGGGAGTTTCGGTTTTGGCGGCTGCGGCTTTACCGGCGTCGGACTTGGCGAACTTCTGACGGAAGCGTTCGACGCGGCCGGCGGTGTCGATCAGTTTCTGTTTGCCGGTGAAGAACGGGTGGCAGCTGGAGCAGATTTCGAGGACGATGTCGCCTTTGTGGGTGGAGCGCGTCTCGAAGTTGGTGCCGCAGGCGCACTTGACGTGGATGGTGTTGTATCCGGGGTGGATTCCGACTTTGGGCATGATGCTGGGGTCCTTTCGTGTGCGCCGGGCTGATGGATCTGATGGATCTGATGGATCGGGGTCGCGGATCGCTTGCAAGCGGCCAGTGTCACGCTCCCATCGATGATCCTGTCGCGGCCTCCGGGTTCCGGTTTGAGGCGAAGGAAGTCGGCGCTTTCCTCAGTCTACGTTGGATTCCCACACCGGGCAATTGGATTCGCGGGCTGCGATACTGGAGGCTGTCTATGCAAGAGCACTGCCGACTTTGCGATGGAACGGGCTTGCGGGTTGTGACTGAGGCGAACGGAACGCGGTACGCGCAGGGGTGCGACTGCCAGCTGAGCGCGCGGACGGAACGGATGCTGAGCCGGTCCGGGATTCCGGCGCGGTTTCGGGGAAAGACGCTGGAGTCGTATAAGACGGAGGGTCGGCACCGATCGATCTTCGCGGCGCATATGCTGGTGCGTCGGTTTGTGGACCAGTACCCGTACGCCATGGACGGTCTGGGTCTGGTGCTGGTTGGGACGAGCGGCCTTGGCAAGACGCATCTGGCGGCGGCGATCCTGCAGGCGCTGATCGTCGAAAAGCGGGTAGATGGGTTTTATTACGACTATCAGGAGCTGCTGAAGAAGATTCAGAACTCCTACAACGCGTCGGTTGCGACGACGGAGCTGGGCCTCCTGCGGCCGGTGTTTGAGGCGGAGGTGCTGGTGCTCGACGACCTGGGGGCGGCCAAGCCGACGGACTGGGTGTGGGACACGGTTTCGCACGTTCTGAACTCGCGTTACAACCGCAACCGGACCACGATTATCACGACCAATTTTCCGAACCTGCCGCCGACGGCCCGGGCGGAGCGGACGACCGCTGCCTTTGCCGCGCAGGCGGCGGTGCGGGGCGAGACGCTGGGCGACCGAATCGGCGAACGGATGCGATCGCGGCTGCACGAGATGTGTGTGTTCGTCGAGATGGAGGGAGAGGATCGTCGGCAGGCGGAGAATCTGGCGCAGTTTGAGGCGTTCTGATCGGGTACTTCGGTTTACCGCGCCGGGCCGATCTCGTCCAGGTACTCTGCAGGCGCGAGTAAAATCGGGCGATGAATGATCGAGGGAGTGATCGAGGGAGTGATCAAGGGAGAGATCAGGACCGGATCTCTGCTCTGCCCGAAGCGTCGCCGAGCGGACCGAGTTCTCTGTTCTCTCCTGACGCGGGCAGGCCCAGACGCGGGCGAACCCTGGCCGTGGTGCTCGGGGTTGTGGCGGTCGTGGTCGGTCTGCTGGTCGTGTTCTCCGGCCGCCATGGCCCGGGCAGGCAGGGAGGCGGTCCGGTCGCCGCTCTTCCGGCAGATGCTTACGCCGGGAGCCTGCCCATCTCGGACCTGGCGATGAGTGAGTCCGAGAGCCTCTCCGGGGGGAAGTCGACGTTTCTGGATGGGAAGATCCGCAACACGGGCACGGCGACCGTCAACGGGATCACGGTGCAGGTGTTTTTTCGCAATGCGGAGGGGATGCCGCCGCACGTGGAGACGCTGCCTCTTTTCTTGATTCGAACGCGAGAGCCGTATGTGGATACACAGCCGGTGAGTGCTGCTCCCTTGAAGCCGGGCGAGGAGCGTGAGTTCCGGCTGATCTTTGAGACCTTGCCGGCGAACTGGAACACGCAGATGCCGGAGCTGCGGATCGTCGGGGTGAAGACCAGGTAGCGGGTCGAGAATCCGGTACGGGACGATGCAGGCGTGTTTTGTCCCTGTAATACTTTCCGGGTGTCGGGAAGGATCTACCGGCGAGGTCTGCGGCGCACGTCTCGACAGGTATGTGGGGCCGAGCGCAACTGTTACAAAACACGAGGGATACGGGGCTTCCTCCTTTGGCATGCAAACTGCTCAAGAAAGGCTGTGGAGCCCTGCATCCAGAGCTTCCAAGGATAGTGTCCGGCGATAGCCGGGCGTTTCAGAGGAGCAAGATCTCATGACGGTACGTAGTTCAAAGTACGGAGTTTCGGCGTTAGTTCTCAGTGGCGCACTTTGCGTTCCGGCGTTTTCCCAGGCCAACACTTCCCCCTCGACGACACAGGCCGTGCAGAACACCGACCCGGCTGCCCCGGCGATCAACCCGGACGACAAGGGAACGTACGCCACCGGAAAGCCGCTTGAGATGCAGTCGAAGGAAGGATTTTGGGGTCACCTCAATCCGCTGGCGCGCAAGAAGTGGGTAAAGCGGCAGGTGGACCCGATCAAGGATCGGACCAACGAGCTGGACCAGTTGCAGGCAAAGAACCGGAACGACATCCATGACGTGGACAGCCGGTCGCAGGCCGGTATCCGCCGAGCGAATGATGCGGCGGCGCTAGCCGACCAGCATGCTCTGGATGCAGGCAATCGCGCGAACTCAGCCAACACTTTGGCGGGCACGGCAAGCTCGCGGACGGAGACGCTGAACGGTACGGTGAGCAATCTGGACCGGTATCAGACGGTTTCTTCGACGGCGGTTCCGTTTGCCGCGGGACGGACGACGCTGGGTCCGGGCGCAAAGTCCAGTCTCGATACGCTTGCAGCTTCCCTCGGTTCGGAAAAAGGGTATATCATTGAGGTGCAGGGATACAGCAAGGCCGGTGTGCAGAGCTCGCAGAAGATGGCGGATGCGGTTGTTCGATATCTTGTGACCGAGCATCAGGTACCGGTGTATCGAATTTATAAGAGCGGCCTGGGCAAGGTGAAGCCTGCCGAAGGTGAGACGGCGCTGGTCAACGGCGTGCGCGTCACACTCCTGCACAACAGCCTGGCGACGATGGGCAATACTACTGCGTCGACGAAGGCTCCGGGAGCGTCTAAAGCATATACGTCCGGTACGAGCAACATGCCGGCGAACCAGTAAGTTTCCGGGCGGCGAACCGGATCACGACCGCGCCGCCTGAGCAGGTTTGCAGGACAGCGACTCTAGATCGCGCTTGCAAAATACTCTCCTAACCAGAGAGAACCAAGGCAGATTGGCCCCTCACGCGAGGGGCCGTTTTTTTGGTTACCGCACCGCGGCGTGCACTCGTAAGAGCTCTTCCAGGACGCCTTGGAGTTTGTCCAAGCGAAGGGCATTGGCTCCGTCGCTCTTGGCGCGGGCGGGGTCTTCGTGCACTTCGAGGAAGACTCCATCGACGCCGGCGGCGACGGCTGCGCGGGCGAGGACGGGGATGAACTCGGGCTGGCCGCCGCTGACGGCCTGGCCTTCCGAGCCGCCGGCGCTGGCAGCGCTGGGTGTCTGGACGGAGTGTGTGGCGTCGAAGATGACCGGGGCGAAGGCGCGCATAGTGGGTAGCGAGCGCATGTCGACGACGAGGTTGTTGTATCCGAAGCTGGCGCCGCGTTCGGTGAGGCAGACGCGGGCGTTTCCTGAGGCCCGGATTTTTTCGACGGCGTGCCGCATGTCCCAGGGCGCGACGAACTGGCCTTTTTTGACGTTGACCGCACGGCCGGTCTGGGCGGCGGCGGTGAGGAGGTCGGTCTGGCGGCAGAGGAATGCGGGGATCTGGAGCACGGCTTCCACGTCGCCGAGGTGGTCGGAGACGCGGGCGCAGACTTCGGGAGTGTGGACGTCGGTCAGCACGGGCAGGCCGGTCGAGCGCCCGATCTCGCGCAGGATGCGGGAGCCATCTTCGACGCCGGGGCCGCGAAAGGATCGGAGCGACGTCCGGTTGGCCTTGTCGTAGCTGGCCTTGAAGATGTAGGGGAGTTTGAGGTCGGCGGTGATCTGCTGGATGGCGTCGGCGAGGGAGCGGGCGTGCGTTTCGGACTCGAGGACGCAGGGTCCGGCGATAAGGAAAAGCTGGCCGCCGCCGATACGGACAGGGCCGACGTGAAAGGGGGTGAGCACAGGGCTATTTCAACACAGCGCCGACTACGGCACAGGTTGTGGCGGGGGGTCGGCTAGTGTTTGAGGGCTTTGCCGAATTCGGAGAGCAGGAGCGTGGCGAAGGAGAGGCCGCGGCGGCTGTCTTCGCTGACCACGCGTTTGCCGAGCGCCCAGAGGCCGGGCGTCTTGGCCTCGTCCTCGTGCTTGAGCATGGCGATGTCCATGGAGTTGGCGAGGCAGTTGAGGACCTCGGGGTCGAGCGTGGCGAGGATCTTCGCGATGGACAGGATGTTGCGGATGCCGGCGATACCTTCGGGCAGCTTGGCGTACTCGGAGACCTTGCCGGCGATGTAGTTTTTGCGACCGACGAGGCCGTAGAGCAGGTCGAGGATGCCTTCGCGGTGGGAGACCTCGAGCAGACCCCAGAGAACGAGGAGCGCCTCGCCGTGCTCGACCGGGGCTTTGTCGAGGCGGGCTTCGAGATCCTGTTTGGGATCGACGGGCTCTGGTTTGAACTGGATTGGATTGGCCATGTCTGGAGTGGATCCTTCTGGTCTGTTCTTCTGCTCTG
>CAXUIB010000061.1:7780-12018 GCA_964250945.1 uncultured Acidobacteriaceae bacterium
CGGAGCGCGGTTGCAGCGCTTAGACCGTGGTTGATTTGATCTGGACCAGGCGGTCGCCGGGCTGGGTTCCGGGCAGGTGATAGTCCGGGCGAGCCCACTTTTTCTCGATCTCGACTCCGGGCTGCGGTGTGCGGTGGCCGTAGCGGAAGTTCTGGCGCGGGAGCGGATTGTCGCCCTGGTCGGGAAGGACGGTCATCGAGACGGACAGCTCCTTGAAGGCGGGCGTGTGGGTGGCGCGGTCGGTGTGGCTGCCGGTGAGTTTGTTGACGGGCTCTTCGGTCGAGTTCATGGGCATGTACATCTGCTTGCCGGAGACGCGATCGGTGACGAGCACACGCACGCGCAGGCGGCCGTAGGGGGAGTCGAGCTGCACCTGGCGCCCGGAGGTGAGGCCACGCTCGGAGGCGAGCTCGGGCGAGACCTCGAGGAAGGTGTCGGGCGTGATGGAGCGGATGCCGGGCGAGCGGTAGGTCATGCTGCCTTGCTCGAAGTGCTCGAGCAGGCGACCGTTGTTGAGATGAAGATCGTAGGTGATGCTGGACTCCTCGGATGGCGGAATGTACTCGAGCGGGTAGAACTTTGCCTTGCCGTCCGGGAAGGGGAACTTGTCCTTGAAGAGCAAGGGTGTGTCGGTGCCGTCTTTTGCAACTGGCCACTGCAGGGTTTTATAGCCTTCGAGTCGATCGTAGGAGACGCCGGCGAAGAGCGGTGTGAGGCGAGCGACCTCGTCCATGATTTCGGAGGGGTGGGTGTAGTTCCAACCGCCGGCGCCGCCGAGCTTGCGCGCGATGAGTTGAATGATCTTCCAGTCGGGCTTGGAGTCGCCGAGCGGCTCGAGCGCTTTGTAGAGGCGTTGGATGCGGCGTTCGGTGTTGGTGAAGGTGCCGTCTTTTTCAAGCGACGGGGATGCTGGAAGGACGAGGTCGGCGTAGGCGGCGGTGGCCGAGAAGTTGACGTCCTGCACGATGAGGAACTCGAGCATGCGCAGAGCTTCGCCGACATCCTGCGCGTTCGCGTCGGAGGTGATGGTGTCTTCGCCCTTGATGTAGAGGCACTTGAGCTTGCCGGCGTGGATGGCCTCGATCATGTCGCGATTGTCGAGGCCCTTTGCGGTGGGCAGCGTCACGCCCCAGTCGGCTTCGAACTTGGCGCGGATGTCGGGGTCGTCGACGGACTGGTAGCCGGGGAAGATGTTGGGCATGGAGCCGAAGTCGCTGGCGCCCTGGACGTTGTTGTGGCCGCGCAGAGGGTAGGCTCCGGTGCCGGGGTGCATGTAGTTGTCGGTCAGAAGGAGCAGGTTCGAGATGGCGGTGGAGCTGTCGGAGCCGCCGCAGTGCTGGGTGATGCCCATCGCCCAAAGGATGCAGACGCCCTTCGCGGACGCGATCTCGTGCGCGACTTCGGTGAGGGTTGCGATGGGGACGTCGGTGATGCGCTCGGCGTACTCCATGGTGAAGGGCTCGAGCGAGGCTTTGTACTCCTCGAAGTGGTTGACCCACTGGCGGACGAAGTCCATCTTGGCCAGGCCGTTGTCGAGGATGTACTTTGCGATGGCGGAGAGCCAGACGATGTCGGTGGAGGGGTTGGGGCGGAAGAAGATGTCGGCGCGTTCGGCCATCTCGTGCTTGCGCAGGTCGGCGACGATGAGACGCTGGCCGCGATGTTTGTGCGAGCGCTTGACGCGGGTGGCGAGCACGGGGTGGCTCTCGGCGGTGTTGGAGCCGACGATGAGGACGAGGCCGGCCTGCTCGATGTCGGCGATGGAGCCGGAGTCGCCGCCGTACTTGACGGTGCGCTGGAGGCCCTGGGTCGCGGGCGTCTGGCAGTAGCGCGAGCAGTTATCGATGTTGTTGGTGCCGATGACGGCGCGCGCCAGCTTCTGCATGAGGTAGCTTTCTTCGTTGGTGCATTTGGAAGAGGCGATAAACGCGAGGGCGTCGGGGCCGTGTTTTTGCTTGGTGGCGGTGAACTTTTCGGCGATCAGGTCGAGCGCGGCCTCCCACGTGATCTCGACGAAGGTGTCGCCCTGCCGCAGGAGCGGCTTGACCAGGCGGTCCGGGGCGTTGACGTAGTCCCAGGCGAACTTGCCCTTGATGCAGGTGGAGATGCCGTTTGCGGGGCCGTGCATGGGCTCGACTTTGAGAATGTGCCTGTCACGGGTCCAAATGTCGAACGAGCAGCCGACGCCGCAGTAGGTGCAGACGGTTTTGGTTTTGCGGACGCGCTCGTTGCGCATCTCGGCTTCCATCTCGGAGATGGCGAGGATGGGACCGTAGCCGGTGTTGGGCTCGACGCCCTTGACGACTTCGATCATGTCGTCGAGCACGGGTGCGGGCAGGTTGGTCAGGTATCCGGCGTGGCCGAGCATGCTCTTTTCCATGAGCGCGTTGCAGGGGCAGACGGAGATGCAGTGGCCGCACGAGACGCAGGAGGAGCCGGCGATCTCGACCCCGCCGTCCCAGAGAACGCGTGGGTGGGCGGAGGTCCAGTCGATCGTGAGGGTCTCGTTGACTTGGACGTTCTGGCAGGCCTCCACGCAACGACCGCAGAGGATGCACTGGTCGGGGTCGTAGCGATAGAAGGGGTTGGACATGTCCTTCTCATAAGGCTTCTCGCGATATGGCCGGGCCTGGTGCTTTACGTCGAGCTCCGCGGTTGCGTTGTGTACCGTGCAGTTTTGGTTGTTGTTGTCACACACGGTGCAGTAGAGCATGTGGTTCTGGAGCAGGCGGTCGAAGGCCTCGCGCTGCGCGATGTCGGGGCGCTCGCCTTCGGTGAAGACAGCCATGCCGGGCGTGACCGGGGTGGCGCAGGAGCGGACCAGGTGGCCATCGGCGACGACCATGCAGGTGTCGCAGCTCTGGATCGGGCCCATCTGCGGCAGGAAGCAGATCTGCGGAATCTGCCTGGACTTGCGGGCGGTCGAGAAGCGATTGAGCGCCTCGACCAGAAGCTCTCCCGCGTGGGCTGGAGAAGGGTTGCCGTTGATCGTGATATGGGTATCTGGGGTGGTGTCCGGCGGTGTGTTCAGGAGGGACTTCGTGGGCTGCATATTTCCTCGGATGCCCACGAGGATAGCAGGCAAGTGACGCTCGCGCTTCACGGGCCGGGGCGCCCACCGACTCTCGGTGCGGTTCTGTTCACCATCTCGAAAAGCTGCATCCGAAGGGAACGGACCGTGTGTAGTTGCTTGCCGGCCAGGAGCAGCGGCGGCCCGACAAGTTTCAGAGGGAGACGGTGTGAGGCGAAAGCTCTCGGCCGCGGTGGCGGTCGAATCGCAGGGACGGGGGTCTGGCACCAGTGCGACTTCGGCTGTTCTGCGGAGTGACGGCTGCCACATCGGCCAGATCCGCATCGGCATCTCGGGTTGGCGGTACAAGGGCTGGCGCGGTGTGTTTTATCCTGCGGGGCTGGCACAGCGGCGCGAGCTGGAATACGCGGCGGAAAAGTTCAATACCGTCGAGATCAACGGGACGTTCTACTCGCTGCAGCATCACACGAGCTTTCAGCGCTGGGCCGCGGAGACGCCGGACGACTTTGTGTTTGCGATCAAAGGCTCGCGGTTTATTACGCACATGAAGAAGCTGCGCGGGATCGACCAGGCGTTTGCGAACCTCTTGGCGAGCGGTCTGCTGGCGTTGGGACCGAAGCTCGGGCCGATGCTGTGGCAGTTTCCGCCGCAGATGCGCCTGGATCGCGAGCGGTTTGCGGAGTTCTTCCGGATGCTTCCGCGCTCGGCAGCGGCGGCGGCCGAGTTGGCGAAGCGCTGCGACGACCGCATGCTCTCGCGATCCGTGCTCCACGCGAGCGCGGACATACCGCTGCGCCATGCGGTGGAGGTTCGGCATGAGAGCTTTGTCTCGCCCGAGTTTATCGAGCTGTTGCGAGAGCACGACGTTGGTTTGGTGGTGGCCGATACGGTGGCGTGGCCGCTGCTTCTGGACGTCACGTCGGATCTGGTTTATGTGCGGCTGCATGGTTCGGAAGAGCTGTATGCGAGCGGCTACTCGGAGGCAGCGCTCGATCTGTGGGCCCGGCGCGTGGTGGCGTGGGCGAGAGGTGAGACGCCGAGTGCTGTGGCGGGTGAGGGGGTGGAAGAACCGAACCCAGCGCGGCTGGCCAGCGAAGCGCCGGCTGAGGTGCGGCCGCGCGATGTGTATGTCTACTTCGACAATGACGCGAAGGTCCGGGCACCGTTTGATGCGCTGCAGCTGCGGGCGAAGGTGGATGCGCTGATC
>CAXUIB010000062.1:0-12009 GCA_964250945.1 uncultured Acidobacteriaceae bacterium
GGAGGAGAGGTCTGAGCGGTCGGTGGAGGTGTGCTGCCGGGGTCCTGCGCGGAGAGAAACCGGGCGGCAAGCATCGCCAGACCCGCGGACCAACCAAGATATCGCTTCCGCACCTGCACCTCAGGGCGGGAACGCCCGCCTGTTTGCCAGTGTAAACCGCGGTGGCGAGCGGTGGCGGGAACTCCATGGGCTGTGGGTGGGAGTTACCCGGGTTTTTGCCGGTTATTCAGGAGATTTCGCCTGTTTTCGCGGGGAGTCTCGACCGGTTCCGAGACGTTGGCCGGAGACGCTTGAGGAAGTTAACCTCGGTATCGCGGAGCCAAGCCCTGGTGACGATGTGGCGTTGGAGCAGGGATTGCTCGAGGAGGCTGACGGGGTCCGACGTCCTTCGCCGGGGTGCGCCGGGAAAGGCGGTGATGGCCTCGATCAGGACTGGGCCGCCGCCGGTGCGTGCACGCAGGAGAGCTTCGCCGGCGACGCGGAAGATGGCGATGCAGTCGAAGGCGTCGACTGCGATGGCTGGGACGCCGAGCTTCTCTGAAAGGAGGCTGAGGCTGGGCGGTTTGCTGTCAGGGTTTCCCCCAAGGGCGACGAAGAGGATGGGCAGGGATGCTTTGGACGCGAGGTCCAGGACGGCTCGCCAGACGGCGGCTGAGGCTTCACCGGGCCGGATGTAGACGAGCAGGGCGCAGCCGTTGCCTTGCGCTTTGAGGGCCATGGCGGCTCCGGCGGAGAGGCGAAGGCGGTCTGTCCCGACCTCGACTGGAAGCCAGCGGGGAGACGGTTGGGTTGGCGCCAGGGAGCTGGAGGAGGCGATTGCAAGAGGGTCTGCGCCGAGCAGGAGCTGCATGGTTGGGGTGGGTGGAGGCGCGCAGATCAGGTCGCCTGCTCTGAGAGCGAGGAGCGTGCTTGCGTGGCAGGCCAGCTCGGTTCGGGGGGTTTGGGTGCGCCGCTTGCCGCGTCCGAGATTGTCTTCGAGCAGGCGGCCGTCGCGCATGCCCAGATAGATGGATCGGAGCTCGCTCGGAGGGACGAGGGGGTTTTCAGCTCCATCTCCGGATGTTGGATCTCCTTTGTCTTCGACCTCAACCGCCAAACGCTTCACCTCTGCTGATGGTACTGTCAAAGCTTTTCTGGCGCGTGTCCGGACCGTTGGGCCGACTTGCCTGTGGGGGCGGTTTTGCGATCAGGCGTGCGCCGGGTCGGGTGCCTCGACGTCCAGGCCGAGATCGGCGAGGGCCTGTTGCGCTTTTGCCGGGTCCAGGGCGCCGTCGCGCGCGAGCTTGGAGAGCGCGGCGCCGGCGATCGCCTCGGCGCTTACCTCGAAGTGTCGGCGCAGGTGCTCGCGGTTGTCCGATCGACCGAAGCCGTCGGTGCCGAGTGAGACCAGACGGGAGCCGAGCCAGGGCGCGAGCTGATCGGGAACGGACTTCATGTAGTCGGTGGCGGCGATGATGGGCTTGGCCGGCGCGGAGCCGACGGACGCGAGGGTTTCGAGCACGTACGGCGAGCGCAGGGGTTCGGCGGGATGGAGGCGGTTCCAGCGCTCAGCGGTGAGGGCGTCGCGCCGCAGCTCGTTGTAGCTGGTGACGCTCCAGACGTTTGCCTGGAGGTTGTAGCGGTCGGCGAGGATGGTCTGGGCGCGGAGGACCTCGTTGAGGATGGGACCGCTGCCGAAGAGCTCGACTGCGGCTTCGCCGTCGGCGGCGGGCTTGAGCCGGTAGATGCCGCGAAGGATGCCTCTGGCGGCGCCCTCCGGCATGGCGGGCATGGGATAGTCTTCGTTGTACATGGTGATGTAGTAGAAGACGTCTTCGCCGCGCTCGTACATGCGGCGGAGGCCATCCTGGACGACGACGGCGAGCTCGTAGACGTAGGCTGGATCGTAGGTGAGGCAGGTCGGCACGGTGCCGGCGAGCACGACTGAGTGGCCGTCCTGATGTTGCAGGCCTTCGCCGAGCATGGTGGTGCGGCCGGCCGTGCCGCCCATCAGAAAGCCCTTGCCGCGCGAGTCGGCGAAGGCCCAAACCATGTCGCCGACGCGCTGGAAGCCGAACATGGAGTAGTACATGTAGAAGGGGACGGTCGGCACGCGGAAGTTGACGTAGGCGGTTCCGGCGGCGGTGAAGGAGGCCATGGAGCCGGCCTCGGTGATGCCTTCTTCGAGGATCTGACCGTCACGGTCCTCGCGGTAGTAGAGCAGCATATCGGCATCGTGGGGGTTGTACTTCTGGCCCTCGGGGGCGTAGATGCCGACCTGCCGGATGGCGGATTCGAGGCCAAAGGTGCGGCCTTCGTCCGGGACGATGGGAACGATCAGCTTGCCGATCTCCGGGTCTTTCATCAGGCTGCGGAGGAGGCTGACGAAACCCATGGTGGTGGAGACGGCGCGGCCTTTTGAGCCGCCGGTCCACTCGGTCCATGCGCTGAGTTCGGGTGCCTTGAAGCGGATGTCTGGGACTTTGCGTTCGGGGATGTAGCCGCCCAGATCTCGACGTCGCGCCTGGAGGTACTCCATCTCCGGAGCGTCCTCGGCTGGACGGAAGAACGCACCGTCCTTGGCCGCGCGTTCGGGCAGATCGATGTCGAAGCGCTCGACGAATGCAGTTACGGCGTCGTCGGTGAGCTTTTTTTCCTGGTGGCTGGCGTTGCGCGCCTCGGTCGACCCCAGGCCGTAGCCTTTGACGGTCTTCGCGAGGATTACGGTGGGACCGCCTTTGTGGTCGAGCGCGCGCTGGTAGGCGTTGAAGATCTTTTTGGGATCGTGGCCGCCGCGATGGAGCCGGCCGAGCTGTTCGTCGGTGTAGTCCTTGACCAGGTCGAGCAGATCCGGGTACTTGCCGAAGAACTCCTTGCGCAGGTAGGCGCCGCCCTTTGCTTTGAAGGCCTGGAAGTCGCCATCGACGCACTCTTCCATGCGCTTCAGGAGCAGACCTTGGTGATCGCGCGCGAAGAGTTCGTCCCAGTCCGAGCCCCAGATGACCTTGATGACGTTCCAACCGGCTCCGCGGAACATCCCTTCGAGCTCGTCGATGATGCGTTTGTTGCCGCGGACCGGGCCGTCGAGCCGCTGGAGGTTGCAGTTGACGACGAAGATGAGGTTGTCGAGATTTTCGCGGCTGCCGAGCGAGATGGCGCCGAGCGTGTCGACCTCGTCGGTCTCGCCATCGCCGACAAACGCCCACACTTTGCGGTCGGTGACCGGGATCAGGCCGCGATTTTCGAGGTACCGCATGAAGCGGGCCTGGTAGATGGCGTTGAGTGGACCGATGCCCATCGAGACGGTCGGGAAGCTCCAGAAGTCCGGCATCAGCCAGGGGTGCGGGTAGCTCGAGAGCGCCGGCTCGCCGCGAAGTTCGTGGCGGAAGTTGCCGAGGCGCTGCTCGTCGAAACGACCTTCGAGGAAGGCGCGCGCGTAGACTCCCGGCGAGGCGTGCCCTTGAAAGTAGATGAAGTCTCCGGGCTGGTCGGGCTGCCCATCGGAGCCTGGGTACTTGGCGCGAAAGAAATGATTGAAGCCGACCTCGAGCAGGGTGGCGAGGGACGAGTAGGTGGCGATGTGACCGCCGATGCCGGTGTCCTTTTTGTTTTGGCCGTGCACCATGGCCATGGCGTTCCAGCGGATCAGGGCTTCCACGCGTTTTTCAAGCTCTCGATCGCCGGGGTATTCGACTTCGTCGTGCTTTGGGATGGTGTTAAGGTAGGGGGTCGTGACCTCGCCTCCGACGGGCACGCCTGCCTCGCGCGCGCGCTGCCGGAGAGCTCTGACGACGGCCGCGCCCTGCTCCCAGTCGGCCGCTACCACATCGTCGAAGGCTTCGATCCACTCCGCGACTTCGGCGGCGGAGTCTTGTTTCACGGCGGCTTCATCCAGCTTGGTGGTCATAACCTTTGGTCTACTCTCTTTTTATCGGCAGATCGGGGCAGAAGTTGAGGGGGTTGCAGGCGATTTTTCGCCCGGAGGTAATGTGTGCCTAGGGTCGTCGGGTCGTCCGGGTCGTCGGTTCGTCGGTTCGTCGGGTCGTCGGGATGGATCGACTGGCGTCCGCTTCTGGTCGACCGGCGTCCGCTTATAAAGATATAAGGCTTGGCCGAAATCGTCATCCTCCTGTTTGAGAGGGAGAACGGAGAGGCCGGGTCAGGGGCTGCTATGTGGAGTAGTCGGCGTTGATGCGGACGTACTCCGCGGTGAGGTCGCAGGTGACGAAGCTGCACTCCTGATGGCCGACGCCGAGGTCGATGCTGATGGTGTATTCGCGGGCTTGCATGGCGTGGTGGGTGCGGGCTTCGTCGAACTCCGGGGCGCGCACGCCTGCGCGAAAGACGGGTTGGCCTGCGATGGTGATGGACATGCGCTCGGGCTGGAGGGGTACGCCGCTGCGGCCGGCGGCGGCGAGCAGACGTCCCCAGTTTGGATCGCCGCTGGACCACGCTGTTTTTGCGAGCGGCGACGTGGCGATGGTCTGGGCCACCTGCCTCGCCTCGGCCTCGGTCTCGGCCCCGGAGATGACCAGGGTGACCACGTGGGTTACACCTTCGCCGTCGTCGACGATGCGTCGGGCGAGCGATCCGCAGACGAGTTTGAGGGCGTCGGTGAAGGCTTCGCGCACGCGCCCGTCGACGGCGACGCCGCTGGCTCCGCTGGCCAGCAGAAGGACGGTGTCGTTGGTCGAGGTATCGCCGTCGATCGAGATCAGGTTGAAGCTGCGGTCGACGACCGGGCCCAGGATTTCGCGCAGCTCCTCCGGTTTGGCTGTGAGGTCGGTGAAGAGGTAGACCAGCATGGTCGCGTGCGCGCCCCTTGCGGCGTTGGACGTCTCGACCGGCGCGCCGAGCCGGGGATGGATCATGCCGGCGCCTTTGGCTGCACCGAAGATGCGCACCTCGGCGCCGTCGACCTCGACGATGGCGCGGGCCAGCTTCATCTGGGTGTCGGTGGTGAGGATGGCCTGAGCGAAGAGCTCGGCGTGCTCCGGCCGATCGCCCATAGCGGAGCGAAGTCTAGGGAGAGCGGCGAGGACCTTTCCGGTGGGAAACGGGACGCCGATGATGCCGGTCGAGCAGGGGAGCACCTCGTCGAAGATGCAGCCAAAGGTCTCGGCGGCCGCCACGCAGGTGTCTTTGCAGCCGTCGAGACCCGCCGGTCCGGTGGCGCAGTTTGCGTTGCCGGCGTTGATCAGGACGGCGTGGACGCGGCCACCGGTGGCCAGCAGGTGCGATCGGCCGACCGTGATCGGGGCCGCGACCACCAGGTTCTGGGTGAAGCATGCCGCCGCGTTTGCGCCCCTTGGAGCGACGGCGGCGGCTAGATCGAGGCCTCCGCTCGGCTTGATGCCTGACCGAACGGCGCCCCACCGGAATCCACCTGGAAGCGCGTGATCCGGACCGTCTCCCTCAAGCCTTTCGCTCATGGCTTCACTCTACCAAGAGGAGGCGTTCGGGTCGCGCGCGCGGCCGGAACGGAGGTCTATGCTGGGAGGAGAGCGTAGACCCAGCCGGCGTTTGTGCCGCGACCGAAAGGAACACCCATGCTGCTCCCCGAACTTCGCGAACAGGTGCTTGAGGCCAACCTCGAAGTGGTCAAGCGGGGCCTTGTCCTCTACACGTTCGGCAATGCATCCGGCGTCGACCGATCGCAGGGCATGGTGGTGATCAAGCCGTCGGGCGTCGACTACGACGACCTACGCCCGGAGCACATGGTGGTGACCGACCTTGCCGGCAATGTTGTCGAAGGAGACCTCCGTCCGTCCTCCGACCTCGACACCCACACGCTGCTTTACCGCGAGTTCCCGGCGATCGGCGGCATCGTCCACACGCACTCCGAGTACGCGACTTCTTTTGCCCAGGCCGGGCTGCCGATTCCTGCGCTCGGAACGACGCATGCGGATTCCTTTTACGGTCCCATCCCGTGCACGGACCCGCTGTCGGCCGACGCCATTGCCGGACGGTATGTGCACGAGACGGGAATGGCGATCGTCCGACGATTTCGTGGCTACGTCGGGCATCCGGTGATGGCGCAACCTCTGCACGATCCCGGTTCGCTGGAAGCCATGAGCACGGTTGCAGTCGGCGGCAACTCTGCGCGCGAGATCCACGGCCGGCCTCTTGACCCGATCGCCGTGCCTGCGTGTCTGGTGGCCGGCCACGCTCCGTTTGCATGGGGCCGCACCCCAGGCGAGGCGGCCCACAATGCCGTCGTTCTCGAGGCCGTGGCGCGGATGGCGTATCGGACGCTGACGCTGCAGGCGGAGGCCGGTGAAGTGTCGCAGGCACTGCTGGATCGTCACTACTTCCGAAAGCACGGAGCGAAGGCGACCTATGGCCAGCCGAAGTAGTTTGTGGCTCTAGGACTAGTCTGTTTGTATTCGGCAGACGGGAAGTGGGCAGGGTGTTGGATGAAGACATATACCAGGGGGCCAAATGCTCCCGATGTTCGGCGCTTGCTGGACGAGATGCAACGGCGTGAGGCGCAGACCATCGATCGTATCCGCGATCTGGTGGAGCTTGAATCGCCGAGCAGCAGCAAAGCCGGTGTGGATCGGGTGCAGACCCGGTTTGCGGAGTGGGCGGCCGCGGCCCGAGGCGAAGTCCGCCGCCATGCCCATGCGGAGTTTGGCGATTCGGTCGAGGTGACGTTTGGGCCGGAGGTCGGCCGGCAACCGGCACGGATGCTGCTCGGGCATATGGATACGGTGTGGGGATTGGGAACGCTCCCAGAGATGCCGTTTCGCGTGACCGGGGATCGCATCTGCGGTCCGGGTGTGCTCGATATGAAGGCCGGCGTGGTGATGGCGCTGACGGCAATTGAGGTGCTTGGCGACTTGGACCTTTTGCGCCATCCGGTGTGCCTGCTTCTCCACGGGGAAGAAGAGATTGGGAGCCCTGTGTCTCGATCCTTGACCGAAGCTGTGGCTCGGGGGGCGAGCGCTGTCTACGTCCTCGAGCCTGCACAAGGAGAGGCGGGCGCTTACAAGACGGCACGCAAGGGCGTAGGCCGATACCGTCTGGCGGTGACCGGCAAGGCCGCGCACAGCGGTGTCGACTTTGAAAGGGGGCACAGCGCTGTGGTCGAGCTTGCCCGGCAGATCGAAGTTCTTCAAGCGCGCACGGATCTTCTGGCGGGAATCACCGTGAATCCGGGGGTTATCGGTGGAGGAACTTGCGCAAACGTAGTCGCCGCGGAGGCTTGGGTCGAGATCGACGTGCGGGTTCGACGGAGTCGGGATGCCGCCCGGCTCGATCGTGCGCTGCGCAGCTTGCGACCGGTGGATAAGGGCTGCGCTCTGACCGTGAGTGGCGGCGTGAATCGGCCGCCGATGGAGCGCACGCCGGGAACGGTCGCCCTGTTTCGCCGTGCGCAGGCGTGTGCCGCGCTTCTGGGGTTCGAGCTTGGGGAGGCTGCCACGGGCGGCGCTTCCGATGGAAACTTTACCTCCGCCCTTGGCATTCCGACGCTCGACGGCATGGGCGCTGTCGGGGGCGGAGCGCATGCGCCGCACGAGTACATGGTGCGAGAGCACCTTGCCCGACGCACCGCGTTGCTCGCCGCCATGCTGCTTTGAAGGCACGACTTCGGCTCGGCAGCAACCGGTTTGGCTTTGCTTGTCGTTCGCGAGGGGAGTCGTGACGGCGGCGTGGTCGTACGGAGGCAGACCCTTGCCGACAGGCTTCGCGCTTAGACTGGGAAGGAAAGGCGGGTGTCGGTCGTCGGTTGTCGGTTGTCGGTCTTCGGTCGTCGGTCGTCAGGTCGTCGGTCCCATCGGCTCGCCACCAGGAGTTTTGTCCATGCAAGGTATTTCAGTCTCCAGACAGCCACGGATGACGCGGCAGAAAGAGGCCATTGCCTCCGCTTTTGTCGCGGCAGATCGACCTCTCTCTCCCGACGAGGCCTACCTGGAAACGCAGAAGCGGGTGCCGGCTGTAAGCATCGCCACGGTCTATCGAAACATCAAGGCTTTCGTTGAGGATCAATGGCTCGTTCCCGTCGATCTACCGGGCCAAGCCACACGCTATGAGGTAGCAGGAAAGGCCCATCACCACCACTTCCAATGTGACGGCTGCGGAAAGACCTTTGAGCTCGATGGATGTGTTGTGCAGACAAAACCGAAGTTGCCGAGAGGTTTCAAGGCCACTCGGCATGAGTTCTTTCTTTACGGAACCTGCTCCTTCTGCGCGTAGCTTTGCCGAGGCAAGCGGGAAAACGTGGGACGGCGTCAAGCGGAGCGAAGCTCTGATGCTATTGAATTCGTAATACCATCCAAGATGTGCCCGTTCCCCTGTTTCTCTTGCCGATCGCATCCACGCTGCTCGGCGGGTTTCTTGCCATCCGATTTCGACGTTTCATAGCGGTTCTGACCGCTCTCGGTGCAGGTCTGCTGCTGGGCGCGGCGTTCCTGGATCTGCTTCCGGAAGCCATCGGCCTCGGCGTTCAAAATGGATTGACCGTCTCCACCGTTCTCGGGATGATGCTGGTCTCGTACTTCCTCTTTTTCGTCTTCGAGAACGGTCTGAACGCGCTTGCTCAACGCCGGCAAGCAAAGGGTCTGGAGCGGCGAATTATCGGTCGCGCCGGTGCCGGCATGCTGATCTTTCACAGCTTTCGGGACGGCTTGGCCATCGGCGCGGCCTATGCTGCCTCGCATACGGCCGGCTACGCGGTTGCACTCGGCATTGCGACGCATGACTTGGGCGACGGCATGAACACCGTCCTCCTCGCCACCGGGGGGGAACGGCCGAAGACGTCGGACTACATCTTCTTAGCGGCGGATGCTGTCGCTCCCTGCGTTGGCGTGCTCTTCACCGTCTGGTTGCGATTTTCGCCCCTCAACTCTGTCTTTCTCCTGGTCTTGGCAGCCGGTTTCTTCCTGCACATGGCGACTGCCGACTTTCTTCCAGAGATCGAGCGATGTAAGACCTCACGCGTCCACCTGGTGCCTTCCGTTCTGCTTGGTGCGCTTGTCATCTACGTCGCGAATCTCTTGCTCGCTCGCTATCGTTGACCCTTGGTCGCAGTGGCCGGGATGCGAACGATGCAGGTGCTACGGGTTAGTCAATGCGCGAGGAGGAACACGCCGATACATACAAAGACAGCTGCGAGCCATCGGCGGCGGTCGACGTTTTCGTGCAGGAAGAACTTTGCCGCGAACGCGTTGCCGATAAAGGTCAGAGATGCGGACGCGGGTGCGGCCAAGGAGACATCCACGCGCGAAAGCGTGAAAAGGAGGGCAAAGAACGAGATCGCCATCGACAAGACGCCGAGCAGAAACAGGGGACTGGAGACGACGGCACGGATCGCGCCAAGGAGGCCGGTCTGTGCGCGAATCGTATCCAGATCACCGAGCCGACGCATCGCCGCGGCGGTCAACACATCTCCGCTCACCGCGGTGGCGGCGACCGACAGGATTGTCGTCCATGTGACGAAGGCACTGGCCGGAGGTGGCTCGGTGGCGATCAGAGCCGGCCTCCGTGGGCCTGCTTTGGAGAGCGATCCATGCCGACAGGAGCAGGGCGGCGGCTCAAAGGAAGATCTTGTCTCCGGCACCGGGGCTCGGATGCTCGGTCAGCGAGGGTCCGTTTGCAACAAATCCGACGCCGCAGACGATCAGGAGGATTCCCACCCAACGCGAAACACTGATGTGTTCGCCGAGCCAGAAGTGCGAAAGCAGAGCGACGACGACGTAGCCAAAGGCGGTTGCGGGAAGGACAAACGTCAGATCGGCCCAGGAGAGCGCCGAAAGATAGGAGGCAAAGAAGCCGAGCAGGCAGACGATGCCGGCGATCACCCATGGATTGCGCAGAGCGCGCAAGAGCAAAAGGAGGTGCGAGGCCGAGACCGGGCCCACCTGACTCATTCCGTGCGAAAGAAGGGTGTCGCCGACCGACGCAGTCAGCATGACCGCGAGCAGGACAAGATAGCGAGATGGCGTAAGTGTGTTCAGCATCCGCTTAGAAGGAAACGTCGACCGGCTGGGTCACTTTGAGCACGGACTGATCGCCCGTGCGCTGTTTCCACGCGACCCGGATCGCCTCAATGCCGGCAAAGTTTTCAGGCGTCGGCGGGTGGTACACAATCAGCAGCCGGGATCGAATGCGAGCGGGTGCCCGCAGCCTTTGCCCCTGGTGTGCCTTGTACTGCCATTGCCCGTAGATGTTCACCACGGTCAGGCCTGAGGGAAAGCGAGGCGTGACCTCTTTGTCCAGAAACTGTCGCCACTTGCCCTCGCTTACGCCGACGCTCGGTGCATCGGCCGGGCCGAGGCCGAAGTAGAGCTTTGTCTCCACCCATCCGCGGGCTTCGGCGGGATGGTTTGGATCTCCGTTGAAGCTTGCGCTTGGGGAACTTTGCTGAGGCGGCGCGGGGGAGAGGGCCTGAGACATCGGCTCCGTGAGGGCGAGCTGCGCGAGGATGGTCGCAGCGAGGAGGAGGCGGGCGAGCAGTCGAATAGGCGGCATGCGGTCCTGCCTAGTTTATCCGTGACGCCCGGAGTTATGCGTTCATGCTGACGGATTCCTGCTGCTTCAGGGCGCTTTCAGCGGCCTTCAGGCGCGACGCCTTGTTGCGCTGCGCGCGCAGCTTCATAAACGACTTCGCCTCTTCGTACAGCCGAGGAACGTCGCGGTTCACGATGGCTTTCCAGACGACCCGGGCCGCCGCCTTCGGACGGAAGTAATACTCGTCGTAGAACTTGTGGACCATCTCCATCACGTACTCGGTCGGCAGGCCGGGGTACTCGATGTGAGCCATCTGGTGGCCGCCGTGGTCGGACATATTCTCGTTGGTAATGAATTTGTTTTTGGCCGCGAAATCGTAGAACTCGGTGCCGGGGTAGGCGTGCGCGATCGAGACCTGAATCGTTTCGCAATCGAGCGTTTTCGCGAAGTCGATGGTGTTGCGGATCGACTGTTTCGTCTCGCCGGGCAGGCCAAGAATGAAGTCGGCGTGGATGACGAGGCCGAGGTCGTGGCAGTCCTTGACGAAGTCGCGCGCGCGCTCGACGGTCGCGCCCTTTTTGATATTTTTGAGGATCTGCGGATCGCCGGATTCGAAGCCAACGATCAGCAACCGGCAGCCGGCGTCCTTCATCGCCTTCAAGGTCTCGCGATCGGTGGTCACGCGCGATGTGCAGGACCAGGTAAGGCCGATCGGCTTCAGCTTGGCGCAGAGCTCGACCGTCCGCGCCTTTTGGATGTTGAAGGTGTCGTCGTCAAAGAAGAACTCCTTGACGTGCGGAAACAGCTTTTTCGCATGCGCCATCTCGGCCGCGACATCCTCGGTGGACCGCTTGCGCCAGGCATGGCCCGAAAGCGTCTGCGGCCAAAGGCAAAAGGTGCACTGGGCCGGGCATCCGCGCGTCGAGTAAAGTGCCACGTACGGATGCAAAAGAAACGGCACATTGTACTTGGTCACGTCCATGTCGCGCGCGTAGATGTCCGTCACCCACGGCATGGCGTCGAGGTCTTCCACCTGCGGCCGGTCCGGATTGTGCTGGATGGTGCCGGACGCGTCCTTGTAGGAGATGCCGAGAATCTCGGAGATCGGCTTGCCCTGGGCAAACTCCACGACAGAAAAGTCAAACTCGCGGCGGCAGATGAAGTCGATCACCTCGCATTCGTTCAGAGCGCGGTCTGGATCGGTGGTGACCGGAGGCCCGACAAAGGCGATCCTGATCGCCGGATTGGCCGATTTGATGGCGCGCGCGAGAGCGTGGTCGCCGGTCCAGCCCACCGTCGATGTAAACAGCACCAGAAACTCATACGACTTCGCAATCTCGATCGTCTCGTCCGCCGAGACGTGGTGCGGCGGAGCATCGAGCAGACGCGAACCTTCGAGCATGCCGGCCGGATAGGCGAGCCACACGGGATACCAGTAGGACTCGATCTCGCGGGTCGCGGGCCAACGGGAGCTGGCGCCGCCGTCGAAGTTTTCAAAGGAGGGAGGGTTCAGAAGCAACGTCTTCAAGGGTGCCATGGGTGTCTCAAAGTTTACCATTTTTGCAACGGGTTCTGGAG
>CAXUIB010000063.1:0-3865 GCA_964250945.1 uncultured Acidobacteriaceae bacterium
GGTGGTCGGCTGCATCGACTTCGCGCAATCGGTGCTCACGACCTTTGGCTTTGCCGACTTCAAGGTCGAGCTTTCCACCTGGGACCCAAAGGACCGCGCGAGCTACGCGGGTTCTGACGAGAACTGGGAGCTGGCGGTCGGCTCGCTCCGCAGCGCGCTTGATCGCAAGGGCATTCCGTATACGACGATTCCGGGCGAAGCCGCATTCTACGGGCCCAAGATCGACATCAAGCTGGTCGACGTGCTGGGGCGTTTGTGGCAGCTCAGCACGGTGCAGTTCGACTTCAACCTGCCGGCGCGCTTTGAGCTGGAGTACGTGGGCGAGGATGGCGAGCGGCACCAGCCGGTGATGGTGCACCGCGCGTTGTTCGGCTCGGTCGAGCGCTTCTTCGGCGTGCTGGTCGAGCACTATGCGGGCGCGTTTCCGCTGTGGCTGGCGCCGGTGCAGGTGGGGCTGGTGCCGATCTCGGAGCGCCACCTCACCTACGCGCAGGAGGTCAAAGCGCAGCTGGAGCTGGCTGGTCTGCGCGTGCAGCTGGACAGCCGCAATGAGAAGATGAACGCCAAAATTCGCGAGTTGACGCTGCAAAAAGTGCCGTACATCCTGGTGATGGGCGACAAGGAGGCCGAGGCGGCCGCTGTAAGCGTGCGGACGCGCGGCAAGGGCGACGGCGGGTCCATGCCGCTGGCCGAGTTCGTAGGGCGGGCAAAGAGCCTGCTTGCAACCCACGCGACAGAACTGTGAGACCTGGCCTGAGGCGGAACGCGCCCATGCGGTATGCTGGCCGAACTGTCGATCAAACGTGAACCGAAATCGCGAACCCAAACATTGAACTAAAACCGTGAACTGGAACCGTGAACCGAAACCGCGAACCGAAACAAGGAGTTGCCATGAAAGTGAACCTAGGTGTTTCCGGTGCCATCCTGTCGTTGATCCTGGGCTCCGCGGCTGTTGTGGCCCAGCAGCAGCCCTTGCCGCACGCGCACATCTACCCGGATGTAAGCGCGGCCCAGGCCGATATTGACGCGGCGCTTTCGACCGCGAAGCGCCAGCACAAGCGGGTGCTGCTTGATTTCGGCGGCGACTGGTGCGGCGACTGCCAGGTGCTGAACGTGTACTTTCACCAGCCGGACAATCAGCCGTTGCTCGACAAGAACTTCGTGTTGGTCGATGTAAATGTCGGGCGGCGCATCGATCAAAACCTGGACATCGGCACAAAGTACGGCGTGAACCTGAAAAAAGGAGTGCCCGCGCTTGCCGTTCTTAAGCCGAATGGCACCTCCATCTATGGGCAGAGCGGCGAGTTCTCCGACATGCGGCACATGGAGTCGGCCTCCGTGCACCAGTTCCTGGAGAAGTGGAAGCGATAGCTCCGTCACGGCTCGCATCGTAAGAGGATGGAGGGACTGTGGACAAGGTGCTGGTAGACGACGGACAGATTGTGCCGATGGACGCGATTGCCGCCGGGGTGCAAGGGCTGCGGATCGCGTTTGTCAACGTGTTCGCGGTGACGCACGCCGATGGGAGCTGGACGCTGATTGACGCGGCGCTGCCGATGACGGCGAGCCGCATCCGTAGCTGGGCCGAAAAGCACCACCCTGGGCCGCCGAATGCGATTGTGCTGACCCACGGACACTTCGACCATGTGAGCGCGGCCCCGGCTCTGGCCGAAGATTGGGACGTTCCGGTTTACGCGCATACGCTTGAGTCGCCGTATCTAACGGGTGACCGCGAGTATCCGGCACCGAATGCGGGCGCGGGCGGCGGCCTGATGAGCCTGTTGTCGCCGCTGTATCCCAAAGGCCCGGCTGATCTGCGCGGGCGCCTCCAGGTGTTGGAGCCTGGCGTCAGCGCTGTGATGCCCGGCTGGGAGGTCATCCACACGCCGGGTCACACGCCCGGCCATTGTTCGCTTTACCGGGCAAGCGACCGCACGCTGCTGGTGGGCGATGCCTTTTGCACCACCAGGCCGGAATCCTTTTTTGAAGCAGCGCTGGCCCAACAGCCGGAGCTGCACGGTCCTCCGTCTTACTTCACCTCCGATTGGGCCGCGGCCCAGCGCTCGGTGGAGCGCCTGGCCGCCATGGACGTGGCCGTAGTCGCGCCGGGGCACGGCAAGCCGCTGGCCGGGGCAAACCTGACCGACGAGCTGCGGCAACTGGCAACGCGCTTTCGGGCTGTCGCGGTACCTGAAAACCGTAAGGGCTAGAAGCTGCTCTACACTGTTGTTGCACCCTGGCGACGCACGCGGGCCTATAGCTCAATTGGTTAGAGCAGCGGACTCATAATCCGTTGGTTCCAGGTTCAAGTCCTGGTGGGCCCACCACCTAAACCATTCATACAAAATGATTTAGGCAAAGAAGCCTTTCCATGCCGGGAAAGGCGTTTATTTAGTGGCTGTATAGGTGGCTGTTCGTTTCAACCGGCCACCGCTTGCATCCTGGCGATCCGGTGAACCGGCGACGACTCGCTTTGGGTATTGAGGTGGCTGTAGCGAGCTGCCATCGCGGGGCCGGAATGACCCGCCGCAGCCATGATCTGAAGCGTTGTTGCCCCCGACATCGCGAGCCACGAGCAGAAGGTGTGCCGGTTGCAATGCCAAACGTAGCCTTCGATCCCTGCCTCGGATAAGCATGGGTCGAACCACGACCGATTGTCATAGCATTCCTTCTTACCTCTTCCGGCTCTCCCATCGCGGGGGAAGATGCGATCTATTCCCTTCTGTCCTGGGCGACGAAGAGATTCGATTGCCGCAGTGGCATCGGCGTTCAGGATGACATCGCGAGGTTTTCCGTTCTTGGTCGCGGTTCCGGGAAGGCGAATGGCCGACCTCTCGGGGCGATACCAGCTCCATCGGCAAAGATACTGTTCGCTCAGCCGCATGCCTGAGTGGACGCTCACGATGAACTCCGCCAAGTGTCTGGGTTGGGTTCGTGCAATCACCTCATGAAGCAACGCATACTCTTCACGCGATAAGAATCTTTCTCGTCCGCTTGGCTCCCTGCGGTGTGCAGCGTCCCTCGCCGGGTTCGAGAAAACCTTGCTTTCCCGAATCGCGAGTCGGTACGAAAGAGACATGAACGCTTTGTACCGGTTGTAGGTAGCTGCGGTCCCCCAGTGCGAGGATAGCCACTGTTCGATTTCGGATGGAGTGATGCTCGCAGCATCTCGATCGCCGAGGCCCGCTTTAATCACTTTGGCCTTTGTCATGTAGCCCGAAAGTCTTTGTGGTTCGCGGTATAGGCCAGGACCAGGTCTGCAAGATCGGCGATTGTGATCTTTCGGGTTCTCCTCAACTCAGGCAGCTTCTGGCCGATTGAGCCGCTTGCTTTGCGTACCTGGTAAAGCTTGGCTGCATCAGACTTGCGCCCGACCTTCTCTCGTCGCCTTTTCCCGTCGACGTAGTACAAAATCCACCAAACACCCGAACCGCTTGGCCTCTCAAAAACTCCTCGCATTGCGCTCTCTCCAGCGGGGCTGTTTTTCGGATTGAGCTTACAGGATGTCCGAACAAACAGCCACCGCGTGATCAGTTCTGGATTACTGAGCCGTAGTGGTTTCCAGCGGCGAATCGCACCAGCTCTCCATGCGGAACCAGAACCTTCTTACCGATTCGGCGCGTGGCGAGCTGTTTACCTGCGATGAGGTAGTCGAGCGAGCGAATGCTGATTGAGAACTGGAGGGCGGCGGTCTTCCGGTCATAGAGAAGCCGGAGCTGGACGACGGCAGAGGCGGTCTGCGGGGAGGCGGCGATCTTAGTCTGCATGAAAGCCGATACCGACCCGTTCGCCTCCACCTGGAATATGGCACGGAAAGGTGCTCGGCTTGGTAGGCTTAAGCCAGAGAAACGAGGAGACCTCCGGG
>CAXUIB010000063.1:3875-9711 GCA_964250945.1 uncultured Acidobacteriaceae bacterium
ACCCCGCCCCCCCCGGGGTACAACCCGCGACCGTGACTTCCGGGGGCGGGGTCCGGGGCTCGCGCATCACGCGCGACGAAACAGTGATTTTGACCAAATGTGACATCGGTGATCGCCAGGCGCACCACGCCCCGGTCGCCTGATGCCAAGTGGGACGTGGTGCCGTTTGCTCCTGCTGCAGCTCTGGCGCGAACAGTGTCGGGCAGACCGGCGCAGCTCGGGCTGCCGCTGGTACTTAGTAACGTTGACCGACTGCCTTGGTGAGGCTAGCCTAGGCCTGCCGGTGAGTTGAACACCGACATTGCACATGCCGACGCAGCGTCCATGATGCGTCTCCTTTGGCTCGAATAAATCTTCAACTCGCTAGCGCTCTTCGGAACATAGCCAGGTGGTAAGCCCGCGCCTTCACGATTTGTTCCGGCTCAGGCAAGGGAGCTTCATCGACGCCGCCCCATTTCTCGGCCCATTTTTCATCCCACTCGACATAAGGATTGAACACGGGCTTGCGTCCGCTCAACTCATGAAGTTTGGCCATGAACGCGGCCCAGCCATGCTCCTCGCATTTTGCCGCCAGGCACTTGAAGCCGAGACCTTCGTTGCTGAGGATAACTGTGGTCTTTGACCGCCCGCCCGGCAGCTCCATCCCCTCGTGCTCCCCCTCCACGAACGGGCACTCGAAAAAAAGCCACATCCACTTGCCGTCATGCCGGATGGCTTCGCCGAAGTCGATCACATTATCATAATCATAGGTGCCGAGGAAGTCCTGCACCTGCTGCGCGTCTACCGCGAGCTCGCGCCGCTCGACCGGCTTCGGCTTCGCGAGCCAGGCTCCTTCGGCAACAAGCGACTGGAAATGGTCGGAGGTGACCTCGTGCCCGCCGCCGTCCTTCACGAACTTGGCCCAGCGGTGGGGGCGCTCTGTGGTGTCCTCTCCCTTGCGGTTCAGGGTCCAGGGCATCCTCGATACGCGCGCGGTGTTGTAAACGGACGTATCGACCTTGGCCTCGGGCCTATCGTGCATGTGCGCCAGGTAGCGCAAGGCGGTTCGGATGGTCTCCGTGCCTGTGTGCGCCCCGATGCGGTAAAGCAAGTGAATACCGTTGCCGGAGTCGATCACCGTGGGCGCGGGCCAGCCGCGATCGGTGAGCCAGTCCCTCACCGCTATCGCCACCGCGATGGCGGAAGCCCGCTCCCCCTGGGTCGAGCAGCCTTTGGGACGCACCGGTCGACGTCGACCAGCATGTAGCGCCTGTATGCGATGTCGGCGTCGCTCGCGGAAACCGATGGCCTCATCACTCCGGGCTCGAACGGCCCGCGCTTCGCGATCTGGTTCGGCTTGACCCGGCGGCCCAGGTCGGAGTCGGCCTTAATCGGATTTAGGGTGTAATAGATAGAGAAGCCCCTTTCCATCATCCACCAGCAGGTTTTTCCGGCTTTGTAGGGGTTGTCGAAAAAGGCGGAGATCGAACGGGGGATGCCGTCGTCCCCCGTCTTCAAGCCGCGTATTTCAACCAGGCAGTCCGGCACCAGGATGTGCTGCCGGAGGAACCGGCTCATGTTGTCGATGTACTCCCAGCGGCTCATGACAATTCCTCCACATCGTCGAAGCTCATGGGTGTTTTCGGCGTTGCATCGAGCGCTTTGTTGAGCTTTGCCGCGAGCTTGCTCACGGGTGTGTCCATGTAGGAAGGGACATGGCGGGCCTTGGCTTCCGCGTAGCCCTTCAGCTCCTCGCGGAACTGGTGCATCTCGTCCTCGCCCACCACGAAGCGGTAATACTCGCGCCCCTGCTGCGGCGGGTATTTGACCATGCCGAGGGCGTCAAGCGCGGACCTGTTATGGCTGATCGCCCGCCCGAGCGAGATAGGATTCTGGTACGCCCAGGGCAGCCGCAAGGTTTCGTAGAGTGACTGGATTTCGGCGCAGAGCACGGTCGATTGCGTTTTCCGGCCCAGGTTTTCCGGGTTCGAGGCCAGCCACATCGCGATGCCCTTATAGACAGGATTGTCGGCGCGGATATTCTCGCCGTACCGCTCGACGATCGCGCCCCATACATCCCGGCACTCAATGTATCTATCTTCGAGCTGCGCGAGCCGGTGCGTAAAGCGCTCATAGGCGGCCATGCGCGTCACCGTGGGTTGATTCGGGAACTGCTCCCGGTGAGCACGGATGCCGTTCTGGATGCGGAGAAGCAGCTCGGCCAGGATACGGGGCCGGGCTTCGATGGTGCGCTCGATGCGGTCGATTTTATCGTCCTCGGCCCGATTGCCGGAGCGGATCATCTCGATCGTCAGATGAATAACCCGGCGCTGAATGTCCTCGGCGGCGAACGGCATGTTGATGGACGTAAAGGCCACATGGTTGAGCAGGTCGGTCTGATGCTCATCCCCGTCCGAGTACAACACGCGCTTTGTCGCCACTCCGCCGGTGGCGATCTGGCACACCGTATCCAGGAACTGCGGGTCTTTTTTGGCGTTCGAGTCGAATCCCCGGTCCACGTTATCCCAGAAGAGAAGGGAGGCCGATGCCAGCGCGGTCCCCAGGTCTTGCGGCTTGGGCAGGGACTTGAGGCGGATGAAGATGCCGTGGAGCGCCGCGCCCCACAGTTCCAGGAGCGTGGACTTGCCCGATCCTGTTTCGCCGGTCAGGAACAGGAAGGGCCAGACCTCCGCGTAGGCTGAGGCAAAATACAAGAACAGCCAGCGCTGCATGAACACCCTTTGTGCTTGGTACGGGGTCAGATGGCCCGCGCGGCCCCAGCGCGTCGTTACAAGATCGGTCATCGGCAGGCCGGGGCGAGGCTCGGCGCAGGACTGGCCCAGTACGGAGCGCATCTCGTCCATGTAAGGACGCAGTTCATCAAGCGTCGGCCAGGGGCGGGTATCAGGAGCCATGAGGATGACGTCATCGGTCCCGAGCGGGACGGTCTCGATCTCGAATTCGCGCACCCGCACCATGGTGGTCGGCGAAGTATAGATGTAAACAGTTAGAGCCTTTTTATTGAAGTAGCTCAGCTTATGGAGCGTCCGCTCGGGAGCTTCCTTGGCGGCGAGGCGCACGCTCGCGGCTACCTGGGTATGAAGGGGCGAGCCTTTGTGCAGGCGGAGCTTCGCGAGGTAGGCGTCCACGTCAGTGGTTAGATCGTAGAGCCGGTGCTCGCGCTTGCAGAAGTAGTAGGGGCGCGCCGACTGAAACAGGATGCCGCCCGAGCGCAGATGCCACAGAACGATGTCGATTACATCCTGCTCGACCTCATGCTTGGGCACTGAGATGATCTTCGGCTTTCCGTCGATCATATCGGGACGCTTGCCGATTCGTACCTGCTCGATGTAATCGGCGCATTTCTCGTGGTTTGCAAACGGCTCTTGCGAGGCCAGGACTTCGCGGATGACCCTAGGCACGAGGCACCGCCGTGTAGAAGCTGTTCTTCCCGCGCTTCGTGCGAACGGCAAGGCCTAGGGAGCGAAGCGCGTCCATCATCCGCCGTAGGAGGCCCCGGTGCGGTTGAGCAGGTCGAGGATGCTGAGGGGAGTGGAGTCGGCGCGCAGGCAGATCAAAGCCAGGCGCGAGGTGGGAGAGAGTTCAGGCATGGTTTTTGCCCTCCGACGGCTGATACTGGTGGGGCAGGCGTCCGCGTGGAATAACGTTGGGTTTGCCTCCCCAACACAGGAACCGAAAGCCGGAGGGAGCGAATCGCTTTGCTCGGGCAGGCGGAGTGCGGTGGGGATGCAGGCGATGCGGTGGGGATGATCCCCACTACCCTGCGGCAGTATTGACAGGGGGTTGAACCCTCTAGGTGGTAAAGGTGGAGATAGCTACAATAAATAGCGTAAAGGGAGTAGAATCCGCATTAGAACGTATATATAGAGGACAAATTTCAGGAGTCTGCCACCATTTCCACCTTGGTGGTTAACCTCAGTTGAATTAATCATTTAACGGGTGAAGATGCTTCCGGTATGGTGGAGTTGACTCCCACCGGCGGCATCTGCGCGCGCGAGCAATCCGTCAGCTTCAAGCTTTCTATGCGCTTTTGGGAACAGGATGCATGACGTGCATGTGCCGCACTTCAGTGAATTGTGCGAGCGAATAGTCACTTGGGTGAGGCTCAGCGCTTTGATGTGCCGGGCGCGGTGCGGTTGTTTGATTTGCCATCTGACGGCGTTCTTTACCGTGTGCTGCTGCTGCTCGGAGCTCTTCAGGTGATATTTCCGTGGCACCGATGAGCAAATTTATGGCGCGCGGGCTGCATTTCCAATTGCTGTTCGGGTGTGCCACGAAACAGCCGCATGCGAGCCTTCCGGCTCCGCCGGGCTATGCCGTGCATCACGCGGTGCGGCGTGCTTTTGCATCGAACTCGGGCGACTTTGGCAGGCGGAGTTTGGATCGGCGAGGTCAGGAAGGTGCCCTCGGCATGCGTGTGCGCCTCGGATTTATCGCCGCTTACGTAAGGGGCTTCGATCACCTGCCTCGCGAGGACCTCTTCATGGCGTCTGTTTCGGAGTTGCACAACACCGTTGCCATATTGAGGTGCTTGGCGATAGAGGTTGAGCAATGCAGATCGGGTACGCAACGGTTTCGACGAATGATCAGGACGCAACCGCCCAGACCGCCGAGCTGAAGAGCGCAGGCTGCAAATCCATTTATGTCGAGCAAGCTTCAGGCGGCAGGTGGGACCGCCCGGAACTGCACCAGCTACTCGATCATATGCGCAGCGGGGACGTGCTCGTCGCGTGGAGACTTGATCGTTTGTCGCGATCCCTCAAGGACGTGTCGCACATTATGGAGCGGCTCCATGACCTCCAAGCGGGATTCCGCAGCCTCACTGAAGCAACCGATACCACCAGCCTCGCTGGACGAATGCTGATGCAATTGCTTGCGACTTTCGCCGAGTACGAAAAGGAGGTGGTTCGTGAGCGGACGCGCAACGGCCTGCTGTGTGCTCGCAAGCAGGGCCGAGTTGGAGGTCGTCGGCGCAAACTGACCGCGCACCAGAGAACGAGATCATCAGTCGGTCGCAAGCGGAGCGAAGTCCACAGCCGACGCGGCTTGGCTCTTCTCCGTCCACCCCGCGACTGTGTGCCGCTTGCTGGCTCGCTCTCGGGCTTGAAGATCCCCCCGTATGGAACGCTGCGGAAAGTCAATCGGCTCTCGAGGTAAGCTCGTCAGCCCGCACGGTGAGAAGAGTCCAGCAACAGCGGGTCCGGGAGGCCAACCATGCTGCCTACCACTGCTTGAAAGTGGAACGTAAGCCTAATCCTCATCTCTCCCGCTTGCGATGTCCAAGCGACCTTTTGGCGAAGGCTCAGAAGCGTCCAGATCGAGCCCAAACTGACCCTAGCTTGACAAGGAAGGATCCAAGTCGCGCTGTCCAGCCTGGATATAGCTGGACCTGATAGTCCATTGCGGTACCAAGGTCATGATTCTGGAACTTCAAAAAGCGGTACTGGGCGCGAACTCGTTGGCGAGCCTCTATGATGTTGCGAGCCCTGTTCCGCTTTAGGCAGCGAGGCCCAGTTCCGAGGAACATGCAGGAGATGCCCTTCCCCTTACCGTCAATTACCGTAAGTCCAAACTATAGAAGCACTTTGCCAGCCATCGGCGTGATGGTGCGCGTCCGCCAGCGCCTCTACCTCGTGGAGGACATCAAGCCTGGCGGAGCGGAGGGGGCAACGTGGGTTCGCCTGTCCTGCGTGGAGGATGACGCGCAAGGGCAGGAGCTGGAAGTGCTCTGGGAGCATGAGTTGGACGCCGAGGTCAGAGGTGATGAGTTCTGGCGAAAGCTCGGCGAACGAAGCTTTGACCCGCCCAAGCGCTTTGCCGCCTACCTGAATACGCT
>CAXUIB010000063.1:9811-11796 GCA_964250945.1 uncultured Acidobacteriaceae bacterium
TGGCAAGAGGAGCTTTCCGACCGCTTCGGGCTTCGCTTTGAAATCCTGGACCGGGCCTTTGTCCAGCGAATTCGCCGGGAGCGCGGCTTCAGCGTCAATCCTTGGAAGACGAACTCACGCTTCCTGATCTCGCACCGGCTGCTGACGGACGAGGCCTACACGAGCGGCCTGCGCGATTGGCTCGGAGAGTTCCGCTCTGGCACCCTGTTCATCCTCGATGAGGCCCATCATGCCGCTCCGGCGAGCGCACAGCGGTACGCGATCGACTCGCAGATGACCCACGCCGTTCGAAATCTGGCACCGCGCTTTGAGCACCGGCTGTTTCTCTCCGCGACTCCGCACAACGGGCACTCCAACAGCTTCTCCGCGCTGCTTGAAATATTAGACCCGCAAAGATTCCTGCGGGGCACGCCGGTGACTCGTCAGAACCGGGAGGACGTGCTCGTACGTCGCATCAAGGAGGACCTGCGGGCAATCCAGGGCGAGTTCCCGGAGCGAGTCGTCGAGCAGATCACCCTGTCCGGTCTGCCCGAGGACGCCCCGGAGCTGGAGCTGGCGCGCTTGCTCGCCCGATACCGCGAGGTTCGCCTCGAACGGTTGGCTGGCCAGTCAAAACGCGCGCAGGCCGCTTCCGGCCTTTTGCTGGGCAGTCTCCAGCAGCGGCTCTTTTCCTCGATCGAGGCGTTTTATCGGACGTTGAGGGTGCACGCCAGGACCATTCAACGGCAACAGCAAAGCGAGCCTTTAAGGGCGTACGACAGCGGGTTTGATCTGCTTCGGGGCTCTGTCGGCAGCGAGGATGAGCATGCCGAGCTCAATGAGGAGGAGACTGGGGCCGAGTTAGAGGCGCAGGTCGAGGTGGCGACCACCGTTCTTCCCGCCGCCGAAGCGCATTCCACGGAGCAGGAACTGTTGAGCCGCATGCTCCGGCTTGCGGAAGCCCGCAGCGGCGAGCCGGACGCGCGCATCCGGCACCTCCTGCGCTGGATTGAGGAGCAGATGTGCCCGGCGGGCTCATGGAACGGAAACCGCATCATCATTTTCACGGAATACGAAGACACCCTGCGCTACTTGGAGCAGCAGCTCAACGCGGCTATCGCCGACACCGAACGTGCCGCCGAGCGGATCGTCACCTATCGTGGATCGACTTCACCGGCGCGGCGCGAGGAGATCAAGGCAGCCTTTAACGCACCACCGGAAAAGCATCCGGTCCGCATTCTGCTCGCCACCGATGCCGCCCGCGAGGGCCTCAATCTCCAGGCCCACTGCAACCGGCTCTTCCATTTCGACATACCCTGGAACCCAAGCCGGATGGAGCAGCGCAACGGACGCATCGACCGCAAGCTCCAGCCCGCGAAGCAGGTGTTCTGTGCTTACTTCGTCTACGAGCAGAGGCCCGAAGACCGGATTTTGGAGGCCGTCGTCCGCAAGACCAGGACGATCCGGGAGGAACTTGGCAGCTTGTCGCAGGTCATCGACGAGGAAGTGGAGAACCTGCTCCGCCACGGCATCAGTCGGAATGAGATTGAGCACATCGAGACGCGGATCGATGGAGCCCAGCTCGCGCCGGAGCGCCGGGAAGCTCTGATCGACGAGCTTGAGTCTGCGCGTGAGCGGCAGAACACTCTCCGCAAATCTATCGACGGGCTCCGCGACATGATGGTCAAGTCGGAAAAGCAGCTCGGCCTGGACCGGGCGCACTTTCGATCCGCCATCTCCTGCGCGCTGGAGATGCTTCATGCTCCGCCGCTTCAGAGGGAGGATGCTGGGCGCTTTCTGCTTCCGAGGCTCGACGAGCTGAGCGTTTCCTGGACCGAAACCATGGACAGCGTGCGCGCCCCTCGCCCGCGCGACCAGAAGCTCCATGAATGGCGACGCGAGGCAGCAATCCGGCCCGTGGTTTTCGACGACCCGGGCACTGTTGGCGACGAGGTCGTGCAGCTCCATCTGGAGCAGAAGGTCGTGCAGCGGCTTCTGGGCAGGTT
>CAXUIB010000064.1:0-11552 GCA_964250945.1 uncultured Acidobacteriaceae bacterium
GGTCAGGAGCGTCTGGCATGAGGCTGCCTTTGATGGTAGCAGCGTGGAGAGCTTGACTAGCTTGACCAGGGTCAGGCGAGGCGGGATACTTAGAACCGAGGTGTCCTGTGGCGACTTACAACATCTACGAGGCGAAGACGAACTTCTCGCGGCTGGTGGAGGAGGCGACGCGCGGCGAAGAGGTCGTGATCGCCAAGGCTGGGGAGCCGGTGTTGAAGATGGTGCCGATCGAGAAAGAGAAGAAGCCGGGGCGGCGTCAGTTTGGGCAGAACGTAATGGGAATCACGTGGATTGCTCCCGACTTCTACGACGACCTGCCGCTTGAGATGTTTGAGTGTCTGCGGGATGAGCCGGAACCTGAGCGCTAGAGGTGCCCGAGAGATCGTATCTGCTCGACACCAACATCGTGATCTGGCTGGATCGAGACAGGCGGCGTGTTCCGCGAGCGGTGCTGGATCTGATCGAGAATGATCAGATTACGCTTTGGGTCAGCACGGTTTCGTTCTGGGAGCTGGCGATCAAGCAAGCCGTCGGAAAGATCGACCCTGGTTTGCGCATCGACCCCGCGATGAAGACCTATGGCTTTGCCGAGCTCACGATTTCGTCGAAGTACGCGAGCGCTGTCCGCGAGCTGCCGATGCTGCATGGCGATCCGTTCGACCGCATGCTGGTGGCGCAGGCGATGGTGGAGGGTGTGACCCTGGTGACGGCGGATCGGCGGCTGGCGCGGTACCCGGTGCCGACGGTACAGGTGTAGCGGCGCTCCGCTCCGATATTTAGCGAAGCTGCGGATGACCGTAGACGCACAAGAGCCCGTGTCCAAGGGACGTCGGGCTCCGTGTGCGGGAAAACGGCGGCGGGGCTCTAGAAGTGGTGCGCCAGGTTGACGAGGACGGTGTAGTCGGCGAAGAAGGCGTCGCCGTTGGTGGTGTGGTTCTGGATCTCGGGGACGCTGGGCGGGCGGTTGCGGCGGAGCGCCCAGGGGCCGTTGACCGCGAGCGTGGTGTGGCGCATGTTGAGGAGGACGCCGGGGTCGATCGACAGGATGGAGCCGGGCCGGCGGAAGCCGTCGCTCGCGCCGATGAGGTCGCGGACGGGGACGCCTTCGCCGCGCAGGCCGAGTGAGAAGGCCAGGCCGCGCACGCGTGGGACGCCTTGCGACAGGCCCGTGCGGAAGAGGTACTGGTCGGTGACGGACATGAAGCCCTGGCCGGGCTGCGATCGGAAGGTGGGGATGTTGTTGGTGTCGACGGGGTTGAAGAGGTAGACGCCCTGGCCGTAGAGGTCCGCGCGGCGCCATAGGGATTTATAGCCCTGGGCGCCGACGTTGAAGCCCCACGCGCCGTCTCCGGGCTGCAGCGACTGGTCGGCGGTGGCTTTGACGATGTGGCCTTTATAGAGCGCCGAGCCGGTGGCGTTGTTGATGCCGGTGGGGATCTTGAGCGAGGCGCTGACGGCGAGGTTGCCGCCGTTTTCGGTGGGTGGGCGGAAGATCCATGCCTGCGCGCCGACGGTCATGTCGCCGAGGCCGCTAACCTGAAAGACGCCGACGGGCGGGTAGATCTGGTTGCGCGTGCCGTTGAAGACGGGGACGTCGGCGATCAGGCTCCAGCGATGCGACAGGCGGTACTCGACGCCGATGTCGAAGATGTTCTGGTGGTTGCGGACGGCGGTGGGGCGGGCGATCTCGTTGGTCCCTTGGAAGTATTTGTTGGAGCTGTAGACGCGGTAGCCGATGTCGACCGAAAGGTTGTGGATCGACCATCGGTCGGCCGAGCCGCCGGTGTCAGCGGTGGTGACGAGCTGGTCCATGCAGTGCGTGTTGCCGTGGGCGGCGACGCAGCCCTGCGCGAGGGCGGGAACAGCCGCGACGGAGGTAGATGCGAGCGCGAGCGTGAGGAAGAGTCTGGATCGGGTGTTCATAAAGATCTCCGCGAAGAACTGGCCTAGAAGGGTTGGTGACTTGGCGCCAATGGATCGTAAGGTTTGTTGTGCGACGGAGATGACTGTAGGGGGCGCGGGGCGGCGCTGTCCTCCTCCGAAAGATGGAATTTAGGACATGGGTAACTCGAGTGGCGCCGCGGAGCCGATGCCGTAGGCTCCGGCTACGTCCAGTTGACGAGCTTTGGATGACCGCTGAGCTGAGAGAAATCCTTGTCGTTGGTGACCAAGATGGCTGCTTCGGCAAGGGCGTGAGCTGCAATCAGCAGGTCGAGGTTGCCGACGGTCACGCCGAGTGCCTCGTTTCGAGCCCGAAGTTCGGCGTAGGTGCTGGGGGCCGTGGAAGTCCAGGGGAGGATAACCAGGTTGGCGAGCAGGGCATGGATAGCACGATGCAGATGGACCGCCTGTGGACGGCGAGCGAGACTGTAGAGAAGCTCGGCCTCTGTGATGGCAGAGATGCAGGCTTCCTCGTCGTCTCTCAGGTCAGACAAATGTTGCCGGATCCTTGGATAGGTGCCCTTTGCCAGGTACGACACAATGTTTGTGTCGAGCATGTACCGCGTCACAGATCAGAGAGCTCCGGGCGCTGCTGCGGCGTGTCCTGCTTCCGTTCCACCGGGCTCAGGAAGTCTTGGGGGACGTCGGCTGCATCGAGCATGGCAAAGACATCGGCCCAGGACCCTGGACGACGCGACAGGATCACGTCGCCGGTTTTCTCGTCGCGGCGAATGTAGACCTCGCGCTTGTCGAAGCGGAACTCGGACGGGAGGCGGACAGCCTGGCTGCGGCCGGTCATAAAAACTTTTGCGGTGGTTTGCATGCACTCCCTCCCTGAGACATACTAAAGTATATACCAGCACGTCCGGCGGATCAGGAGAAATCCGCTACAGCTCCATCGCGAACTGGCCTGTGGGTTCGTAGCTGCTCGGTTTCCCTTCGCTGCTTAGGGCGAGGACGAGGCGTTCGAGGACGAGGCGTTTGTCGGCGGGGGAGGAGCGGAGATCGAGGTCGGCGCGGGCGATCAGGCGGAGGGCTCGGGTGAGATCGCGGCGGGAGCGGTAGCGGCGCGCCTGGCGGATCAGGTCCTCGGCGGCGAACGGCGGCATGCGGAAGCCTTGCCAGAGGACGGTCCAGAGGGCGCGGGTGTCGCGGGCGTTTCGCTCGAGGATGATGAGCATCTGGCGAAAGGTGCGGGCGAGCAGGTAGAGGTGGCCGATGGCGGCGTCTTCGCCGCCGTCGGAGGCGTTGAGCAGGCCGTGAAGAAGGGCTACGGCGCGGGGGCGGTCGCGGGCGGTGATGGCGTCGGTGAGTTCGTAGAGGGAGCGCTGCTTGGCGGCAAGGACCAGGGTCTCGACGGTGCCCAGCGTGATCGCCGGCTCGGTCTGCGGGAGATGGGCTCCGAGCCTGGGCGCGGAGCTGTAGAGGAGGAGTTTTTCGGTCTCGCTCGCGACCAGCATCATGTCCGCGCCGAGGGCGTCGACGAGCTCGCGGGCGGCGTCAGGGTCAAAGCGAACGGCCTGGGCGGCGGAGGTTTCGATGACCCAGCGAGCGGCGTCGGTCTCCTCGACACGGGCGAGATCGACCATGCCGCAGGCTTCGCCGAGGGTCTCGCGGATGCGGTCGTACCGGTCCTTATCCTGCATGTCCATGCGCCGGAGATCGTTGGGGATGCGGAGGTGGTCGGCGACGAAGACGAGCAGCGCCTGCGGGTTGGGCGAGCGGAAGTACTGGTCGATGGCCTCGAACTCGGCCTTTTTGCTGCCTCGGGAGTAGAGAGTTTTGAGGCCGCGAAGGATCAGGACCTGAAAGGGCGCGAGGAGCGATGGGGTCTGGGCGCGGTCGAGTGCCTCGAAGATGGAGGTTTCGGCGAGGTCGAACTCGTGCAGGCAGAGATCACGGAGGCCGTCGGCGATGGGAGCGTAGGTGTCGAGGACGGCGCGGCGGCAGCGATCCTGCAGGAACAGGTCGTCGCCGGCGAGGACGTAGCCGGGCCGTCGCTTGCCAGGGTCGGTGGCTTCGGCGATGAAGCGATCGGCGGAGGTAAAGGAGCGCAGGGAGGTGAAGGTGCGCTGGCCGAGGGGCTCGGGTGTGGGCATGGCTTAGAAGGACTCCAGGATGTCCGAGACGACGGCCTGGGCGAAGTCGCGGGAGACGCGGCGGACGCCGGCGGGGTCTTCCTGGATGAAGCCGTTCAGGTCCTGGGTGGATTGAAACTGCGCGCGGTAGAGCAGGGCGTCGTTGCGGTAGAGGACGCGGCCGTCGCGGGCGGTGAGGAGGACGCGGGCGGTGATGGTGAGGAGGTAGGAGGAGGTCTGGCCGCTGGCGGAGTCGTAGGTGAGCGGGGAGGAGGCTTGCGAGAGGATGGTGCCGTGGAGGGTGGCGTCGGCGTCCGGTGTGTCGGAGTTGAGGATACGGAGGCGGGTGCGGGTGTTGAGTTCGCGGACAGTGGCCTCCGTAAAGCTCATTTCGGTATGGAAGGCCTGGGTGTGCGTGGTGAAGGCAGGGACGGCGAGGGTGCGGACGGCGGCAGGAAGATGGGTTGCGGAGCCGGCGCTGTGGTAGCCGCAGCCGGAGAGAAAGGCGAGAGGAAGGAGGGGGAGAAGGAGGGCGGGTCGCATGCCTTGTCCCTTATTGTCGCACTCGCGGGCAGCCTGGGCAGACAAGCGTGATGGATCTATTGACGCAGAAAAAGGCAGCCGTTGGGCTGCCTCTTTCTGCCGTGGTGCGTGTCAGGTTTGCGTTATGCCGGCGAGGGTTGACCTTCGCCGAAGCCGGGCTTGCGGCCGGCGGGACCGGACTCGGGTTTGAGGATCTTCTGGGTGTCGCCGCCAGGGCCGTTTTCTGCGTGGGCGAGAGGGGAGCGGACCGGCGGAAGATCCTTGCCTTCGATGATCAGTTTGATTTCGGCGGCGTCGAGGGTCTCACGCTCGAGCAGGGCGGCGGCCATGCGGTGCATGATGTCGCCGTGCGACTCGAGGATGGAGTAGGCCGACTTGTAGCCGGTGTCGACAAAGCTGCGGACCTCGGCATCGATCTTGCGAGCGGTGTCGTCCGAGTAGTCCCGTCCCTGGGCGATCTCGCGGCCGAGGAAGATCTGTTCTTCCTTTTTGCCGTAGGTGAGCGGACCCATGGATGACATGCCGTATTCGCAGACCATTTTGCGGGCGAGTTCGGTGGCTCGGACGATGTCGTTGCCGGCGCCGGTGGTCTGGCGATGCATAAAGATCTCCTCGGCGCAGCGTCCGCCCATGAGGACGGCGAGCTGGGTGTCGAGGTAGTCCTTGGAGACGGTGTGCTTGTCTTCTTCGGGCAGATGCATGGTGACGCCGAGGGCCATGCCGCGCGGGATGATGGTGACCTTGTGGAGCGGGTCCGAGTGGTCGCGCAGAGCGGCGACGAGGACGTGTCCGGCCTCGTGGTAGGCGGTGTCGCGTTTGTCGTCGTCCGAGAGCAGCATGGATTTGCGCTCGGCGCCCATCATGACTTTGTCTTTGGCGACCTCGAAGTCGAACATATGGACCGACTTGCGGTTGAAGCGGGCAGCTGTGAGGGCGGCCTCGTTGACCATGTTGGCGAGGTCGGCGCCCGAGAAGCCCGGTGTGCCGCGAGCCAGGATGTTGAGATTGACGTCCTCGGCCATGGGGACCTTCTTCGAGTGGACCTTGAGCACCTCTTCGCGACCGCGGATATCGGGGCGATCGACGATGACGCGGCGATCGAAGCGGCCGGGACGGAGGAGCGCCGGGTCGAGAACGTCGGGGCGGTTGGTGGCGGCGACGAGGATGACGCCGTCGTTTGATTCGAAGCCGTCCATCTCGACGAGGAGCTGGTTGAGGGTCTGTTCGCGCTCGTCGTGTCCGCCGCCGAGGCCTGCGCCGCGATGACGACCGACGGCGTCGATCTCGTCGATAAAGATGATGCAGGGGGCGTTCTTTTTGCCTTGCTCGAAGAGGTCGCGGACGCGGGAGGCGCCGACGCCGACAAACATTTCAACGAAGTCCGAGCCGGAGATGGAGAAGAAGGGGACGTTGGCCTCGCCCGCCACGGCGCGCGCGAGCAGGGTTTTGCCGGTACCTGGAGGTCCGACGAGAAGAACGCCCTTGGGGATGCGGCCGCCGAGACGCTGGAACTTCTGGGCTTCGCGGAGGAACTCGATGATCTCCTTGAGCTCTTCCTTGGCCTCGTCGACGCCGGCGACATCCTTGAAGGTGATCTTTTTCTGCTGCATGGAGAGCAGGCGGGCGCGCGATTTGCCGAAGCTCATCGCCTTGTTTCCGCCGGACTGCATCTGGCGCAGAAGAAAGAACCAGAGGCCGAGCAGGAGCGCAAACGGGGCGAGCTGGATCAGGAGGCTGAGCCACGCGTTTGAGTTCTGGTCCTTGATGGTGATGTTGACGCCGTGGTCGCGCAGCGTCTTGTACATGTCGGGGTAGTTGGCCGGGATGGTGGTGCGGAAGGCGGTGTTGTCGCGGTACTTGCCGTTGACCTCGGCGCCGTTGACGACGACCTCACCGATTTTGCCCTGGTCGGCGTCGTTCAGCATCTGGGAGACGCTGACGACCTTTTCCGGGTTGGAACCGGTTCCTTTGACCACGAACTGCCAGAGAAAGATCAGGCAGGTGATCATGAACACCCAAATTAAAATCTGCTTTACGGTCGAATTCAAGCGTATCCCCATTCTCAACCTGTGGCAGCCGGAGCGAACCGGCGGGCCTTCGTGCGATGGGGCTCAGGTGTACCCCTCACTTTCCAGTTCAGAGTGTTGGCGCCCGGAGGTGCTTTTGCTCTGTTTTGCTGCTTCCGACACTTTGAAGCCTTCTCTTAGTAGACGGCTGGGATCACGGAAGGATTCGCCGGCGGGCGACCTTGCCGAGTACGGCGACGGACCTGGGCTACGGCTAGGTATGTCCTCAAAGTGCTAAAGGTGCAAAATCTGATTCTACGCTGGCCTGCCAGCCAGAGGGCAGGGTTAAATGATGCAACTTCCGCGCCACGGATGCAATTCGCTCTCCGTTCAGCGAACCGGGACAGGAAGGCCGGCGAGTTTACTCTGGAGCGCGGCGGGCGTGTTGGCGCGGAACAGCCGGATTTCGCGCAGCGAGCGTTCGGCGCGGAGGCCGTCCGGAAGATGAAGCACGGCTCCGGGGCGGGTGCCGGGCTGACGATCCGGGAGCCGAACGCTCCCCCCAGAGCCGAGCCCAGAGCCGCCCCCAGAGCCGAGCCCAGAGCCGACCTGAGCGAGCGGGGAGAAACCCGCCAGCTCGAGCAGGCGGCTGGTGTCGTCGAAGCTGAGGCGTGTGCCGATCTCCCGGGCGGCCGCGCGCAGGATGCGGCGACGGAGAGCAGGGTCCATCGATCGGAGGCGGTCGAGCTCGATCGAGACCTCGGCATCTCCGGGAGCGGTGCCGACGGCCCGGCCACCGCCGCGAACCGGTTTGCCGGGGAGCAGGATCTGCGGCAAGAGCCGGCCGACCTCCCCCTGCCAGCGCGCCTCGTCCTCGCGGGCGAGCTCGGCGACGTGCGCAAGGTTCTCGGCAGCGCTGGGGTTCAGATCGCGGAGGATCGGCATCAGCTGGTGGCGGACGCGGTTGCGGGTAAAGCTCCAGTCGGCGTTGGAGGGGTCTTCGCGCCAGGGCTGGTGGATCGCCTGGAGGTAAGCGAGGACCTCGGCGCGGCTGGTGGCGAGCAAGGGGCGGAGGATGCGGCCGGGGTGTTTGCCGAGGACGCCCGGGACTTCGACTACCGGGTGAATGGCGCTGAGGCCTTCGGTCCAGGCGCCGCGGAGGAGCTTCATCATGACGGTTTCGGCCTGGTCGTCGAGGGTGTGCGCGGTCAGCACGGCGTCGGCCTCGCCGGTCTGGAGGAGGTCGCGGAAGAAGCCGTAACGGACGTTGCGGGCAGTCTCCTCGAGGCCTTCCCGTGTGCTCTCGGCGAGCGCCGGGACGTCCGCGCGATGGACGTGAAGCGGGATCTCGAGACGGGCGCAGATCTGCCGGACGAATTCAAAATCTTCGTCGGCCTCTTCGCCGCGGATGCCGTGATGGACGTGCGCGACGGAGAGGCCCACGCCGAGCGCATCCCGAACGGCCGAGTTCGCGGCGTGCAGTGCACGGAAGAGCGCAACGGAGTCGGCTCCGCCGGAGACGGCGACGCAGATCCGGTCGCCGGGACGGAGGAGGTTGCGATGAAAGGGGAGAGAGCCTTGGGTGGGCGGTGAGGAGGCCACGGAGACCATCGTAGCGCGCGTGGTTCTAAGCTTGTACCACAGGCTTGGGTATACTTTGAGGTTATGCGGGTTTTTGTGATTCTTCCGGCTGCGGGGATTGGGACGCGGATGGCGGCGGCTGGAGCCCATCCGGGCGCGCCGAAGCAGTTTCTGGAGGTCGCGGGCGTCCCTGTGCTGATCCATTCCTTGCGGGCGTTTCTTGCGGCGGACCGGGTAGAGGCGATTTGCGTCGCGGTGCGTGGGCCGGAGCGGGAGCGGGTGGAGGCTTTGATCGCGGAGTATGGTCTGTCGGAGCGCGTGCACCTGGTCGAGGGTGGCGAGCACCGGCAGGAATCGGTCTGGAATGCGTTGAAAGCGCTCGTGTGTGACCCGGAGGACGTTGTTCTGGTGCACGACGCGGTGCGTCCGCTGATTGCGCCGGGAACGATCGAGCGGACGATCGAGGCGATCGTTCGGCACGGGGCGGCGATTGTTGCGTTGCCGGCGGTGGACACGATCAAGCAGGTGGAGCGGACGTCGGACGGCGCGATCGTGACCGCCACGCTGCCGCGCGAGCGCGTGGTGCATGCGCAGACGCCGCAAGGCGCGCGCGCCGACCTTCTCCGGCAGGCCTTTGCTGAGGCGGAGGCGGACGGGTTTGCCGGCACAGACGAGGCGAGTCTGCTGGAGCGCGCGGGCATCGGCGTTGCGGTGGTGCCCGGGTCGCCGCGCAACTTCAAGATCACGCAGCCGGGCGATATTGAGTTGGCGGAGTTTTACCTCGGGCTTTCGGGGACTCCGCCGCAGCGCGCGGGCGGCGTTCTCCTGGGGGCGCGATGAGCATGCGGATTGGGTGCGGGTTCGACTCGCACGCGTTTGAGGCGGGCGTTCCCCTGATCATCGGCGGCCTGCCGATCGACCACACAGAGGGTCTGGCGGGGCACTCGGACGGAGATGTTCTGCTTCACGCCATCACGGATGCTCTCCTCGGGGCGGTCTCGGCCGGGGACATCGGGACGTTTTTTCCGCCGTCCGATCCGCGCTGGAAAGGAGCGGCGTCGAGCCTGTTCTTGCGGACGGCGCTTGAAGAGGTGCACACGGCCGGGTACCGCATCGTGAACGTCGACACCGTGCTCGTCATGGCGCAACCCAAAATCGTGCCCATCGCCGGCGATCTGCGCGCCTCGGTCGCCGAGCTGCTGGAGATCAAGCCCAACTGCGTCGGCATCAAGGCGAAGACGCCCGAAGGCCTGAACCAGGATGGCGTCGCGGTGGCGCACGCGACGGTGCTGCTAGAGAGCCTCCGAGCGGCCGACGAGCCGAAGGCCATGACGGCGGTGGCGGACGTGGATGTGGTGAATGAGCTGGTCGAGAGCCTGGTCGCGGACTCGCGCGATGTGTCTGCTCTGGGGCGCAAGGTGCCGGTGTTTGATACGGACGATCTGACCTGAGGTGAACGGCCCAATGTGCAGGTACTCTTAAGCCGTGCGGATCGGCTTAGCAGTTTTGCTTTTAGCAGGATGTCTGGGTCTGGGTGGGTTTGCCTCTGGGCAAGCTTTACCCGCAAACGGCGTTATCCCGGAGCCTCCGCCGACGGCGCCGATGCGGGACTGGGTCGATCGGCCGGGACGCCTGCGGGTGGAACTGGATGCGGATGGAGCGAAGCTGCGCGGCTGGCTCTACTCGCCTGTGGCGGGGAAGACTGCCAAAGAGGCCAAGGCCGACGCCGCCGACCGCCGCAAGCTGCCGGTGGTGGTGTTCTTCAACGGCAATGCGATGACGATCGATCGGGCGGATGCTCTTTATCGCGGGATAGCGGACCGTGGGGCCGAGGTGCTGGTGTACGACTATCGCGGCTACGGCTTCAGCGAGGGGACCGCGGATGTCGAGGCGTTTCGGGCCGACGCGCTCCGGATCTACGACAAGGCAACCCGGCAGTATGCCGGGCGGCGCGTGGTGCTGTACGGGTTCTCGCTGGGAACGGCGATGGCGGCGTATGTGGCCTCGGAGCGGACGGTCGCGGGGCTGATCCTGGCGGCCCCTTTCGCGACCGCCGAGGAAGAGCTGCCGGTGTTTGCGGCGCGTCTCGGGATCGATGCCGAGACCCTGAAGCGGCTGACGCCGGACGAGGATGCAAAGACGGACTTCGACGAGCTGGCCATGGTTCACAAGAGCCTGGCGCCGATGCTTGTGCTGCATGGAACGGCGGACACGTTGGTGCCGATCGGGCAGGGGCGCGAGGTGTATCGTGCGGGGGGCGCCCGGGACAAGCGATTTGTCGAACTGCCCGGGGTGGTGCATGGACAGACGCCTTTTGTGGACGCGGCGGTGCGAGCCGTTCTCGAGTTTCTGGGGTCCAAGTAGGAGGGTGCGGGCGGAGGCTTTGTCCCGGAGATCCGAGTGCGGCGGTTTGTAAGTCTGGGTTTGAGTCTGGGCCTGAACCTGGCCTGGACCTGAACGTTGACCTGGGCCTGGGCTTTGGGGAACAGTGCTTCCGAAGTGCCCCGAAAGTGTTAGATCGAGACGGATTTGTCTATCTTTTCCGTGCGCGTGAGACCTCGGGGTCACGTATTGTTTGAGGAGCCGTCGAGCAGCGAGACTGGCGAGAGCGGCAGGAGGCGTCCGGCCTGTGTGGTCTGGGGGGCCTGGGGGAGATTGGCTTGGTAGATCTGCTGAAAGACGAGCCGGAGGGCGACGGGACGCACGGCTATCCGCGGCCTCAACTGGTGCGAGAAGGCTGGGTCTCGCTCAACGGCGAGTGGGAGTTTGCGATCGATCCGGAGGGTCGCGCGGAGCAGCTGAGCGATGTGGTTTGGGACAAGGTGATCCAGGTTCCTTTTAGCCCCGAGACCACCCTGAGCGGCATCGGGGACACGGGTTTCTACCGCGCTGTCTGGTATCGCAGACAGGTCTCGTGTCCGGAGTTCACGTCGCCGAGCCGGGTGTTTCTCCACTTTGGCGCGGTCGACTATAGCGCAAAGGTTTGGCTGAACGGTGTGGAGGTTTGCGCGCATGAAGGCGGGTACGCGCCGTTTTCTGTCGACATTACCAACTTCCTCCGCGGCGGAGGTCCGCAGGAGATCGTTGTACGCGCGGAGGACGATCCGCAGGATCTGGCCAAGCCGCGGGGCAAGCAGGATTGGAAGCTTGAGCCGCACTCGATCTGGTATCCGCGAACGACCGGCATCTGGCAGACGGTATGGATGGAGGTGGTGCCGTTCGCCTCGATCGAATCCATCGTGTGGTCCGCGAACCTGAAGCGATGGGAGATCGGGATGGAGGTGCACGTCCGCGGAACGGTTCCGGAGGGCGCTTACCTGGCGGTGCGTATGGAGACGGGCGATCAGGTGCTGGCCAACGATACGTACTCTCTGGTGGCCGGCGAGGTGCACCGTCGCATCGC
>CAXUIB010000065.1:0-11504 GCA_964250945.1 uncultured Acidobacteriaceae bacterium
TTCGCGGCTACGGCGAGATCGGCGTCAACCCCCTCCGCTCCCCGGTCGAGATCTACATCGCCAACTTCCCGTGGGGCAAATACGTCCCCGGCAACCAGGGCGCCGACGTCTGCGTCTCCTCCTGGTCCCGCCTCGCCCCCAACACCATGCCGTCGCTCGCCAAAGCCGGCGCCAACTACATGAACTCCCAGCTGATCCGCATGGAAGCCGAGATCAACGGATACTCCGAAGGCATCGCGCTTGACGTCAACGGATACCTCTCCGAAGGCTCCGGCGAAAACCTCTTCCTCGTCCGCGGCGGCGTCCTCTACACCACGCCGCTCAGCAACTCCGTGCTCAACGGCATCACGCGCTCCTCCATCCTTACCCTCGCCAAGGAACTCGGCATCCCGGTCGTCGAACAAACCCTTCCCCGCGAGTTCCTCTACATAGCCGACGAAGCCTTCTTCACCGGAACCGCCGCCGAGGTCACCCACCTCCGCTCCGTCGATCGCATCCTGGTCGGCGACGGCGCGATGGGCCCCATCACCCGCGTCCTCCACGACGAGTTCTTCGCCCTCGTCAACGGCGAAAAACCCGACCGCTACAACTGGCTCACACCCGTCAAAGTCGCCGTGCCCGAACCGGTCGGAGCCTAGCGCGACTTAGGTACTGGCATAGAGGGCATTTGCCCTCTTGTCATTCCTGAAGGGAATCTGCGGTTGTTCTTGGGGTTGTTCTTGGGTTTGTTTGTTCTTCACGCCATCCTCTAATCCGCTCCAGCCACCCGCAGCAGGTAAGAGTCCGGAGAGACGCGCAAACCCGATCTCTCCGGACTTCACACCTACGCGCTCTCCAACACCCGCACCCTGCTCTCCGCGGGCAACTTCAACGTCATCGCAATCATCGCCGACAACACATACATCCCCGCAAAGATCCAGATCACGCCGACAACTCCGATCCGCGGCAGAAAGATCCCCGCAATCGCCGGCCCCAGCCAGATGCTCGTCCCCGACCCAAGATTCATCACCGACATCGCAGCCCCCTTCGACTCGGGAGCCAGCGTCGCCATAATCGCACTCAGCGGAACAAACCCCGCCAGCGTCGCTCCGTAAGCCATCCCCGCCAGCGCCACCAACAGGTAATTCCTGCCAAAGTGGTGCGGGACATAAAACAATCCGAGCGTCGTCACCGCACACCCGCACGCGCCCACAAAGGTCACCGTCCGACGCCATCCGACGCGGTCACCAACCCATCCCCAGATAAGGTTGAAAACTACGTTGGTCGCAAACATCACACTTAGGATCTGCAGCCACTGCTGCAACGAAAACCCGATTGTGTGCGTGTAATAAATAGGAAGAAATAGGAGAAATCCAAACTCGGAAGTAGTCGTGATTACCGCGACCAGACCTCCCAGACCTACCTTCGGCTTCTTCCAAACGATCGAAATTCCTGAAAATAAAACGTGGAGCGGATTCCCCGTACGTCCGACCTGCAAACCCGTTCGACCGAGCGCCTCCTTCACTCCAAACAGCGCAATCAATCCGCCGATCAAGACAAAAATCGTCGACAGCCAGAGCGAAGCGTAGGCGCCCCACTTCGGTACCGAAAAGCTCGCCAGCAAAGAACCTAAAGTAGGTAGTCCGCCGGTCCTGGCTACCCAGAACCATCCCACCGCGGTCGCCAGGTATCTACTCGGTGTAACTGCCGTCACCCACACCAGAAATCCGAACGCAAACAGCGGATACCCGAAGCCCCGCAACATGTAACACAGCGCAATCACCGCGTAGTTCCGGTGAGCTACACCGATCAGCAAAAACGGAATCTCAAAGACCACCCAGATCAACAGACCGGCCCACATCACCCTCTTCGGTCCCCACAGATCCGACAACGTTCCACTCAGCCACGCGGCGATCGCCGCCGTCGCCCCATACAGCGTAAAAACGAACGCTGCCTGCGACTCAGAAAAGTGCATATCCACCAGCATCGGCGACAAAAATCCAGCTTCCACGCCGTCGCCGATCATAAACAGCAACAGCCCCAGATACCCGACCGCCAGCTGCGGATGAAGCCCGATCTTCTCTAACCAGCTCCCTTTTTGTCCGTTCACAGAGCTCCCTTTTCTTGCGGCTGAAGATACATCTCGATTACAGCCCGGGCCCCCATCTTTGAAAGAAGCTCCATGCCCCGCCGAACCTGCTCAACAAATTCTGAGTTCTGAGGTAGGACTTGCCCGAAAATTGTAGCAACTCCCAGCACCGGCCTTGGATCAAGCTCGGCAGATCTGGCTAATTCCCCTAACTTCCCAGCCCGCGCATCGATAATCTCGAGCGCCTTGCCACGTTCGTCCGGACCTCCCTTCAAGTAGACGATCCAGCTAGCAATTACCAGGCTGAGCAGTCGCACCGAACTACCCCGCTCCAGCAATTCAACAATCGACGGCAAAACCCACTTCGGCATCTTTGCCGAACCCTCCGAACAAATCCGTGTTACCTGGTCCCGAATCGCCGGATTCGCAAACCGCTCAACTAACACCCTCTTATACTCCTCTACCGAAACCCCGGGAATCTTAGGAACGACCGGTGTCACTTCCTCCATAAATGCGCGAATAAACGAAATAAATACTTCATCGTGCATCACTTCATGCACAAAGGTGTACCCGGTAAGAGCTCCCAGGTACGCCATCGCTAAGTGACTTCCGTTCAAGAGCCGCATCTTCATCAACTCATACGGCACAACATCAGCCACCATCTCCGCCCCGACCTCCTCCCAGCGCGGCCGCCCGTTCGAGAAATGATCCTCAACCACCCACTGGATGAAGTTCTCCGTCATCACCGGCCACGCGTCCTCCACGCCAAACCTCTCCCGCATCGCCTCCCGATCCTCCGCCGTCGTCACCGGCGTAATCCGATCCACCATGCTGTTCGGAAACGTCATATGCTCCGCGATCCAGCGCGCGAGATCCGGGTTCCTCAACTCCGCAAACCCCAGCAGAACCCGCTTCACCACATCTCCGTTGCCCTGCAGGTTGTCGCACGACATCAGCGTGAACGGCGGAATCCCCCGCTTACGCCGCCGGTCGATCGCCTCCGCGATATACCCAATCGACGTCCTCGGCTGGTCTGGATGCGCCAAATCGTGCTCGATGTCCGGATGCCCAGACGTGAACTTCCCCGTCGCTTCATCGATAAAATACCCACCCTCGGTGATCGTCAGGGACACAATCTTCGTCTCCGGGGCGGCCATCTTCTCGATCGCCCGTTCCGGGTCCTCCGGCGCATAGATGTAGTCCACAATCGACCCGATCACGCGCGCCGCCTGCGCCTCCGCACTCTTTTCGACCAGCGTGTACAGGCAGTCCTGCCCCTTCAAAGCATCGCGCATGCGGTCGTCACTCCGCAGCACGCCGATGCCGCACTCACCCCACCTGGGCTGCTCCGCCTTGTGCAACAGGTCGTCGAGATACACCGCCTGGTGCGCTCGATGAAATCCCCCAACACCGATGTGGACCGTATTCTGGACCAGCGCGCTCCGATCGTACGTCGGCGTCCGAACCTCGGGAGGCAGCGCAGACAGATCCGCCTCACTCAGACGCACACAGATCCTAACCTCGCTCATGGACTTCTCCTATTCTGAAGCACACCAGCATAGCCTAAGCAGCGCGCGCCTGGCTTCTGCCTGCCCTGACTCCTCATCGCGCAAGGCCGAGACGACGGCCACCAGGCCCTTCCCCCGCCCAATCTAGCCGGGCCGATCTAGCCGGGCCGATCTAGCCGGGCCGATCTAGCCCGCGCGACCCGACCCCAGTTCCTCCTTCAGCAGATCGCTCACCAGAGTTCCATCCGCCCGGATGCCGCTGGCAGCGATTCTCTGCCGCACCACCCGCATCGCCGGGCCAATGTCCTTCGGCCCCGGCCGCACACCCCCCGCATCCTTCGCCAGATGCTCGATCGACCCACGAATGATCGCGCGCACCTCCTCGTCGGTCGCTGCCTGCGGCAAAAACACCTCCAGCATCGCAATCTCCAGCCGTTCCTTTTCCGCCAGCTCCGGCCGGTTGCCCTTCGTAAACTGCTCGATCGAATCCTTCCTCTGCTTGATCAGCGTCGTCAAAATGGCCTGCTCCTCCGCCTCCTCCAGCGGCGACCGCTTCTCAATTTCCTTGTTCTTCAGCGCCGACTTCGCCATCCGCAACGTCGTCAGCCGATGCTCGTCTTTCGCCTTCATCGCAACCACAATCTCCGTCTGCAGCCTGTCCCCAACTGTCGCCATCGTCCAACACCTCGCTCAGCCTCTCATCATAGATCGCACCAGCGACACCGGAAGAGAGCTTCACCCATGGCGCTCGAGCAGCCGTGCTGCGCATCAGGCGAGATAAAGCGCGCGCCCATCGGCGCCTGGCTCGATCGGCTCGATCGGCTCGATCGGCTCTGGTCCAGACCCGGACCCGGCGATCCCCATGACGGTTCGCGTGTTGAATAAAGGATGACTTGCGTGTTGAATAGGGGACGGCTGTCGTGTTGACGAGCCACCTATGTTGAGCGTTCAGGCAGCCGTCGGCAACGGCGACGGCACGTTTCAGCTCCGAGACCTGAAGCAGGCGTTTGCGGACATGCACGCAGGCATCAACGCGAAAGGTGTGTTCGTCTTTGATTGACGTCGTGAAGTTTCCTACGATCGAGCTCTCGGAGCCGGTGTACGAGCACGAGGGGCTTCGTTTCGCGACGGTGAAGAGCGCGGCGCTTGGGCGTCGCGCCGATGTGTCGGTTTGGGTGCCCCGGGCAGAAAAGATCGGGACGCTGCTGATCCTGCTCCACGGCGTGTACGGCAGCCACTGGGTGTGGTCGCACAAAGCGGGCGTGCATCGCACGGCGCAGCGTCTGCTCGCGGCGGGTGACATCGCGCCGATGGTGATCGCGATGCCGAGTGACGGTCTTAGCCGGGACGGCTCCGGGTATCTCACCTGGCCGGCTATCCAGACCTCGATCGGGGCGGGCGGTGAAGATGTTGAACGCTGGATTGTCGAGGAGGTTCCGGCGATTGCCCGGCTCGCCGCACCGGATCTGTTGCCGGACGCGAAGATCGCGATTGCGGGTCTGTCGATGGGCGGCTACGCGGCTCTCCGTCTCGGCGCGAAGTACGCCGATCGCTTCAGCGCGATCTCGGCTCATTCAAGCATCACGGACATCCACGAGATGGAGAACTTCACCGAGGAGCCGCTTGCCGACTACCTGACGTGCGCGCCCGCTCCCGAACTTTCAGCGCTGCATTGGCTCGAAAGGCATCGCGACATACTTCCGCCGATCCGATTTGATTGCGGGATCGAAGACGATCTCCTTGCGGGCAACCGACGTCTGCACGAGGCGTTGAAGGAGGGAAAGATTGCGCACGAGTACGCCGAGTTTCCCGGCGCTCACGAGTGGACGTACTGGCAGCGGCACATCCACAGCACGCTCCGTTTCGCGAACCGAATTTGCGCTCGGTAGAGGCGATGGAAGAGGACTTCGGGTGGGAGGTGTGCGGGTGAATGCTAGGCTTAACGGCTATGGGTCGAGAGCTTGCGAAGGCGTACGAACCGGCTGCGATTGAGGAGCGGTGGGCGGAGTATTGGGTGCGGGAGCGCCTGTTTGAAGTAGCGACGGGAAGCGGCGGGGTGACCGTGTTTCCGGGCGCGGAAGCAGGTGCGGGCGCAGCGGAGAGGGCGCGTTTTGTGATGCTTCTGCCGCCGCCCAATGTGACTGGTCGGCTGCATATGGGGCACATGTTGAACCAGACGGAGATGGATATCCTGACGCGCTGGCACCGGATGCGCGGGGAGACGGTGGTGTGGGTGCCGGGCACCGATCACGCGGGCATCGCCACGCAGATGATGGTGGAGCGGCAGCTGGCGGCCGAGGGGACGGGCCGGAAGGAGCTCGGTCGCGAGCTGTTTACCGAGCGGGTGTGGAGTTGGAAGCGGCAGTACGGGAGTGCGATCACCGACCAGATGAAGCGTTTGGGAGCGAGCGTTGACTGGGGGCGCGAGTACTTCACGATGGACGACGGTCTCTCGATCGCGGTGAAGGAGGCGTTTGTTCGTTTGTATGAGCAGGGGCTGATCTATCGCGGGGCGTATATCGTGAACTGGGATCCGGAGCTGCAGTCCGCCGTTTCCGACTTGGAGGTGGACAGCGGAGAGCGGGCCGGCAAACTTTTCCATATTCGGTATGCGCTTGCGGACGGCACGGGGTCGGTGGTGATCGCCACAACGCGTCCAGAAACGATGCTTGGGGACGTTGCTGTTGCGGTGAACCCTGGCGACGAACGGTATAAGGAGCTCGTGGGCAAGGTCCTTGTACTGCCGTTGAGCGGTGTGCATGGCGAACCGGAGCGGCAGATTCCGATCATCGCGGATGAGTGGGCCAATCCTGAGTTCGGCACGGGTGCGGTAAAGGTGACGCCCGCACACGACCCGAATGACTTTGCGATCGGCAAACGCCACGGCTTGGCCCAGCCGTCCATCCTGGATGAGTCGGCCCGGATCCGGCTGGAAGGATCGCCTTACGATGGACTCGACCGGTTTGCCGCGCGGGAGCGCATGGTGGCCGACCTCGGAGCCTCGGGTGCCCTGGTGGATGTCAAGGAGCATACGCTGACGTTGCCGGTAAGCCAGCGAACGGGCGCGGTGATTGAGCCGCGGCTCTCGACTCAGTGGTTCATCGCGGTGGCGAAGGAGCCGGCGGGTGGAGGGCCCTCTCTGGCCGCGAAGGCGATGGACGCGGTGCGTGAGGGCTATGTGCGCTTCACTCCGGAAAACTACACCAAGACATACTTCGAATGGATGAACAATCTTCATGACTGGTGTATTTCGCGCCAGCTGTGGTGGGGACATCGCATCCCCGCGTGGCACTGCGGCGCCTGCCACGAGATTGTTGTCGCGCGCGATACACCGGAAACCTGCACGGCATGTGGAGGGAGCGATCTGCACCAGGAGACGGATGTACTCGACATGTGGGTCTCCTCGGGTCTGCTTCCCTTTACTGTGTTCGGCTGGGACGGGAGCGATACGCTGACGCCCGATCTGGCTGCGTTCTACCCCACGGACCTTCTTCTGACCGGCTTTGACATTCTGTTTTTCTGGGTTGCCCGGATGATCATGCTCGGCTGTCATCTGATGGCCGACGTTCCTCTGCCTGATGGCGGTCGCCGCACGCCTGCCGATACGGTGCCGTTCCGTCACGTGTATATCCACGGATTGATCCGCGATGCCGAGCGACAGAAGATGTCGAAGACCAAGGGAAATGTGATCGACCCGATCGACATCATTGGGCGGTTTGGGACCGATGCTGTGCGATTTACGCTGGCGACGATGGCGAGCCCGGGGACCGATATTGCGTTTTCGGAGGCGCGGACCGAGGGCAATCGGGCGTTTGCCAATAAGATCTGGAATGCGGCGCGCTTTGTTTTCTTGCAGCTGGATCGGGCGAAGGAGGCTGGGTATAAGGTCTGGGTGGGCGCGGCGGCGGATGGAGGCGCGGGCGCTCTGCCGGAGACGACGCCGATCGAGACGCGCTGGGTTTTTTCGCGGCTGAGCGCGGTTGCGGCGGAGGTGGACCGGGCGCTTGCAGCGTATCGCTTCGACGAGGCGGCGAATGCGGTGTATCAGTTTTTTTGGGGCGAGTTCTGCGACTGGTACCTGGAGTTGGTGAAGCTGCGTTTGGAGTTTGGCGAGGGTGCGGCTCCGAACGAGCTGACGGCGATTTCGCTGGGGGCTCTGGCGAGTGTGTTTGAGGCTGCGCTGCGTCTGCTTAGCCCGTTTATGCCGTTTTTGACGGAGGAGATCTGGCACGCGCTGCATGAGGGGCAGGCGCCGGCGAAGTCGATTGCGTTGAGGCGGTTTCCGCAGGCGGGGGATTTTGTCGCTGACGATCGAGTGGAGGCGGCGATGGCGACGCTGCAGGAGCTGATCGTCTCGGTGCGTGGGCTGCGCAAGGAGATGGGCGTGCCGGAGAAGGAGGCTGCGCCGATCCTGGTGTATGGGGACAACCGCGTTTTGGCGCTGATCGATGCGCACCGGGATGTTCTCGGCCGCATGGCGCGAGTTTCGGATGTGGAGTTTGCGGAGGCTCCGCTGACCGGTGCGGGGGCGCGATCGAGCGGGGGCTTTGATGTCGGCGTGGTGTATGAGCGGGTGGTCGATGTAGCGTCGGAACGTGAGCGCTTGCTGAAGGAGATTGCGCGTTTGGAGAAGGGTGCGGCGGCGGCTGAGCGACAGCTGGGCAACGCTGGATTTGTGGCGAAGGCGCCGCCGCAGATTGTCGAGGGTTTGAAGAAGCAGGCCGCGGAGACGGGCTTGCTGCTGGATCGAGCGCGCGCTGCGCTGGCGGAGCTCGGCGGGGCCTAGGCTGGACCGCCGCGTTGGGGCCAACTGCAGGGTGGCGCGAAGGCGTCTCAACGGCAAGAGGGATAAGCCATGGCTATACCGACGACACCGCACACTGAACCCGAAAAAGATACGGACCCGGCACAGGACGACATCGACCCGAACCAGCTGAATGCGGACGGAAGTCAGGGCTCGGATGCGGCGATGTATACCGATCTTGAAGGAGCGCAGACGGCCGGCAGCCGAAACGAGCGCGTGACGGCTTACAACGGCGTCAAGCTCGGTACGGAAGAGACGACCGAGCGGGAGTATCCGGCGGGTCGGCCGGCAACTGGGGCGCGTCCGGAAGCGATCGGGGTGACCAACCACACGGTGGCCGAAGAAAGCGCGTCGGGGCAGAAGAAGGTGATGAGAGAGCGGGCGAGTACGCGGCTGGAGGAGGATTTTGAGGGGAATGTGATCCCGCCGAGCCCCGGTCCGGCGGCGATCACGGGCGATCTGTCGACCCAGCGCGAAGACAAGGGGGAGACGGTGGAGATTTCGACCGAAGAGCCGACTCGGCCGGGGGAACCGAAGCGCTGAAGGTCTATCGGCGAGACCGAACCAGCTTCTGAGCGAATTGGGTGAGATCTGAGCGTAGATGAGGGGCTCAGACCTCACCCAAGTCTTCTTAGGCGCGCATGGCTACTGGCGGCTGGAGCGATCTGTTTGCGTTACGCCTTTGGGCGGCTGGCGCTCGCGCCCTGGGACGGGGCCTTGCGGGAGATTGCCTTGAGGCGGCTCGTGCAGGTTGGATTTGATGTGGGTGTGCGCGGCTTCGGAGTGTGAGTGGGCGAGGTCGTCCCCGGGCACCGCGTCGTGGGAGTTGGACTTCTGGGTGTGAGCGTCGGCCTCATGCATGGCCTGTTCGCTGTCTTTGCTGAGAGGTTGGTGCTTTTTTTCGTTCGACATGATGATGAGCTCTTTCCTGTTCTCGCCGGAGTGATCCGGACCGGACTCTAGATCGGAATTTTAGAGCGGTTTCCCTGTTGCTGTGAGTCGGACAGAGTGTGGAAGCACCGTTTTCATTAGGGAAAACGGCCATGAGACCCGTGCTCTCGCTATACACCTACAGGAAAACCGCTCTAGTCCTGGAGGATGTTTTTGACAGTGTTGGGGGTGGGCTGGGCGCTGCTGGTGTCGATGGCTTCGTCGCCGAAGTCGCGGGCGCCGTAGTCGTAGTCGTTGCCGCCGTCCTTCTGCTCGGATGGGGCGGGCTGCGCTTTGCGTTCTTCTTCGTTGAGGCCCCAGCCCTGCTCGTGCGCGTACTCGCCGGCGAGACCACGACGGTGCTCGCTGAAGCCACGTGGCTCGTCGGCATGTTGAGGCGGTTCTGGTGCTGTCTGCTGGGACATTTTTCACTCCTGTGGCTTTCTTAGCGGCGGTCGGGCGGCTGTCCGGCTGCTGTCCGGCTGCTGTCTAAGGGCTCTCTAGCCGATGTGATGTCAGGGCGGGCGGTAGGGTTAGCCTTGAGCGGATGGCGCTGGGGGCGTGGGCGACTTCTCGCCAAGGGCGGTCTGCTCGACCGCGATGGAGACGTTTTCGTGCTTGATGTCGAGGCGGAGTCGGTTGAAGAAGCTCATATAGATGTTGGCGACCCAGACCAGGGCAAACCAGGCGATCAGGTATCCGCGCCAGCCCTCGTACAGCATTTGATAGCGCGTCACGAGCAGAAAAAACGCCGACACGTAGTGGCTAAAGCAGTACTCGCAGGTGAAGAGGTAGAAGAACTTGCGGGCGACAAGCGGCTTGCAGTTCTGGCTCCGCGATTTGCAGAACTCGCGCGGCTCGCGGAAGACCTCTTCGTGGGTGACGGTCCAGCTGGCGCACGCAACGGGCAGGGCAAGGAGCACGAGGTAGGCGAACTGCCGCGAGAGCGTCATGAGCATACGGTAGGCTACACCCGGGCGGCGGCTGACGCGCGCGGGCAGCCTGCGCGAGGGAAGAGCTGCGTTTAGGATGCTGGTGAGGGAAAGAGGACGCGGGTTATGGATTGGAAGAGCAAACGGGTGCGTGCGGTGCTGGAAACGGCGCTGATTGAAGACCGGGCGGCCGACGACGTGACGACCGCACTGACGGTGGACCCGGCGATGCGCGCCACCGGCACCATTGTTGCGCGGCAGCCCTGCGTGGTGAGCGGTCTGGGGTCGATCCCTGTGTTTCTCGATCTTTTCGGTGAGATGTTCGGACGGTCGCACACGGGCGGCGGAGCGGGTCGCTTCGAGGTGATCAGCCACAACGAAATCTTTGACGGTGTGCGCGTGCGCAAGGGGCAGACGCTGGCAGTGATTCGTCACAACGCGGCGGCGATCCTTTCGACCGAGCGCGTGATCCTGAATCTGCTGCAGCGCATGAGTGGAATCGCCACGCTGACCCATGCGTATGTGCGCGCGGTGGAAGGGACGAACACCAAGATTCTGGACACGCGCAAGACCATCCCGGGTCTACGACCGATGGACAAGTATGCCGTTTGCTGTGGCGGCGGCGTGAATCATCGTCAGGATCTGCAGGACGGCATATTGATCAAGCACAACCACAGCGTCCTGGCGGGCGGTGTCGGAGTTGCGCTCGGGCGGGCGATCGCGGGCCGCAAAGCCGGCCAGAAGGTAGAGGTCGAGGTACGTACGATGGCCGAGCTGGATGAGGCGATTGTGGGCGAGGCCGACTCCATTTTGCTGGACGGCATGTCGCCGGAGATGGTGACGACGGCGGTGAAGCAGATTCGCGGCGAACGTCCGGGAGTGGCGATCGAGGCGGCGGGCAAGATGGGTCTGGATGAGGTCAGACCGTATGCTTTGGCGGGTGTGGATTATGTGTCGGTCGGCGCTTTGACGCACTCGGCGATTGCCGCCGATCTGAGCATGCGCATCGCTCCGGATGTTTCGTGAGTTCGGACGCGGAGCCTGGGAATTTCGATCTTCTCCGTGTGGAGGCGGGGATCAGGGGGACGCGGTTTGCCGGTTGTCTGCAGCACTTCCCTTCTGTGGGCTCGACCAACGCCTTGGCGCTGGAGGCGGCGCAGGCAGGAGCGCACGGGGGCGTATGGGTCGCGGACGAGCAGACGGCGGGGCGGGGCAGGGGCGGTCACCGGTGGCATTCGGCGGCGGGTGAGGGGCTCTACGTG
>CAXUIB010000066.1:0-10998 GCA_964250945.1 uncultured Acidobacteriaceae bacterium
AGCGCGGCCCTGAAAAGGCCGGCGTCGGCGGTTCGATCCCGTCTCTGGCCACCACCACCGTTACGCACAGTCATCCCTCAAAAACCGGACCAGCCTCGCTGTGAGCGGCTCTGAATCCCAGTTTTTTCGCCCTGCGGCCAGAGTAGGCATACAGATTACGGTGCACGGCGCTTGAGCAAGCGACGTGGCCACGCAGCCGTTCCGTGCGACAACATCGGTCAAGCTCTTCTCAACCTGCACACTCTTTGAGCCGGGTAGACTTACGCCATGTTAATCGGTGAAAAACTCTCCCGCGTATCAGAACAGATCGACCTTAGCTGCCGCCGTGCGGGGCGAGCCCGCGGGGATGTCGCGCTGATGGCTGTCAGCAAGGTGCATCCGCCTGAAGCCATTCTGGAAGCTTACGCGGCGGGCCACCGGCTCTTTGGCGAGAACCGCGTGCAGGAGTTCGCAGCCAAGCAACTTACGATCCGCGAGTTGCAGGATGCCCACTTTCATCTGATCGGTCCCCTCCAAAGCAACAAGACCGCACGCGCTGCTGAACTTTTTGGATCCATCGACACCGTCGACAGCCCGAAGATCGCACTGCGCCTCGATGCCGCGGCGACGAGCCTGGGTAAGACCTTGCCTATCCTGATTGAAGTTAAGCTCTCGCCCGAGGAGGCCAAACATGGGATCGCGCCGGAGCACCTTTCCGGCCTGCTCCGGGCGCTCGAGCCTCTGTCTCACCTCGAAGTGCGGGGGCTCATGACAGTTCCACCCTGGTCGGAGGAGCCGGAAACCGCACGCCCGTATTTCCGGCGGCTCCGCCAGCTCCGGGACGGCTTGCAGCCGCTCTACCCCAGCCTCACAGAACTGTCGATCGGCATGTCCAACGACTTCCAGGTCGCCATCGAAGAAGGATCTACTACCGTGCGGCTCGGCACCGCGATCTTCGGCCGGCGTCCCCCGCCCTCTACTCAAGCCTTGCAGACGGACGAAGAACAGGCATCCAAGTAAACCCCGAACGGGTTCTGCATAACGGGTTCTGCATACTGGAAGACAAATAGAAATTATCCAGAGCCCTTCTTGGCATAGTCCGGCATCCAATAACAAAGACCAGACAACTACTATGGACATCCTGGAACAGCAGCAGATCTCCCCCCTCCCGCAGGAAGTCGCTCCCCGTACAGAACTCGACATCGTGGACGCCGACAAAGTCGAGCAGTACCTGGAAGAGAAGATGATCGGTGATCGGATCCGCCGCCTCCGTCTCAAACGCTCCATGGGCCTGGTCGAGCTCGGCACCCGCACCGGCCTCTCCGCCAGCTTCCTCTCGCAGCTCGAAACAGGACGTGTCGTTCCGACAATACGCAATCTCGCAAAGCTCGCGCTCGTCTTTGAAAAGGATCTCTCCTTTTTCTTCCGTCAAGAGAAGAACACAACCTTTCGTCACCTCCGTCAAACCGATCGCGTTCGATTGAATCGCGAAGGCAAGGGCGGCGCTCGCTTTATCTCCGAAAGTCTGAGTTCTCTTGTACCAGACCACCGCATGGTCCCTTGCCTGGCAGAGTTTCTGCCGGGACGCGAGCAGTCCACCTTTACCCCGAAGATCTTCTCAGGCCTGGAGTTCCTCTACGTTCTTCAGGGCGAGCTTTGCCTGGTGACGCCAAACGAGCACGAGCCCCTCCATACGGGCGATGTCGTCTGGATCGACGCCCGTACAAAGCGCGAGTACAGCTCGTCTGCCGGGTCCGTTGCGAAGGCTCTGATTGTGACCTTTCCTAAGGAATAGGGGTGAAAGCAGGCGCGGTCCACCCGTGAGTACCAGTTTTCCCGGGCTCGGGTTCCGGCAAAAAGATCTGCCCGGAACCCGAGTTCAGAGGTTTACGGGCGCGACCGCAGCCTGCGAGAGAGCGTTCCGGCAGCGCCCAGCAGACCCGTTCCGAGCAACATCAGGCTGTTCGGCTCGGGCGTCGTTACTGTCCCCGCGTAGTCCAGACCAAACGATGCGCCGCCGCCCTGCACGACATCGAACCGCAAGGTGTTCACGCCCGCGACAAAGTACGAACCAGGCAACGCGATCGTCAGGGGGGTGAGGCAGTTCGGCGTTCCGGTCGCGCAATGTGGGTATCCGCCCGCCATTCCTTCCCCGATAACCTGATGGCCATTCAGCAGAACATCCGTTGTGTCGTCCGCCATAACCGTCAGGAAACCGGAAGAGTCGCTGGGGTCGGTGTCGACGAATGTAGTGAGAAAAGTGTAAGTGCTGTTCGGAGCGACGTAGCTCCCACCTGGAGCGGTATTGGGATTAAAAGAAACCCAGCTTGAGTTGGCAACCGGATTCGCCCAGACGCCGGCACCCGAGCCAATGTCATAGGTCGCGCCTGCGGCGCCATAGGTCGTCGCCGTGTTCCCAACGCCGGTCGGAGCTGCCGCCGTGGTACCGTAGCTGGCAAGTTGAATGGTTTTTGCCGATGCGAAGGTCGCACCGGCAACCAGAACCGAGAGTGCAGACAGTTTTACAAGGACGTTCATTGTTTCTCCTTCGCCCCGATCTTTGCGGGTGCGATCATTGTTTGGGAGATCCCCCGTTGTCTCGCTGGTTAGAGCCGGGCGACTGGAGAGATCTCGTTCCTGCACATCCTCTAAAGCAGGTCAGAGACCAAAGAAACTCCTTTATTTGGCGCAACTTTTGCGAAGAACGTCCTGTTTCGCGACAAACGAGGGCCATCGGAGAGAACAGAAATTCGCCCAGGAGAAAAAACCTTCCCCCCCCAACTTGGCGGGGCAAGGCTGCCTGGCAGCAGGATGAGCGCAAGTGGATGGAACGCAATCAGAGCATAAGCCCCCGGCCCTTGAGGGAAACTAGGCTCGTTACCGCGCCGCCTGTTCGATCTGTTTCCACTCCGCGCCGCTGAGTTCGACCCCTGCCGCGCCGACGTTCTGCTCAAGATGCTCGACGCTGGATGTGCCCGGGATCGGCAAGATCACTTTGCTCCGGTGCAGCAGCCACGCCAACGATAGCTGGCTCACCGTCACACCGTGCCGCTTTGCAGCATCGTCCAGCTTGCCTCCGGGCTGCGCCAGTTTGCCTGCAGCCACCGGAAACCACGGAATAAACGCGATGTTGTTTCGCTCGCAATAGTCGACCACGTCCTCGTGCCGGCGATCGCCGAGGTTGTACTGGTTCTGCACGCTGACGATATCGATCACCTTGCGCGCGCGTTCGATCTCGGCCGGTTTCACCTCGCTCAGACCGACATGCCGGATCTTTCCCGCCTCTTGCAGTTCGGCGATGTTGACCAGCGATTCTTCGACCGGCACCAGAGGATCGATCCGGTGCAACTGCCAAAGATCGATCCGCTCGGTCCGAAGCCGTCGCAGACTCATCTCCACCTGCTGCTGCAAGTACTCCGGCCTGCCCACAGGCAGCCACCGGTTCGGTCCCTGCCGGGTCAGGCCCCCCTTGGTCGCCACCACCACCCCGCCGCTGTACGGCGCTAGCGTCTCGCCGATCAGGCGCTCGCTCACGTCCGGTCCATAGCTGTCGGCCGTATCGATGAAGTTAACTCCGAGCTCCACTGCTCGGCGCAGAACCCGCTTCGCCTCTTCCGGGTCGCGCGGCTCGCCCCAGATCCCCTCGCCGGTCAGGCGCATCGCCCCAAATCCAAGACGGTTCACCAGGAGGTCCCCGCCGATCGCAAACGTCCCGCTTGCCCCCGCCTGCACTGCTGTTGCTGTCGCTTGATTCGCCATATCCCATAGGATGTTTGTCGGGGACAGAGGTCGCATCCGCGGAACCGCTTGAACTCAGCCGAGAACCGGACGAGAAACAGACTCAACCAATCGATCTTCTGCCGCCGCACCCGCCGACGATCCAAGCCGAAGCATCTCGCCTTCTTCCAGAACCTTTACGCGATCCGCAATGCCGAGCCGCTCTGCCTCGGCCACCAGCCGCACCGGAGGCTCAGACATCGGTTCCCGGCCCAGGCGAAATGTGCCGAAGTGCATCGGCACCATCACAGCTGCACCGGTTTCCTGGAACGCCTGGAGCGCCTCCTCGGGAGAGGTGTGGACCGCGCGATAACTGTCCGGGAAGTATGCCCCGATGGGCAAAAGGGCGACCTCCGGCGAGAGCCTCCGGCCGATCTCGCGAAATCCCTCGAAGTACGCCGTATCGCCCGAGTGGTAGACGCTGTGACCGCCGCCCGAAACGACGTATCCTCCAAACTGCCGGAAGGCGTCCTTGAACATGCGTGCGCCCCAATGCCTCGCCGGCGTCATGGTCACGCGGAGACCGCCCACCGTCGCCTCCTCCCACCACTGCAGCCGATGGACGCGGGCAAAGCCGAGACCGCCCACCAGATCCTCCACACCCTCCGGAACGACCACCTCAGGTGCACGCCCAGTCAGCTGACGGGTTCGCCGAATCACCCACCGCAGCGATGGCAGGTTCAAATGATCCATGTGCGCGTGGGTAAGGAGCACCACATCTACCGCCGGAAGCTGGCGCCACGCCAGACCCGGCCTCCTCTGCCGCCGCAACAGCACCAGGCGCTTGGCGAACACGGGATCCACCAAGACCTTCTTGCCGGCGATCTGCAGCAAAAACGAGGAATGGCCGATAAAGGTAACGCCAAGCTCGGTCTCCCCGACTCCCTCGAACGCCCGTGACCGTCCCTGAATCGGTTCCGCATGGCTCTCTCGCACCAGCCGCAGAAGCTGCCGCAGCTTGGTGGCCACAAACGGCGTTCCTCGTCCCCAGCGTGCTCCCACGCCCGGTCGCAATCTCGTCCTTCGCGCCATCATCACCCTCCTATCTATAGATGAGCGAGAAGCGCGTCAGGACGCGAGGGAGCGGTTCGTCACAAGCATCCGTTGCTTCTTCCCGGAGGTCAGACGTCGGGCGTCCTTCCGCATCTATAATTGCGGGTGGCTTCAGGATTTTTGGGTGGCTTTGGGGCTGATCCGGCGCGGAGCTGCCACGCAACCGTCTCGATCTCCGTCAGCAACCTTTGGAGTTCTGCCGTATGGCCGACCATCAAACCGCGCCTCTCCGCTCCTCCAATGTATCGGCCGATGTATCGGCCAAAGGAGACAAAGGCGAGGTGGGCCATGCGATCGGGCACATCGACCCGCTCCGAAAGCGCATTTGGGAGCACGTCTCCCGATCTCCGCTCCACTCCCTTTGGAACTTGGAAGACGTTCCGCCATGGACGATCGCGAAACGCACCTTCAATGCGTTTATGGAGGACAATCTGCTGTCGCGCGCGGCGGAGCTCGGCTACTATTTCCTTTTTGCACTGTTTCCGACTCTGGTATGCGCCTCGAGCATTCTCGGGCTTGCAGCCAAGTCTGCATCCCAGATCTATGTCCAGCTGTTGAACTACCTCGCCCTGGTGGTTCCGCCCTCCGCCATGGGAATCGTGATGGAGACCTTCAATCAAACGACCGCCGCGTCGAGCGGAGGCAAGATCACCTTTGGTCTGGCGGCCGCGCTCTGGGCGGCTTCGGTCGGCTTTGTGGCCATCCAGGACACGCTGAACATCGTCTACAAAGTGAAGGAGACCCGTCCCTATTGGAAGGTTCGCGGCTCCGCCATCCTCGTGACTGTGCTTTTGGCGATCATCGTTACGCTCACGCTGGGATGTCTGCTAGGTGGCGACTTCCTGGCGCGCTACTGCGGGTCCCGCCTCGCCTACCACCCACTTCGCATGGTGGCTGTCGGCCTTACTCGGGGAGCCTCTTGGATCGTCGCGGCCTTGCTCCTGATGCTGCTGTTTGCGGTCATCTACTACTTCGCCCCGGATGTAAAAAACAAGCGCTGGCACTGGCTGACCCCGGGTGGCGCGATCGGCATCGCCTGCTGGATTCTCGCCTCAGTCGCCCTCCGAGTGTACCTGCACTATTTCGACAACTACTCCGTTACCTACGGCTCGCTCGGCGCCGTCATCATCCTTCTTACCTGGTTCTACATCACCGGCTTGATGCTGCTAACAGGCGCGGAGATCAACAGCGAGATTGCCGCATCGGTCATCGAAAAAAAACTCAAGGAGTCCGGGGAGCTCCCGCCGCATGCAACCGTCGATCCCGAACATCCCATCCCCGCGGCTCCCCTCGCCTAACCTGGATGGAGAACCTACATCCCATTGTCGGCGGGGAGCAATCGAGCACGCCTCCGGTGTTTGCCGTTTGCGGGATGGTAACCCTCCGGGATCGTGAAGAGCGTCCAATCCGGCTCCACCCGGAGGATCTCCGTAAGATGAACTTCGATCTCCTCTCCGGCCGCTGGATGACGAGCCATCACCCGTATCGGAATGCCAAGATCGACTGAAAGCCAGATCTCGCAGACCTCCAGCGCAGGCTGGCCCGACGTCGCTACGCTGCTCGGTGGCCGCTCCTCCTCGATCCAGCCCACAACCTGAAGACCGCTTACGCGATCCTTTCCGAGCCGCCGAAATACCGCGTCTTTGCCGGCAGCAGACTCATGCCAGGATCGATCGCGCTCCTCCTCCGCCCGGCGAAGCTCCGTCAGCTCCCAATCAAGCGGCAATGGCCGCGCTCGCAGCTCCGGAAGCTCGACGATGCTGTACTCCTTGCGACTGGGATCTAAATTGACACGCCGCCGATGGGGAACGTCCAGGATCACGACTTCGGTCGGGGTTCCCGAGCGTGGGTCGACTACTTCGACAAAGGTCGATCCGGCAGAGTTGCGCGCCGTACGGCCGCGCGTCGACCACACGCCTGAGGGCAATGTGCGTTCAATCACCTCGGTCGCCTGAAACGGCACGCCTTCTCTTTGCGTCACGCGCTCCGCCGTGGGAAGAGCACATTGAGCGCAGATCTGCTGAGAGAGTATGAGAAGAAAGAGAGCGGCGGGAACGGCTCGAATCCAGGACATGGAGCGACCTTTTCGTGTATGGCTAACGCGGTTTTCCTGTAGGCGTATAGCCAGAGCGCGGGTCTCATGGCTGTTTTCCCTTATGAAAACGGCGCTTCGATACTCTGTCCGACTCACAGGGACAGGAAAACCGCTCTAACGCTTACGGCACCGAGGGTACGTGCAGCGCCCCGGTCCGGATTCTCTCCCGGCTGAGGTCAAGCCGCCTATAGTTGCACTTCCGTAACGTGACAGCCGGCTCCAATCGGTCTGCGCCGTCTCGCCCCTCAACCCGGAATCTCCCGCGCCAACCCATCGCTCAGCTACAATTCCGGCACCCCTTCATGAATCTCTACGTCGTCGTCCTTTCGGTCATCGTCCTGAGTCTTCTTCTGGTGTCGGTCGCTCGCCTGGGCAAGACCAAGACAAAGGCCGATTACCTCGTCGCCGGGCGTTCGCTTCCCGCGTTTGTGCTGGTCTTCACCCTCCTCAGCTCCTGGATCGGCTCAGGATCTCTCTTGGCCGGCGCGGAAAACGCCTACAGGCACGGCTTTGCCGCGCTCTGGCAGGCAGCCGGCGGATGGCTCGGCCTCCTTCTGATCTACTTCATCGCTCCGCGCGCACGGAAGTTCGCCCGCTACACCATTCCCGACCTCCTCGAAGCCCGCTACAACCAGACCGCGCGAATCCTCGGCGTCATCGCCATCCTGCTCACGTACACCGCCATCACCTCCTACCAGTTCATCGGCGGCGGCGACATCCTCCACCTCATCTTCCCGGACCAGATCGGACCCATCAACGGCCGCTACATCATCGCCGCCTTTGTCATCGTCTTTACAGCCATCGCAGGGATGAGTTCGGTCGCCTACATGGACCTCTTTATCGGCATCCTCGCCACGGTCTCCCTATGCCTCGCGTTTCCCGTTCTTCTCGAGCAGGCGGGCCACTGGTCCGGTCTCGCGGGCGGTTGGGCCACGCTCCACAGGGCGCTCCCACCGACCCACTTCCAGGTCCTGGGAGATCTCACCCCCGTCGAGGCGGCCGAGCTCTTCCTGCCCACCTGCCTGCTCCTGCTCGGCAACCAATCCATGTACCAGAAATTCTTCTCGGCCCGCTCAGAAAAGGACGCCTCGCGAGCCGTCGTCGGCTGGATCGTCGGCACCGTCGTGCTCGAAAGCGTCATCGTCGCCATCGCCGTCACCGGCTCGGCACTCTTCCCCACCGGCGAGGTGAGCCGCGCCCCCCGCGAGATCCTCGCCTTCTGCGGTCTCCACGGCTTCGACCCGCTTCCCGCCGCCACCGTCGTCGTCGGCAACAACGGAGATGTGCTCCGCGTCTCCCACGCAGCACAAGCCGCCGCAATGTCCGTCCAGGCAATCTTCTTCCTCCATCTCCTCGGCGCCCTTCTCGTGGGCGCTATCTTCGCGAAAGTCATCTCCACCGCGAATAACTGGCTGTTTTCGCCTGCAACCAATCTCGTCAACGACATCTTCGTCCGCTACCTTCAGCCAGACGCATCGAACCGACGCATCCTCATCGTCTCTCGCCTGACGGTCGTCTTCCTGGGGATCTGGGCGCTCTACCAGGGGCTTCATACCGAGTCCGTTCTGCGCAAAGCCCTCTACGCCTATACGATCTACGCCGCCGGCCTGACACCCGTCATCCTCGCCGCCTTTTTCTGGAGACGAGCCACGGCGAGCGGAGCCGTCGCATCGGTTGCCGCCGGCACGGTCATTACCGTAGCTTGGGATGCGGTCCGTGTGCATCTTCCGCCTGCTCTAGGCAACCGCGATGCCATCTTTCCGGCTCTCCTTGCCAGCGTCCTGTGTCTGCTTGTCGTCAGCCTCCTCACAAGGAGGTCCGACGCGGCTCACATGGACATGGTCCCGGAGAGCAGTACAGAGTCAAAACAGATCTGACCGAAACTCGTCCGCAGATCACTTTTCCACGGAGTGGAGTCCATCCCGCCGGTGAGCCGTGCATCCAATCGTGGCAAGACAGACGGCAAGCAAACCTTGGAGGACAGTTCAGACATGGCAACCGTAGAGAACGCGCTCAATGGAGATCTCAAAGAGATCGTAGGTCCGGATTCCACCGCCACCCTCGAGACCGGCGGCAGCTTCGCCGCCAGCGATCCGACAAGAACAGGGAGCAGTGAAAACCTCTATGCGGCAGGCAAAAGCAACGCCGCCCGAAGCACCGACGATGACCTGGACGAAGATGAGGACGACGACGACGACGACAATGACGACGACGAGGAGGACGAGGACGAAGAGGAGGACGACGACGTATAAGGACGTCCCCCCATCCCGTTGGCGCAACTCCCCTGCAGAAATCTCTAGAATAGAAAACAGCGGTACAAAGTGCCCGGACCTGCATCCGTGCTCTCGCCGCTAACCTACATTGCCGTACCTAATACACGCCGCGACCACATTCGGTCCAGACCTAACCCGAATGTTTGGAAGATTTTGCACCAAATAGCCAGGGAGAGGGGGGCCCCCTAGACACCATGTCCAGAACCACATCACCGATGCTAGACTCAGGCTGACGATGCCGGAGCACGAGGATAAACCGTTTACGCTCGCCAGCCTGCGCTCCGGCAGAGTTCGGCGCAACTCCCCATCCTGGACCTCCCCCGTACCCAGCCCGGACGGCGCCGAGCCGGAAAGAAAACCTCCCTCCGGCAGACCGCAGATGGGTCTGCTCTTCGCTCCCCTGGCGCCGGCCAAACTCGACGCCCCAGGCACTCCCGGCGGACCGCCATTCGGTGCGATCGCCCGACCCAACGTTCTCCCCGCCGAACGCCGCGTCTGGACCGTTCGCTCCCTCGTGGCCGACATCCGCCACCGCGTCGAGGTCGGCTACACCGACCTGTGGGTCGAAGGTGAAATCTCCGCCTGCCGCCCCGCAAACTCGGGCCACATCTACCTCACGCTCAAGGACGGCGAAGCCCAGCTGCCAGTTGTGCTGTTTCGTCGCGAAGCCCAGATGCTCCGCTTCCGCCCGGCCGACGGCCTCCATGTGCTGGTTCGCGGGCGGCTCTCGGTTTACGACACCCGCGGCCAGCTCCAACTCATCGCCGACACGGTCGAGCCCCGCGGCGCGGGCGCCCTCCAGATCGCCTTTGAACAGCTCAAAGCCCGCCTCAGCGCCGAAGGCCTCTTCCACGCAAGCCGGAAGCGCTCTCTCCCCGCGTTCCCGAAGTGCATCGGCATCGTCACCTCACCGCAGGGAGCCGTCCTTCACGACATCATCACCATCGTCCAACGTCGGCACGCGGGCCTGAACCTGCTGATCTACCCCGCCCCCATGCAGGGGCCAACCTCGGCCGGCGCCATCGGCCGCGCCCTTCGCTGGTTCGCTCGCAACCCCGGCCGGGTAGATCTCATCCTCCTCGCTCGCGGGGGCGGCTCCCCGGAAGATCTGGCCGGCTTCAACGACGAAGCCCTGGCCCGCCTCATCGCAGCCTCTTCGCTCCCCGTCGTCTCCGCCGTCGGCCACGAGACCGACTTCACCATCGCCGACTTTGTGGCCGATCTCCGCGCGCCCACGCCGTCCGCGGCAGCAGAGCTCATCACCGCAGAGGCCCACCAGGTGGGTGCCCGCCTCGATCGCCTCCGCCGGTCCGCGTTCCGCTCCATTCACCTCTGCCTCTTGCAGGCTCGTCAGAGCTACGCCCGCATCTCAGCCGATCAGGTCCTCCGCCGCCTGCAGGATCAGGTCGCCCTTCGCCAGCAACGCCTCGACGACCTCCGCCAGCGCCTCGACCGCGCTCTCAGCCGGCGTACCCGCACCTCCGCCAGTCGCCTTCAGGTCCTCACCTCCCGCCTTCGCCAGCAGGACCCCGCCCTCCGCCTCACCACCAGCCGGCACCGCCTTGAAATGGCTGCGGAGCGCCTTCAACGCGCCCTTCGATATCTTTTCGCTCAGCGCCGGACCCATCTGAAGCACACCCACACCCGGCTGCAGGCACTCTCTCCCCTCGCCGTCCTTTCCCGCGGATACGCGCTTGTTTATCTCGAAACCGGCGCAGAACCGATCCTCCTCCAATCCGCCGGCGACGCCCAACCCGGACAGACGATCCGAGCTCACCTCGCTCAAGGCACCCTCAAAGCTGAAGGCCTGGAGTTCGAGCC
>CAXUIB010000067.1:0-10923 GCA_964250945.1 uncultured Acidobacteriaceae bacterium
GCCATAAGGGATGTGTTCTCGCTATACACCTACAGGAGAACCGCTCCAGGCCGAAGATGTTGGCGGCATCCTGAAACGCATCGCGAACCGGGGCTGTACTCCTGTTCTCGCCTAAACAGCAAAGGCACGGCCGATGCCGTGCCTTTGCTGTTGGTCGTTAGAACCGGAAGTCACGTCCGCACCCGTAAAGGCGACCAGCCAAAGCACGCACTAGACTAAACCGAAAACACATCAAAGGGCGCCGCCTCCACCGTGCCGCCGAATGGAACGCGGAAGTACTCGAACTGCATCGTCTTCGCGTCGGCCGTTATCCGCAAGAATCCCGGTGCGGTCTGTTCATACTTTTCGAGCTTCACGTCCGGCAGCGTCGTTTGGTACGGCAGCGAGACAGGCGGCGACGTCAGCTCCGGCTGCAGCTGGTGCATGCTCGTCACACTGTTTGCGTAGCCACCCGCGCCGGCGACGACATACGCTACCTCCTTGCCGTTTACCGTTCGGGTAAATCGCTGATAGTTATGCACGTGCCCGGACAGAACGGCGTCCGGCACACGCCCTGTCGCCTGAATCGCTCGATCGATGGCCGTTAGAATTTCCGGATTTCCGCCATGCGATGTATCGAGCGAAAACGGTGGATGGTGGACCGTGATCACGAGCTTCTTTGCCGGGTCCGCCGCCTTCATCTGCGCCTCCAGATAGCCCTGCTGATCCATGCGTCCACGCGGGTCCAGACTGCCTTCCACGTTGGAATACAGACCGATGATGGTTACAAACGGCGCCTGCATCGTCCAGTACGGATACGGCTGGGTCATCGACATCCGGTAAGGCGTCACGGGCAGCGGCTGGGCGGCGCACAGGTTCGCTAGGAAGCCATACAGCGAGGGCTCCGTGTCGGCCGGATCTCCGTGGTTCACCGTCGTGTCGCCGTCATGGTTGCCGGGGACGGCGAAGATCAGCTTCGGATAATACTGATACGGCTCATAGAACTCCGTCTTGTAGAGCGTGCTCTGGCCGTTGTAGTAGACGACGTCGCCCAGGTTGTAGAAGAAGGCCGGCACGGCGTTGGCCGGAGCCGCCTTGATCTGGGCCTCCATCGCCTCCGCGATCGCTTCCTGGGTGGCCGTTCCGTTCACGCCACCGGTGTCGCCCACGGCGTGGAACACCAGCTTGCCGGCTGCCTCCGCAGCTTCGCTCGCGGCCGGATCGAAGATCGCAAACGGTACCGCCAGCACCGCCGGCGCCGTCTGCGGAATCGGAAGAAACCGCGTGATTCCTTTCAGCGCCGCCACCGGGTCCCCGACCGCCCGCCTGGGTTTCCCGACAGCATCCTCGCGCGTGAAAAAGGGCGGGACAATCTTTGTGTGCAGCATCGTGTGTTCCTCCGAGAGCAGCCTGTCTGAGCGAACTCGCTCATACCATAAGTGCTTCAGACGAACCCCACGTTACACCGGACACGGCCGTGGCCGAACCGGGGAGCAGCAGCGAAATTCCCCAGCAGGCATCCCGGCACGTCCCGAAGAGAACGCGTGCCTACTCCAGAAACAATCGCCGCATCGGCTCCGCCGCCACCCGCAGCGACACGCTCTGAATCTCGTCGCCGATCACCTCCAGAAGCATCACCGCGTCGGCCACGAGCCCATCCTCCGCCGCCTTCAAGTACGAAGACAACAGCCGTGAAGCCGGCTGAGCACCCTCATTGTTCTCTGCCGCCATCCTTCCTCCTCGCGGCATCGCGTCCCAGCCCAAGAAGAGAAAGTTGGGCCGCAGCGTCTGCCGTCCTCCCACTGGTATACTCCCACCGCACGCCCCGAAACATCCCCCATTTCGGGCAGACTCAACGATGATTCCTCTATCCCCTCGAAATTCTGCATCCTAAGTAGTATGCCTACAGGATTGAGTGCTGCGGATAGCAAAAAGCGCAAGATTCATAGCCCAATGTTGCTGTTCATTGTGCTTGCCGTCATCGTCATTGCGCTTGCCGCTTTCTTCGTCGCCAGTCCGATCGGCACGCATACAGGGCGACATGGGACCACAAACCAATGGCCCAACACACAACAATAAATCGCCTCAACATCCATTGCCGCTCTGCCTCGCCTCAGATTTACTGAACTCAATCCCAAATCAAACGTCATCGGAGACTCCCACTCATGTTTCATCTCATCTGGGTTGCCATCATCGGTCTGGTCATCGGCGCGCTCGCCAAGCTCATCATGCCCGGCAAAGACCCCGGCGGTATCTTTATCACCATGCTGATCGGCATCGCCGGCGCCTTTCTTGGCACCTTTCTTGGCCGCGCTCTGCATCTCTACGGTCCCAACCAGTCCGCCGGCTTTCTTATGTCGCTGATCGGCGCTTTGATTCTTCTCTTTATCTATCACCTGATCCGGGGCAGACAGGCGACGGTCTAAGTCGACATACGCCGGTGCGGCAAGGGTGTCCGTACTTTCGCGCGGACACCCTGTCTACCTCCGACCGCATCTGAACTACACGATGAACCCGCCACTTGATAAACCCGGAACGGACCCGAACAAGGGTCTGAACACGCGGACGTTTATGGCCAGCGTCTTTATCGCTCTGGTCGTCGTGCTGTTGCTGGCGTACCTCTTTCTCCGCCACACGAGCCATACCATCAAATCGCCCACACCCCCGAATCCCACCTCAAGGCTTGATGTTCCCGTCTCGCGGCAGATGCCTCGCGCACATCTCACGGCATCCTAGACCGGCCTTGCATCGTTCCGTCTGTCTCAGATAGCTCCTGCGGACAACACATACTTGAACCCCTCTAGCCGCCGCGGGTTTCAGGTGCGGGAAAATCTTTGTGCACCCAGGTCCACTCCCGGCATCCAAGACGCCATGAATGTGCTCGTGATCGACATCGGCGGAACCCACATCAAGGTCGCCTCCACCCAAGCCCGCGTCCCCCTGAAGATCGTATCCGGACCAACCATGTCGGCGAAAGAGATGACCGCCGACGTCCTCGCCGCGGTGAGCGACTGGCAATACGACGCGGTCTCGATCGGCTATCCCGGGCCTGTCCGCGACAATCGCCCCACCGAGGAGCCTCACAACCTCGCTCCAGGATGGGTGGATTTCGACTACGAAGGCGCCTTCAAGAAGTCCCTTCGATTCATCAACGACGCGGCCATGCAGGCGCTTGGCGGCTATAAACAGGGGAGAATGCTCTTTCTCGGGACCGGCACCGGGCTTGGAACAGCGCTCGTCTTCGACGGCATTCTGATTCCCCTGGAACTGGCGCATCTGCCCTACCGCAAAGGCAAGACCTACGAGGATTACCTCGGTCTGGCCGGACTCCAGCGCCGCGGAAAGAAGAAGTGGCGGAAGTCTGTTCTCGACGTCGTCGACATTCTGAGAAAGGCCTTTGTTGCCGACTCTGTCCTTCTGGGCGGAGGCAACGCGAAGCTCATGGAGGAGCTCCCGGAAGGCGTTGAGATCGGAGCCAACAGCAACGCCATCCTCGGCGGCATCCGGCTCTGGGACCAGCCCCTTGTCGCGCCAAAGACCGCTTCGGCGCAGAGAGGCACTATGGTTGAGGACAAGTCGCCCCAGGCCGGCATGGACGCGGTAGCGCAACCGAGCCACAAGAAAATCAAAGCCCGCAACGACGTCGATTCGAAGATCCCCTCCGGCTCGTTCGTGGCGACGAAATCGAAGAGGTCCCAGGCAAAGGGTTGACCTTAGAGCGGTTCTGCTCTGTCGATCCCCGGAGATCTCCTCCGTCCGGCTTGCTCTGCCCTACCCTGCCCTCGTCTCAGGCGCTCTGGCGAAATGTACCGGAGTTGCACCGTTCCACTGCCGCGCAAAACTCGGTGGTTGAAACGGGCCTGGCGAACAGATATCCCTGCGCCTCATCGCATCGCCTGCGCCGGAGGAAGGCGAGCTGCTCCTCTTCCTCTACGCCTTCGGCAACCACTTTGATTCCGAGTCCATGACTCATGGCGATGATGGACCGCACGACCGCGGCAGCGTTCTTTTCACGCGCGGCCAGCTTTACGAATCTCTGATCGATCTTTAGCCGATCGACCTTGTACTCCAGCAGATACGTGAAGTTGCAGAACCCGGTCCCGAAGTCATCGATGGCGATGCGCACGCCCAACTCGCGTATGCGCTGCAGCTTCTCAAGTGTCGCCGCCGAGTTCACCATCAAGGTATTTTCCGTGATTTCAATCTCAAGCGAAGATGCCGGCAAGCCACTCTCCGCCAATGCCGACTCGATCATCTTGAGCAGATGCTTCTGCTGCAGCTGCCGGGGAGAAAGGTTGACCGACACGGTCAGATCCGATCGCAGGGCGGACCGCAGCTCCTGGCCTTCGATGCAACCGCGCCGAAACGCCCACTCTCCCATTGCGAGCATGAGGCCGCTCTCTTCGGCCAGAGGGATGAACTGCGCCGGCTCGAGCAGTCCCAGGCGAGGATGTCGCCAACGCATCAGCGCCTCCATACCCACGACCGCACCGGTCGATAGCGATACCTGCGGCTGGTAGAACAGACACAACTCCTCGCGCTTGAGAGCTTGTCGCAAGGACTGCTCCATCGAGAGCCGGTTGGCCGTCTCCCGCACCATGCCGTCACTGAAGATCAGCTGCTGATTGCCCCCGCTCTCCTTTGCCGAATACATGGCGGCGTCCGCGCGTTTCAGCAGATGGAGACCGTCCTCAGCACAATCGGGATACACACAGAGTCCCAGCGTCGCCGTAATCTGGATCTTCTGCTGCTCGATGTCCATCTCCGGTCGAAGTTGCTCGAGCAGGGTCGACGCGCAGCGTTCGGCATCGGCCGAGGTCGTCAGATCCTCCATCACGACCACAAACGCATCGCCGCCCACGCGGGCGACGGTGTCGGTGCTTCGGACGGCCTCGCGCAGGCGGCGAGCCGTCTCCAGCAGCACCTGGTCCCCTGCCTTGTGGCCGAGCGATGTGTTGATCCGGCGGAATCCGTCAAGATCGAGCACAAAGAGCCCTACCTTGGTGCCGTAGCGGCGGCTCCGCTCGATTGCCAGTCCGATGCGGTCCTGCAACAGGCTTCGCCCGACCAGCCCTGTCAACTGATCGTGCGTTGCCAGGTGCGTGACATAGTTCAGCATCTGGCGCCGGTCGGTCACGTCGAACGCGACGCCCACAAAGCCCGTCAGTTCGCCCGTTCGTCCAGTCACTCCGCGCAAAGCGAGACTGACCGCCGTCTTCGACCCATCCCGGCGGGTAAACGTCCACTCGCGCTCTTCCATGCCTTCCGTCGCTGCCTTGGCGGAAAGGATCTCGAAGTCGTCGGAAAATCGGGCAGCGACCGGCAACTCCTTTGCCCGCTCCACCAGCTCCCGAGGGTCGTTCAACAGGGTCAGCGGAGCCTTTCCGACCAGATCCTTGCGTTCGTAGCCCGTCAGCACCTCGGCCGCGACGTTCATCGCCGTAATCACACCATCGACGTCGGTGGCCACAATGCCAAACGGCGCATTTTCAAAGATCAGGTCGGTAAATTGGACGAGATTCTCATACTGTCTGGGGTCGATTCTGATCTCACTCGCGTCCGTCAGCGTCACCGCGACGCCGTCGCTCAAACACACCGCGCGGAGCTTGAGTTTGGCATCCACCTCCGCTCGTGCTCCGAGATCCTGCTCCCGCGCATCCCCCGCCTCCACCACACGGCGGAGAGCTTCAAAGTAGGCTCCCAAGATTGGGTCCGATCGCAGGCTGCTCTGCCCCGCCTCCTGAAATTCGGTGTCGCTCCGCCCCAGCATCTTTCGCGCTTTGGCGTTCATGTAATGCAAGCGGAAATCAACAATCTCCGATCCGACACGTTCGGCAACGAGGACGCACAAGCCATCCAGACTGCTATCCGCGCCGGCCAGAAACCGCGATGTCTCCGCTCCTGCATTGCGAACTTCCACTGTTTGCACTTCGCTGCCCTGCAGTTCCGTGTTTCGGATCTCCGTGTCCGGCGCGCCGTCCCCATCGGCCTCCGAGCGCCGCTTGCCCCATGGAACACCGGCAACGCCAGCCAGCGCAAGGCAGACGGATGAGCTCTGGCCGGGAAGATACTGTGTGCCCAACCAGAGCACAAACATCGTAAAACCGGCCGCCAGACACACACCCAAACCCGCAGCCAGACCTGCAGCGCCGAAGAGCTTTCTACAGCGCGAAACTTCATCATTCTTGCAGCGTCGCACACACACCTCAAAAAAAGCAGTAAACAGGTCCATCAGACAACAAGGAGAAAAGTCCTACATTGCGACGATACTTCCTGACCCGCAAAGATCTCTGACTCACAAAACTAGCACCCTGAGTGCTCTGAAGCAAAGCAGTATTTCCTCCCGGCCTACCCTTCCGTGCACGCTGGTCCCTGCGTATTTGCAGCTCACTTCAAGGGTCTGCTCTGCTTTCTATCCGGGGAAATTTTTGGCCTTGCGCGATCCGGCCGATCATCGCCTTTGCTCGCTTGCCCGGATCTCGCCTATCCATCCGTGCGCCTCCATCCAGTTCTCGAGGAGCACCGAAAATGTCCCCAGCTCTGGAAGTCCCTTCAACCCCAGGCCAAGCCCCACACCGTGCGGTCCGCGTTCAAAGATATGGAGCTCCGCCGGGACCTCCGCACGCTTCATGGCGTTGTAAAACGCCGTCGCATTCAGCGAGTTCACCGTCTCGTCCTCACTTGTCGAGAAGATAAACGCAGGCGACGTGTGCGGCGTGACATGGCGCTCGATCGAAATCCGGTCCATCGTCTCCTGCGACGGATGCTCCCCCACCAGCGCCTCCAGATTGGTTTTGCGCGGGATTGCCGGGTCCATGCTCAGCCTCGCGTAACAGAGAATCGCAAAATCCGGGCGTGCGCTCACGCGGTCCGTCGGATCCTGCGACCGCGGGTCGCCCGCCTCGGCGGCCGTGGCCAAGAAGCCGGCGAGATGCCCACCCGCTGAAAATCCCCAGACACCCACCCGGTCAGGAGCGACGCCCAGCTCGGCCGCATGGCTTCGCACATAGCGCACTGCCCGCGCTCCGTCGAGCATCGGCGCGGGGTAATGGTAGCGGGGTCCCAGGCGGTACTGCAGCACGATCGCCGTCACACCTCGCGCATTCAACCACCGGGCCGCGGCGGCCCCTTCCTTTTCGATCACCAGAGTGCGATATCCTCCGCCCGGCAGAATCACCACGGCCGTTCGCAGAGCCGCCGCCCTGTCCACGTTTTTTCCCGCCGCTCCAACCGCAGCCGATACGTGCACTCCACCCGTCCCGGGAAGCGATGTCGCCGGATAGATGTAGAGCTTCGGGACGTCCTCGGGCTTTGTGTCCTGAGCGCCCGGCGCCCCGCCCGGCCATAGCGCCACCACGCGGCTCGCCCCCAGAGGCGCCTGCAGAGCGGCGCCCGGCACTCCCTGCGCCTGCCCACAGACAGAGCTCAGCGCCAGCCCGAGGGAGGCGGTCCAGAGGCAAACCCAAAAGAGGCGAGTCATGATCTCGACAGCATACGGTGAGGGTCGTCGCCTTTGCGGATCTGCCCAGAACTTCTGCCGCAGCGGCACAATCCCTTGATGCAGAGCGCGCCCAACTACCGGGAGACTCTGCTTCTCCCGCGCTAAACTACTTTCCATGCGACACCTCCTCCCCGGCCCAAAGACACCCCGAACACCTCCCTCCGAAACACCGAACCACATCTCTCGATCGCTTGCCGTCCTTTGCCTTGCCCTTGTCTGTCTCGCCGGCTGCAAACAGAAGAGCTCGACCGGAGACACCACAACCTCGAGCAACCCGGAGACCACATCGCGATCATCTGCCCTTCCGCACAACCACATCTACTCCGAAGACGCCGATCCCAGCGCCGACATCGCCGCCGCCTTGCGACAGGCTCGCTCCGAACACAAACGCGTTTTGCTGGACTTCGGCGGCAACTGGTGCGGCGACTGCCAGGTCCTCGATCTGTACTTCCACCAATCCCCAAATCTCGACCTCCTCAGCAAGAACTTCGTCCTCGTCCATATAGATATCGGCAGAATGGACAAAAACTTGAGCACCGCCGAAGAATATAGTGTTCCCGTCAGCCGCGGCGTCCCCGCGCTTGCTGTGCTCGACAGCAACGGCAAACTCCTCTTTGCGCAACAGAACAAGGAGTTCGAGAACATGCGCGCCATGAACGCGAGCTCCGTCACCGAGTTCCTCAATCAGTGGAAAGCCTGACGCCCACACCTCGGTCGGTCCAGCCTCCGCGACGCCGGCGAGTTCACGCTCAGGGCGCGCTTCGGCTGTCCAACCTGCTCCATCGCACCGCCAACCGCGCACTCGCGAATGACGTCCTGAACATCGCCCAGTCCGCCGCCTTTTCGGCCATCGTCGCGCTGTTTCCTGCGCTTATCGTCCTCGCCGCACTGATCGGGTATCTGCCCGATGCGGCTCCCCTCCGCGAGGCCGTCGGCACCCTCTCAGAGCGCGTCTTGCCTGCGGCCGTCCTCCCTCTTCTCCAGGGCTACTTTGTCAACAATCCCGGCGCGTCCACCTCGGCACGTGCGCTCCTGTTGGCTGTGCTCGTCTCGGTCAACGGCGCCTCCGGGGTCATCCTTACGTTCATGGAAGGCCTCCGTCGCGCCAACGACCTGCCTCCTGATTGCTGGAGCTTCTGGAGCCGCCGCCTGCGCGCCATCGCTCTGGTGCCGCTGTCTCTGGTCCCGCTCGCGGCCGCCAGCATCCTCGTCGTCTTCGGTCATCTGCTTTCCCGCGTCCTTGCCGCGCACGCCCTGCCGCAGCTCCACACCGCCATCCTCGTCGGGGCTTTTGTCCTCCGCTGGACCGTCGCTCTCACCGCCAACGTAGGCCTGGTCGCGCTTCTCTACCACATGGGAACACCCCTGCGTCAGCCCTGGAGCCGGACCCTTCCCGGAGCCGTGCTCGCTACCCTGCTCTGGCTCTGCTCGACGGTCGCCTTCGGTCTCTACGTCACGCGCTTTGCCAACTATTCCCGCGTCTACGGCTCGCTTGGCGCCGGCATCGCCCTGCTTTTCTGGCTGTTTCTTACCTCGTGCAGCGTCCTTTGCGGCGCAGAGTTCAACACCGTGGTCGACGCCCCCCCGCCCGCCGTGCCCGGGGGCGCTGCCCCCCCGTCGCACCCCCGCCCGCCCCCCGGGGCGAACGGGCGCCGCGGCGAGCCGGCAGACCGGCGTGCGCCCGCGTAGAATGAGCTTCGGCAATACCAGAGAAGCCTCGGACAGCCAGCCAGACCATCAGAGGAACTCCGGGATTCCGCTCCAAGAACGCGTTCTGCAAAGGAAATCCGGCCTCATCAAGACATGACCACCTTCTCAGCTCCTCCACCGCAAGCCAGCGAAGCCCAGGCCGGCACCGTCGCCGAAGCTCGCCCCCTGCCCGCCACTGTGCGCGCCCGCCGCGCAAAGATCGTCGCCACCCTCGGCCCGGCTTCGTCCTCGATCGAAGTGTTTCGCGAACTTGTGCGCGCCGGCCTCGACGTCGCCCGTCTCAACTTCTCGCACGGCTCCCACGAGCAAAAGGCCGAGCTCATCCGCATGGTTCGTCAGGTTGCCGGTGAGTTCGGCAAGCCCATCTGCATCCTCGCGGACCTCCAAGGGCCCAAGATCCGCACCGGCCGGCTCAAAGACGGCAAGCCCGTCCAGCTCGTCGCCGGAAATCTCCTCACCATCACACCTGAGGACATCGAAGGCACCGCCGAGCGGGTCGGCACGGTCTTCACCACGCTCGCCGAAAACCTCGAACCCGGCTCACGCATCCTGCTCTCGGACGGCCTCATCGAGCTGCGGGTCGATCGCATCGAGGGCAACGATGTTGTCTGTCAGATCATCAATGGCGGCATGCTCGGCGAGAAGAAGGGCATCAACCTTCCCGGCATTCCCGTCAAGGTTCCGTCGCTGACCGAGAAGGACGAGATCGACCTCGAGTTCGCCATCGCGCACAACGTCGACACCGTTGCCGTGTCGTTTGTTCGCACGGCCGACGACGTCCGCCACGTGAAAAACCGCGTCACAGCCCTGGGCTCCGACGCCTGGGTGATCGCCAAACTCGAAAAGCCCCAGGCCATCGAACACCTTGACTCCATCCTCGAGGTGGCCGACGGCATCATGGTCGCTCGCGGCGACCTCGGCGTCGAGGTCCCGCCCGAAAAAGTTCCGGCCATCCAGAAGCACATCATCCGTCGCGCCGCCGACTTCCGCAAACCGGTGATCACGGCCACCCAGATGCTTGAGTCGATGATTGAGAACCCGCGCCCCACCCGCGCCGAGGTCTCCGACGTCGCGAACGCGATTTACGACGGCACCGATTCCGTCATGCTCTCGGGCGAGTCCGCCGCGGGCCGATACCCGGTCGCCGCCGTCAGCATGATGGCCGACATTGTGCTCGAAACCGAGCGCCAGATCCGACTTGACCCGCCGCCCCGCATCCCGCGCGTCCGAGGCACACGCCTTTCCGTCGCCGAAACCATCTGCGAGTGCATGGCCCACGCCGCCGAAGACCTCGACCTTGCCGCCATCGCCATCTTCACCGAAACCGGATCCACCGCGCGCCTGCTCTCCAAGTACCGGCCCGAGCCGCCGATCTACGCGCTCTCGCCCTTTGAAAAGGTCATCAACCGCGCGGTCCTCCTCTGGGGCACCTACCCCATCCTGTGCGAGCGCTTTGTCGACACCGACGAACTGGTCAACACGGCCGAGGACACGCTCGAACGCCTCGGCTACATCCATCGGCGGCAGGTGGTGGGCATCGTTGCCGGCACCAGCACGCGCTCCGGCGCGACGAACTTTATGCGCCTCCACATGGTCGGCGACCGCGATCTGCCTCCAAGCTAGAGCGGATCTCCTGTCCCTGTGAGTCGGATAGAGTGTGGGAGTGCCGTTTTCCTTGGGGGAAAACGGCCATAAGACCTGTGGTTTCGCTATACACCTACAGGAGAACCGCT
>CAXUIB010000068.1:0-10852 GCA_964250945.1 uncultured Acidobacteriaceae bacterium
GGGCGGGAGTTCTGAGCCGGAGCGCGGCCCAGAAGAGGGCGACGCCCTCGACGAGCCAGCCGACCGTGATCCAGCGGCCGGTGGCTTTGAGTGGGATCGCGATGGTGAGGAAGCCGACCGCAAGCGAGAGATGGACGGCGCGTGTGCTGGCGGCGCTCGGCAGGCGGAGCAGACCGAGGTAAAGAGCGGCGAAGAGCACCATGAGCCACGGCAGGAGGTCGCGGTGCCGGGTATCGAAAAGCATGACGGAGAGGGCGAGCGCGGCAAAAGCAGCGTCGGCGAACGGAAGCAGGATCTCGGGGATGGCGCTCCATCTTTGGGCCGGCTTTGATTCTGGCAGAGCCGCGGCGGCTGGCAGATCGTGGGTGCGCGTGAGGGACGGAACGAGGAAGACGGCAAAGATCGCGGCGACGAAGAAGACGGTCGTTCCCAGTTCGGAGGCATGGAAGAAGGAGAGGTACCACGCGAGGTAGTAGCCGACGGTGGCGGGAAAGGCGCCGAGGAGCAGACGTGGCCAGCCGCGCAGGCGCACCAGGAGGACGGCGGCGAGATCGGCCGCGAGCAGGTAGGTGAAGAGGAAGATCTCGTGATTGCCGCCGGTGGACAGCAGGGCCGGCGTGCTGAAGGCTCCGGCGAGGGCGTAGACGGCGAGAAGTTCGGCGTCCTGGGTCCAGGCCATGAAGGCGATCCAGGCTGTGACCAGGAGCATGGCGCCGAGGGCCGCGGGGGCGGGCAAGAGGTGGTAGAGCTGAAACGAGGCCCAGATCGACAGGTAGAGGACGCCGGTGCCGATGGCTTTGAGGGAGTAGGAGAAGGCCGGGAATCCCTGGCGGCGGAAGCGTTCCGACCAGAGGATGACGCCGGCACCGGCGGCGAGGCCGATCAGGACGCGGCCGACGGGGCCGATCCATTGGTTGTCGATCGCGAGCTTGAGGAACCAGGTGACGCCGATGAGCAGAGCGAGGACGCCGATGCGGTTGAAGATCTGCGAGCCGAGGCGGTTCTCAAGCGACGGCCGGGGGCGCGAAGGGGTTGGTGGAACGCCGAATCTGGGTACGTCGGCACCTGGCGCTAGGGCCCGCGCAGCGGGTGGCGGCGGTGCTGTTGCGGTCTGGGCGGAGCTTATCGCAGGCTGTGCGGCAGGGACGGAGCTCAGAGATCTTCGCAGCACATCCAGGTCGCGCTCCAGCCCGGCGACCCTCGCCGACAGAGCCGAGATCTCGGCCGCCATGCCCTCAGCCACACCCCCAATCCCGCCGCTCTCCACGTGCTCGTTCATTCAGACAACTGTATCGCGTGCCGGGTTACCGAGAGCCCTCGCGCCGTGCAGGTTTTCACACTTTGGTACCTTCGAGACATGGGTCAGACAGTGACGGGAGAGACGATCCTGCTGGTGGATGACGACGCGCTCAGCCGCGATGTGCTGGCCGCGGTCTTGGCCGGCGAGGGATACGGCGTTGTGGCCGTCTCCTCCGGCGACGAGGCCGTGTCCCGCCTGGCCGCAGCCGCCGTCCCGGCCGGTCCAAAGATCACGGCGGTGCTCACAGATCTGCAGATGCCGGGACTCGCCGGTATCGATCTCGCCCGCGCCTTGCGATCGGTCGATGGTCCGCCGGTTCCTCTCCTCCTGATGAGCGCGAGCCGGCCGCTCTCTGAAGTGACCGACGCATTTGACGGATTTCTGGGCAAGCCCCTCGCCGTCACGCAGGTCCCGGAGGTCCTGCGGAGCGCCCGTACGCAGCTCTCCCGCCGGCCAGGCGAGAGTTCGACCGGCACTGACCGAGATCCGCTCCGACCCCCCGTTCTGGACGAAGCCATCTTTGTCCAGATCGCCGCCGCCATGCCAGCCGAGCGACTCACCGATCTGTTTCGGATGTGCTTCACAGAGGCCGACCGGCAGATCCGGGATCTAGAGCTGTCTGCCGCGGCGGGCGACGATCAGAGCTTTCGCCAAACCGCGCATCGGCTGAAAGGGGGCTTCGGAATGGTCGGCGCTCGCGAACTGGCCCATCTTGCAGCCGAGATGGAGGTCGATAGCTCGGACAACCTGGCCCCGAAAAGTGCGGAAGGGACAGCAACGGCAGAACCCGGACGCGGGAATTCTACAACTAAAGTCACATCCGTTGCGAATTTTAGGGCAGCACTCGATCGCCTTCGGGGTATGCTTAGGTCGCGCGGAGTAGAGGTCTAAGATCCGCGCTTTCCGGCAAAAGAGAGGTGCGCCATGCTGCAAACCCAGACGAGAGAGTTGGGAAGAAGAGTAGGGAGCGTAGGGCCACCCCTGGGTCTCATCCGCATCGTCGTCGCGGACGACCATCCCGTGGTCCGCTTTGGCGTCAAAAACATGCTCATGAGCGAGCCCGGGTTTGAAGTCGTGGGCGAGGCCGACGACGGCGACGACGCAATCACGCAGGTGCTCGAACTTGAGCCGGACGTGCTCCTGCTCGACCTCCAGATGCCGCGTCTGCCAGGGCTCGAAGCCATGCGCGCCATCATGAGCAAGAGCCCGCGAGTCAAAATCATCCTCTTGACCGGAACCATCTCCACCCAGCAGGTCATCGAGGCGCTCCAAATCGGCGCGCGTGGAATCGTCGTCAAAGATTCCGTCGCGGGCGACCTCTCGAAGTCCCTGCGGGCCGTGCTCTCAGGCGACTACTGGATCGGCGGCGAGCGGGTCGTCAATCTACTGCAGAAGCTCCGCGAACTGATGCAGATGGCGGCCGCCGTGCCCGAACGCAAGACCTACGGCCTGACGCCGCGCGAGCTCGAAGTCGTCAACTCGATCGTCGAGGGGTGCAGCAACAAGGACATCGCAAAGGAGTTCGTGATCAGCGAAGAAACCGTAAAGCGGCATCTGTCGAATATCTTCGATAAAACCGGCGTTTCCACGCGGCTGGAACTCGCCCTCTTTGCAATCGCGCACAAGCTCGTGGTGCTCGACGCCTAGCTCTTCAAGCAGCGGCATTGAGGCAACTCAGGCCGGCTTCATCCCAGCGCGAATTGTTGTGCCTAGGAGAGCCGTCTACCGTCCCCCGGCATCCAAACCGGTGATGAGAATCGGTGCTTTGTCTGGGTCGGAGGCAGGTACGGAGCCTCGCTTCGATCTCTTGGTGATCGGCGCCGGTCCGACTGGACTCGCGTGCGCGATCGAGGCGCGCCGCGGAGGCTTTACAGCCGTCCTGATCGACAAGGGCTGCCTCTGCAACTCCATCTTTCACTACCCGGCCCACATGACGTTTTTCACCACCCCGGAGCTGCTCGAGATCGGCGATATCCCGTTCTCCAGCCCAAACCAGAAGCCGACCCGCAACGAGGCACTCGAGTACTACCGCAAAGTCGCCGAACACTACGCGCTCGACATCCGCCAATACGAAACGGTCGAGGCGGTCGCGGGCTCGGATGGGAACTTCACCGTTCGCACATCCGACCGCTTTGGCCGCATTCGCGAACATCGCGCCCGCAAGCTTGCCGTCGCCACCGGGTACTACGATCTTCCAAATCAGCTCGATCTGCCCGGAGAAGACCTTCCCAAAGTCGCGCACTACTACGACGAGCCGCACCCCTACTCAGGCCTCGATGTGCTGGTCGTCGGCGGCAAAAACTCCGCCGCCATAGCCGCGCTGGAGCTCTGGCGTCACGGAGCGCACGTCACGCTCGTGCATCGCGGACCGGAGATGCACCGGCACGTCAAGTACTGGATCCTGCCGGACATCAACAACCGCATCAAAAACGGCGAGATCGCGGCGTACTTCAACTCCACCGTGGAGCAGATTGACCTCGATGCCGTCGTTCTGAACACCCCCGAGGGCAGACAGACGATCCCCAACGACTTCGTCTTCGCTCTGACCGGCTATCACCCCGACTTCAGCTTTCTTGAGCGGTTGGGCATCCACCTGGACCCGGAGAATAGCCGCTGCCCAGTCTGCGATCCCGGGACCCTCGAAAGCAACGTTCCCGGCATCTACCTCGCTGGCGTCATCGTCGCCGGCGAGCGAACCAACGAGATCTTCATCGAAAACGGACGCTTCCACGGGCGACTCATCGCAGACCATCTTCGCGGCGGCCTGGGTGAAACCGAGCGCTCCCGCGATCTCGTCGCCGCGTCCCGGGCAGCTCCGCGCAACATCGAGTAGCATCTTCTCGCTCAGTCCAGAAAAAGAAACCGCCTATCCGATCACGCGGCGAAGAAATCCACGCACGCCCAGACAAGTCAGAAGCGCCAGAAAAAAGCCCAGCATCAGGAGGACAACAGCCTCCGGCATGTGAGCCAGCGTGGGCGTCAGAGCGGCGCGCAGGCCCTCGCTCATGTACACAATCGGGTTGACCAGCACGGCCACCTGCAGCCAGTGGATGTGGTTGAGCGCAGCCCACGGATAGTAGACGCAGCCCAAAAACGTGATCGGCATCACCACGACGCCAAAGATCAAACCGATCTGCTGCGGCTTCACGCTGGTCCCGATCGTCAGGCCGAGCGCCCCTGCCGTCAGGCTGGCAAGGACAAGAATCAACAGGAGAAACGGCCAGGAGGTGACGTGCGCGACCACCGGCGTCGTCGGGACAAAATAGGCCAGCGGAAACACAATCGCCGCCGCAATCATGCTTTGAACGGCGGAAAAGCAGATCTTCTCGATCGCAACCGCCGCAACAGGCAACGGACACATCACGCGGTCGTCGATCTCGCGCGTGACCCCGAACTCCTGCGCGAGCGGAAGCGCAACCGCCGCAATGCCCGAGAACATGATCGCGACCGCCATCAGGCCAGGGAGGAGCACGGTCGAAAAACTCGCTCCCATGGCGGACGTCGGGTTCATCGCCGCGCCTCCACTCATGTGCGGCATCACAAACGTGAAAACAAATAAAAACAGCAATGGATTCATGCAAATGCGGATCACAAACGGAAGCAGTTCACGCCGCAAAACAAACATGTCGCGCAGAAACAGACCGGCAAAGGCTCGCCAAGGGTGCATGCCGCTGGGCGCGACAGGGAGCGCGGTCGCCGAAGAAAGGGAAGTGTCGACGGTTGCAAGTTGGGACATGGGGAGGTTTGCCTTGCCTGCGCCCTGGACTGCTCTCTTGGCGCGTTCTGTGGTGGGTTGCGCGATCGGGCCGCTAATCGCGGAGTTCACGTCCGGTAAGTCGAATGAAAACCGTTTCAAGGCTGGTTTCAGCCACAGTAAGGTCGCGCAGGCCGTACGGGTCCGAACGTTTGACAATCTCGGGCAAAAGACCGTCGGCGGCATGCGCCAGGACGCGAATGCCTTCCGGTGTGGTCTCGACGCTGGCCACCCCAGGCAGATCCCGGATCTCGTCCGAAAGCGCGGCCGAACTCGCCGGCGACCCAAGATCGAGCTCATAAACCTTTTGCGCGCCAACCGAACCTTTAAGATTGGACGGCGTGTCCTCAACCAGGATGCGGCCGTGGTCGATGATGGCCACGCGATCGCAAAGCTCGTCCGCCTCCTCCATATAGTGGGTGGTCAGCACGACCGTAATGCCTTCTTCACGCAGCCGCCGCACCGCGTCCCACATAGCGATCCGGCTCTGCGGATCGAGACCGGCCGAAGGCTCGTCGAGAAACAGAACCTTGGGCCGGTGAGCGATCGCCCGCGCAATCTGCACCCGCTGCGCCAGGCCGCCCGAAAGCTGCGAAGGATACGCCCCGGCCCGCTCGGAAAGATGAAATTGAGCAAGCAGCTCTGCTGTCCGCGCGCGCGCGGCGCCACGCGAAAACCCAAAGTAAAGACAGTGAAAATTGATGTTCTCGGCCACCGTGCACGCCCGGTCCAGCGTGTTGTACTGCGGCACTACACCGATCTGCCGGCGGGCCAGAGCGGGCTCAGCGACCACGTCTACGCCGCCGATGCGGACGTTGCCCGACGTAGGCAGCACCCGCGTCGTACAAATGCTGATCGTGGTCGTCTTTCCAGCGCCGTTCGGTCCCAAAAGGCCGAAAAGCTCGCCCTCGCGCACGTGGAGGTCGATGCCGTCGATCGCGACCACCGTTGCCTTGCCCGTGTACACCTTGCGCAGCCCCTGAACTTCAACGATCACAGACCTGATCCCATCCTCTTGACCTCCTCATTATAGTTTGGGTCAGTCCTCGCCGCGAGGTAGAATGGTCGCATGTCGCGTGGCTGGGAGAGCAAAGCAGTCGAGTCGCAGCAGGCCGAGCAGACGCTGCGGGCCGAGGGCGTCCAGGAGCGCTCCGTCGCCGCTGGGTCGAGAGCTCTGGCCGCAGACGAAAAGCGGCGTCGCCAAGCGCTCGAAATGCAGCGCGAACGCATCCTGTCCGAACGCACATCCAGCCCGCATCGCCGGTCAGCACTCGAACTGGCGCTGGCGGACGTAGAAGAGAAACTCGCCGAGCTGGGCTGGTCGATTCACCTTTAAGCCCCAAACGGATCAAGTCTGCTCCGCGATAGTTCCGCTTTTCTGGTGGTCACTCCCAAAAGGGAATCTGCTGTTCCTTTCGGCGGCAAAGCCTCGCGACCTTGCGAGGACCCGGTCGGACCTTCCCGACGGCCGACCCGCCATGCCTCACGCGCGAGGCCATCTGGTCAACTTCTCCGAACCAATGTATTCGAGTTGGCCTGATCGATCGTCGTCAGCAGAATCTCGTGCACGTTGACGTGCGGGGGCCGCGTCGCCGCCCACACGATCGCATCGGCCACGTCCTCCGGCCTGAGCGGCGTAATGTCCTGGTAGACCGCGGCCGCGCGCCCAGCATCGCCGCGAAAGCGCACCTCGCTGAACTCGGTTTCCACCATCCCCGGATCGACCGTGGTGACCCGCACCGGCGTTCCCATCAGGTCCAGCTTCAAGCCCTCCGTCAGCACGCGCTCGGCCGCCTTCGTCGAGCAGTAGACAGCGCCGTTGGCGTACGTCTGGCGCCCAGCCGTCGAACCCAGGCTGATCACGTGCCCACGACCGCGCTCCACCATCCCGGGAACCACCGCGCGCGTGACATACAACAGACCCTTCACGTTGGTGTCGATCATCTCCTCCCAGTTCTCAGGGTCGTCGGCATACAGCTTCGCCAAACCGCGGCTCAGGCCGGCATTGTTGACGAGAACGTCGATGGCGGCCCACTCGGAAGCCAGCCCTTGGATCGCCGTCTCGACCGCAGGTCGATCGCGCACATCGAGCGCAAAGCTCGCCACCGCCCCGGCCCCGGCATCCTTCAGCTCGGCCGCCAGATCCGCCAGCCGATCAGCACGCCGCGCGCAAACCAACAGGCGTGCGCCTCCGCCCGCAAAGGCGAGCGCCGTCGCCCGTCCAATCCCCGAGCTCGCGCCCGTCACCAACACCGTCTTGTCGCGCATGGACAGCATAAGTCGCGTCCCCACCTCTTCGGCCCGGCTCTAGAGCTCCCGCGCCGGCTCAGAAGAGCCCTACATCAGTAGATGGATGCAAACGGAAAGGCTGCCGGCATCCCGACAGCCTCTCCCTCCAAAACGTCCTCTCCGACCCCTACTGCGGAGTGCTTCCACCCGAGGTCGTGCCTGGTCCGCTCTGGGTCACGCCGATCGCCGCGCCGGAGACGATCAGGTCCACGCGCCGGTTCTGCGCACGTCCCGCCGCCGTGCCGTTGTCAGCCACCGGGTTCGACTTGCCATATCCCGCCGCCGATATGCTCGCAGGATCCGTTCCCTGCGAAATCAGGAAGTCCTTCACGGCGTTGGCGCGGTTCTCCGACAGCTTCTGGTTCAGCTCGTCGCTGCCCACCGAATCCGTATAGCCCTCCACCTGCAGCTTCAGGCTGGGATACGCCTGCAGAATCACCGCCACCTTGGCCAGCGACAGCTTGGTATCCGGCTTCAGCGTGTATCGTCCCGTATCGAACAGCACGTCCGATAGGTTCACAATCAGACCGCGTGCCGTCTCCGTCGTCTGCAAGACCTTGTTCAGCTGCTCGCGCAGACGCTCCCGTGTGGCGTTCACTTCAGCCGCCGACTGCGCCGCCTGGTTGCGAGCCGAATTCGCCTCACTCTGCGCGCGAAGCCGCTCCGCCTCGGCACGGGCCGTCTCCGCCGCCGCCCGATCCGCCGCCGCCTGAGCCTGCGCCGCCTGCATCTGCGACTGCTCCGCCTGCATCTGCGACTGCTCCGCCTGCATCTGCGCCTGCTGACGAGCCCGGTCCGACGCTACCTGACGCTCCGCCGCCTGCTTGCGCAACGAGACAAGACGCGCATCCTCGGCGCGCTGCACCGCCTGCCGAGCATAGGTGATCTCAAGCTTCCGATCCCCGTGCTTGTTGCCGTCAAGATCCGCCGCGTTCCGCAAATCCTGCTTGGCCTGCGCCATAATGTCCGGCGCATACCGGTCCGCGCCCGACAGCGTCGCGATCCGCATGGCGTTGTACGCCTCAAACAGCTCAAGCGGCGATCTCTCATCGCGCGTGATCGGGTCCAGAACCGTCTTCGAACCCTCCGTCTCCGCATAAAAGCCGCGCGGCAACAGCGAGTAATGCGCATTCACCTTTTCAAGCACGCCCTGGGTCTTGTCTTCAAGAATCACGTTTTGCAGAACGACCACATCGCTCGGCTGCGTGACCGAAAAATACGGCTCGGCCGTAACGATCAGCCCAAAGCTCTGCAAGGACGTGGTGACGTTGATATTGTTCTTGGTCCCGGCCGGCAGAACCTCGCCCAGGTTGGACGGCCGGCCGTCAGGCGAGATCGCCCACAGAACGTACGTCAGGTACTCGGGACCAAAGCCGTTCGCCGGTGTCAAACCCTGAAACTTCGCGTCGATCGAGATCTGGCCACGCTCGCTGGTCACCTTGGCCTCGCCCGAAGCGCCAGGGAGCAGCACCGTGCCCTTGAATCCAATGCGCGTCGATCCGGAGCGGTGAAAGTAATTGACCGCATCCAGATCGCGCTGCACCACCTTGACCCGGTACAGATAAATCCCGTCCTGCTGCTGCGTCACCTGACCGACAACCTGCCCCGGCGTGACACCCGAAGTCGGATTCGGTTCCTGAGCCACGCTCCACGCCGGGACCCCGGCTGCAAACACGAGAGCCCCAAAGGCCCCCAAATAGGTTCTGCTGATGTTCATGAAAAACTCTCTCCTGGACGCGTCTTTGCGCGTACGGCGGGGTCAGTCCCTCGGCGCTGCTGCTGCTCGCGTGCCGGACACAAACCCGGAGAGAACAGGCAAACACCCGGAACAACCCACGCCACATGCGATGCGAACAGAAACCCGCAGGTCGCGGCGACCGTGCAGTAAGTCAGGGAATGGACGTGACTTTAGTACCAAAACGGGATACGGCCGGGACCTCCATCGAGAAGATGCGATCCCGGCCCGATCCAACCCGACCTACGAACTACGACCAGACAACCTAAGACCTACGCCGAGTGCTGGTGCTGCGGCGCCGACCTCTGAACAAAGTGGTACGGCGGCCACGGGCCGGAAAGCTGCATGTGGCACTCCTTCATCTGCAGCGTCGCCGAACTGTACTTGTTCTGGTACCGCTCCACCGTCCGGTTGTCGATCAGGTGCGCAATATCCAGCAGCATCTTGCCCGATTCCATCCGTTTGCATGTAATCTCTTCCGCAAGCGGAAGAAACATCCGGTGCACCTGCACCGAGAGCGCCCGCGCACGCGACTGCCGTTCGCGCTGCCGACTCGCGCTCTCGCGCAAACTGGTCAAGTAACCCTGACCCACCGTCATGTCGCGCGAAGAGTTGCCCGGAGAGGTGTCATCAACCAGAACCTTCAAGTGCATCTCGGCCTTGCCGCGCAAACGCTCCACGTTCGCCTGGAAGTGCCGCTGGTTCGATCGCACCGACCGCCGCAGCGAGTCGTCATCCTGAAATGTCGTCCCAAACCGGAAAGGAAGCACCGTCGAGTGCGCAAAGCACTCGGCAATCACGCGGGCGTGATCCTTTGCCGCCTGCTGGTCCAACCGTTTCGTGTCTTCCAGGTTATGCTCGGAGACGATCACCGCAAGCTCGCTTGCCGGAAACAGAAAAGCCTGGTTGCCAAAAAGGCCGGAAACCCCGGCCAGCGGTGTAGGGCGGCGGTGCCGGCACAACTCCGGAAACGCCTGTCGTTCGACGATACAGTACGCATACCATGACATAGTTCTTCCTTGACCTCTCAAAACGTTGTCCGTCGCCAAAACAGCACGCCGGTAACCGGCAAAACGTGAACTCTGGGGAGCTTCTCAGTATTCTCAGCACTCTGGCGTGTCCCAATTTGGAACTGCACCGAACGCGAAACGGATAGTATGCCTCCCAGAAGACAATTGGCAAGAGACGTTTTCAAGCTCCTCCAGAAGCCCCTCGTTTGCCCGCAAGTGTTGCCACTGCAAGCAAAGCGTGCCCATCCAAAGCACCTGGCGGGAGATCGGGGCCGGACGGGAGAGCACCGCCCGTGAGGGCACGAGAGCCCTCAATGCCATACCATCCTGTAAGCCATGCAGCGCCTCGGATCTCGTCGCCCTTTGGTAACCTCTCTGCCCCGCCTCTTGGTGCTCGGATTGCTCCTCGCAGCCATGCTCCCCTCGGCCCCCGCCGAACCCCGGCATAAGCAACCTCCTCCCGCCACGCCCGATCCACCGGATCTGCTCGTCTTCACCAACGGCGACCAGCTCTCCGGCAAGCTCTTGCGCGGCGTCGGCGACCAGATCGTCTTCAAAAGCGACATGGCAGGTGAAATCACAGTCCCGCTCAGCCGCATCAAGCAGCTGCGTCCAGGGGGCAGATTCGCCGTTCTCGAAAAAAACGTTCAGATCAAACACGGCTTCTGGGCAGGATCACCCGGAACCACGCAGCCCGCCCCGGCCGGCCACATCGAGGTCAGGGCAGGTGAGGTGCTGGTCGGCGCCGGCGCCCCGCCACCCGC
>CAXUIB010000069.1:0-10801 GCA_964250945.1 uncultured Acidobacteriaceae bacterium
ATCTGGGTAGATTCGAGGTCGTGCGGGTCTTGCTTGATGGCGGCGGCGAAGGCGGCTTCGGCGGGGGCTAGGCTGTTCTGGGCGTAGAGGGCGAGTCCGCGCAGGCGGCTGAGACCCGGCGGCGGCCCGGGCTGCGCTGCGATTTGGTCGATCTGCTGGAGGGCGCCTGCGCTGTGGCCGGTGTCGATCAGGTGCCGGAGGGCGAGGAGCTGTGGAGCTTCGGCGGGGGGCGTCGACGCGGCGGCTGCGGGTGTCCCCTGCGCGCGGGCGCCGTGCACGCAGACGGCTCCCGCCAGGAGGAGCGCGGCGAGGCTTAGAACGCGTTGGCGGGGGCGGCCGGACATACAGGTGCGGATCTCAGTGTAGGGGAACGGCAAAGAGACGGGAGAGCCGAAGCTCTCCCGTCCAGGGGTGTGCTGACGTAGGTTAGAACTGGACGCGCGCGGAGAACTGCAGCTGCCGCGGGTTGGTGTAGCCGTTGATGCCGGGGCCGGAGGTGATGGCGCCGGCGCTCGAGGATCCGTTGACGTTTCCGCCGGGGAGGCCGTAGTTGATGTGGTTGAAGGCATTGAAGGCGTCGGCACGGAACTGCGCGACGATGCTTTCGCGGATGGGGAAGTTCTTCTGCACCGTGATGTCGGTGTTGAAGAAGTGGGGGCCGAAGACGCTGTTGCGGCCGACGTTGCCGATCTGATCGAGGCCGGGTGCGGTGAAGAACGTGCCCAGCACGATCGGGTCGTAGAAGGACAGGTTGGCCCCCGGGCGTCCGGTCACGTGCGAGTGGAAGGCCTTGGTGTCGCCGTTCAAGTAGCACGGTGCGCTTCCGCCGACGCTGCTTGAGCAGGAGTTGTAGGAGAGCGTAAACGGCAGACCGCTCGAGTAGTTGACGACCGGATTGACCTGCCATCCGCCGACGATCTCATTGACGAGACCGTTCGCATTGCTGAGCAGGGCGTGGTTCCGCCCGAACGGCAGCTGCAGGAGGCCGTACACGATAATCTGCTGGTGCCGAAGGCTGCTGTCGTTGCCCTGAACGGCCCGGCGATCCCACGTGGAATAGCCCGTCGCCTCGCTGATGGCCTTCTGCCAGGAGTAGTTCGCGGTCAAGGAGAAACCGCGGCTTACCTGCTTGGCCATGGTGACCTGAAGCGCGTTGTAGTGCGTATCCAGATCGTCGCCGTAGTAGGTGATGTCGTTGGTCCAGCCGCATGCGCCTGCGGGCAGACCCGCGGTTGCGCCGGCAGCAGACGCGAGGTAAACGGGATCGGAGCACGCCGCGAGTTTGCCGCCGTAGTAGCGGCGGAGAAAGGTTGTGTTCTTCGTGGCGCCATTGCCCTGGATGACGTTTGCGGGGGTGCAGCCCGGACCGACGGGGTAGCAGTTTCCGCCATTCGGATCGTAGTGCAGCGGAGTTCCCGTGATGCTGAGCGCTGCGGGGAGGAAGAGGCCCGGCTCGTTGGGGTTGGTGGCGTTGCCCGAGTTGTCGCCGAGGGTGTGGGTTCCCTTGTTGCCGACATAGGCGATGGTGAGTGAGACCGTGGGGGTAAATGCCTGTTGCAAGCTGGCGTTCCAGGCGTCCAGCGTCGGCAGCCGAATGGTGGTTGGCCGCGATCGCGAGGTGACGAGGTACCCAGGGTTAGGCAGAAGACCGTTCGCGGGTACGACCGTTGGAGTCGGCGCCGTGGGTCCCTGAGCCAGAGTGAAGGCATAGCTGGTTGGGCCGCCCGTGGCGGTGATCTGCTGGTTGGCCAGCACCGGCAGGTTTTGCGTCGCGGCGTGTCCAAAGATCGATCCAAAGACGCCGATATCGAAGCTACGACCGTAACCGGCGCGGATCACCGTGGTCGGGTGCACCTGGTACGCGATGCCGACGCGTGGATTGTACGGATTGCTCGGCTTCGAGTAGTTCATGTTGCTGCCGATCCCACCGGTACCTGCCACCTGGAGGTAGCCGGTGGCGATGTTGAGCAAAGCTCCGTTCTGGGCTGCGTTGACGGTCTCAGGGAAGTAGAGTTCGTAACGCAGGCCGAGGTTCAGGGTGAGGTTCTGGGTCGCGCGCCAGGTGTCCTGGATGTAGAAGAAGTCGCGCTTCTGGAACTCCTTCGCGTTGGTCGAGGTGCTGACGTAGCGGTTGAAGATGGTCACCTCCCCGAGCGCCAGGGTCGCGAAGCCGAGGCCGCCGGCGCTGGTGTTGCCGGTTGCCACAGCGGGATTGGAGGTGGGTCCGGTACCGAACTGCAGCACACCGGTGCGATCGTTGTCGCTCGGCACGCGCAGGTTGCGGGCGTAGCGAAGATCGGCTCCGAACTTGACTGAGTGATTGCCTAAGGTCTTGGTCCAGTTGTTCGCCACCTGGTACTGATCCTCGCGCTCGATCAGAGGGCAGTTGCAGCGGTCCACGTTCAACCCCGCTCCATACTGCGGACCAACGGACTGGCTGTTATTTGGGTTGCCGGTGCCGCCGACTTCCGTCAGCTGAAAGCTGGGAGCGCCGCTGGTGATGGGGTTCGCTGTGTTCAGGCCGGGGATCCCAAGCTGCGTGGCGAAAGCGGTGCCGGCGTCGTACTTCGCCGTGTTGATGTTGTAACGGTAGTAGCCGAGGCGAACGTCCGTCACGAGTTTGGGGTTGACCGCGATGTCGGTCCCGGCCGCGGCGCTGTCGTTGGCGCCCTTGGAGGTTCCGCCGTAGCCGCCGATGCCGAAGCCGGCCCCGCCTGCCTGTCCGAACATGGTCGTGCCGGTAAGGGTGTCGGTGAAGCGGCTGAAGCGGCCGAAGACGTGGACGCGCTGGCTCGCGGTCCAGTCGCCGCGGGCGTCCCACTGGTTGCTGTTGAAGATGCCGGTTCCACCCGCGGCGTAGTTGCTGGCGAGGCCGAGGGCCGGGCCGCCGGTGGTGTTGGGAGCGTACGGTTGCAGAAGCTTGAAGAGCCCGAGCGCCTGCGGCGAGAGCTGGGCGGTGGGAATGACATTGTATTTGTAGGCTGTGCCGTTCGGCTGATAGATGATGCCGGCGCTATTGGGCAGCTTGGCGTATTCGCTGAAGTCGCATCCGGGGACGCCGCTCGGGCCGATCTGTGTCCCGAGGCAGGTGTTGGTGAGAAGAGCGGTCGGGACGGTCTGGAGGTTGGATGTGCCGACTTTTTGCCGCACGCCCTGGTAGTCGCCGAAGAAGAAGATCTTGTCCTTGATGACCGGGCCGCCGACCGATCCGCCGAACTGGCTCTTGAGGCCGGCGGGAAAGGGGTTGATCTTGGTGATCTGGTTCGGACCCTGCGTGAACGGGTCGCGGGCAAGGTTGGCGCTGCTCTGACGATAGTCGAACGCCGATCCGTGAAAGCTGTTGGTGCCGGACTTGGTCTGCGCGGTGACGACCGACGAGACAGCCTTGCCGAACTCGGCGTCGAAGTTCTGCGTCGTGATCTTGGTCTCGGAGAGCGAATCGATGTTGGGGTTGATGACGATGATGCCGAGGATGGGGTCCTGATTGTCGGTTCCGTCGAGCTGGTAGGCGACGCCCGCGAAGGCCTGTCCGTCGACCTCGATCTGCCGGCTGCCCTGCGGATCTTCGCTGGCGGCGTGGCTCCACCCGAGCAGCTGAGCTCCGGGAAGGAGCAGCTGGAGGTTGGTAAAGTTGCGATCCGGCAGAGGGAGGTCGACGATCTCCTGCGCATTGAAGACCGTGGCGACGTCGGCGCGGTCGGTCTTGAGTTGCGGCACAGCATCGGCGTTGACCTCGACGGTCTCGGACGAACCGCCGATGGTCAGGGCGGCTTCGACCTTGGCGGAGGTGTCGGCGAAGAGGCGAATGCCGGTCGTCTGATAGCCCTTGAAGCCGGCGGCTTCGACACGGACGTCGTACACGTCAGGGATGAGGTGGTCGACCGTAAATTCGCCGCTGTTGTTGGATTGGGCGGTGACGGAGGTGCCTTTGGCCGTGTCGGTGACCGTGATGGTTGCATTGGGGACGACCGCGCCGGAGGCGTCGGTGACGGTGCCGAAGATGTTTCCGTAGACCGCCTGCGCACGGGCCGAGATACCGGTTGCCGCGAGGGCGAGAGCGAGGAGGGGGATGCGGGCTCGGTTAGAGATGCTGAACATGAAAACTACCTCCGAAAATTCGTGCGAGAAATGGTTTGGGGTCGTATGGAGTGTCTTCGTGCGGAGGCCGGAACGGGCCACTCACCGGAGACATCGTTCTTCGGGAAACTGATCGCCGTACAGGGACAGCAGAGAACATGATTTCGCGACTGCGCAACCCTACGCCTGACCGGAGACCGGTGTCAACGACTTTTGCATGTCAATTGAAAGTCCATCCCCTCGAATTGCTATATCAATTCGAGGTTTTTCCGTATACCGTCTGCTGAGAGCCGCTTTGACGGCGACACGAAGCCTGACAAGTCGCTGCAAGGAGGCCGGATGAAGCACGGGAGGGACGGTTTGAAGACGAAGGTGCGGCGAGCCGGTGGCGGAACTGGCCCGGCAGCCGCGGCGACGGTCGAGGACGAGGAGGACAAGCGCAGGAACCTGCCGCGTTACCGGGAGGTCTACGAGGAGCTTCGCCGGGCCATCGAGGCGGGGACGTATGGGGCGGGTGACCGGCTGCCGAGTGAGGCGGAGCTGGGCCGTCGTTTTGAGACCTCACGCATTACCGTGGCGAAGGCCGTAAACGATCTGCAGGCAGAGGGCCTGGTCTCGCGCCGCGCTGGTTCTGGGACGCGTGTGCTGCAGCGAGAGCGGGCGACCGGACATATCTTCGGACTTCTGATTCCGGACCTTGGGCGAACGGAGATCTTTGAGCCGATCTGCCACGGCATGATGCGGTCGCCGCTTGGCCGGTCGCACTCGCTGCTGTGGGGTACGTCGATGGGCGAGGACCTGGTGCAGGAACAGGAGGCCGAGGAGCTTGCGCATCAGTTTATCGCGCAGCGGGTTTCGGGTGTCTTCTTCGCGCCGCTCGAGCACACATCGGCGATGGACGCTGTGAACCGGCGGATCGCGGCGGCGCTGGATCGCGCGCGCATACCGATCGTTTTGCTGGACCGATGCTATGAGCGGGGCGTCCGCCGATCGCGGTACGATCTGGTCGGCATCGACAACCGGCGAGCGGGCTACCTGATCACCGAACATCTGTTGCAACACGGTGTGCGACGGATTGCGTTTGTCGCGCGGCCGAGGTCGGCATCGACGGTAACCGGACGCATCGCGGGCTATCGCGAGGCGCTGATGTCGTACGGCGCGTCGGGCGAGGATCTGGTGATGTCCGGCGATCCGCAGGATGCGGATTTTGTGCGTCGTCTGGTGGACGATTGCCGGCCGGAGGCGGTGGTGTGCGCGAACGACCTGACTGCCGGGCGTCTGATGGCAGCGCTTGCGAGCCGCGGCGTCCGCGTGCCCGAGGAGATGCGCATTGCAGGCGTAGATGACGTGAAGTACGCGAGCCTCTTGCCGGTTCCGCTGACGACCCAGCACCAGAGCTGCGACGAGATTGGACGCGTCGCCTTGCAGACGATGCTGGAGCGGGTGGCGCAGCCGGACCTGCCGACGCGCGATGTCTTGGCGCAGACGTATACGGTCGTGCGGCGGTCGTGCGGAGCGCACCTGCGAGCGGACGAGGGAAACGGACGGGGCGGCGGTCGCGAAGAGGTCTAGGTAGCGGGCCAGAGCCAGGCAGCGCCGCGGACGCCGCTCGAATCGCCGTACCGCGCCGGGACGAGCTCGGTGGTGCACTCGCCGCCGAAGACATACTGCCCCAGCCGCGCGCGGATTTCACTGTACAAGCGCTCAATCCGCGAGACGCCGCCGCCAAAAACGATCACGTCCGGGTCGAGCACGTTGATCACCGCGGCGAGGCCCCGGGCAAGGCGGTCCTCCAGAGCGTTGATCGCGCGGATCGCGTCCGGATCGCCGAGAGCGTAGTCGGCCACGATCTCGGGCCCTGACTTCTCGACCCCCGTTACCTCGCGGTAGTCGCGCGCGATGCCGGTGCCGGAGACCCACATCTCCATGCATCCGCGTTTGCCGCAGTAGCAGGGCGGACCGGGGGATTCCTCCGGCAGCGGCCAGGGTAGAGGCATGTGGCCCCACTCGCCCGCAACCCCGTTCGGACCGGCGTGGATATGGCTGTTGAAGGCCACGCCGCCGCCGCATCCGGTGCCCAGGATGACGCCGAAGACAACGCGCCTGCCCGCGGCCGCGCCGTCTGTCGCCTCCGAGACGGCCAGACAGTTGGCGTCGTTCGAGAGCCGGACCTCGCGTTCGAGGACCAGGGAAAGATCGCGACCCAGCGGATGTCCGTTCAGCCAGACCGAATTCGCATTCTTCACCAGGCCGGTGTGGGCGGAGACAGTTCCCGGAATACCGGCGCCCACCGTACCCCGCAAGCCGGTCTCCCGCTCAATCCGGTGCACCAGGCCGGCCATCGCCTCGACCGTTCCCCGGTAGTCGTCCCTCGGCGTTGGAATACGGTAACGCACCAGCTCGTTTCCAGCCTCGTCGAGCGCCAGAGCCTCCACTTTGGTGCCTCCCAGATCGATCCCAATGCGCATGTTTGCCGTGTCCTCCAGAAATCTCGGGATATCCCACGCTGCTCCGTGCTGGCGGATGGCGGCCAACCGCGAAGCCGGAGCTTGCGAGGATAGCTTGCCAGACAGGCCGACGGTAAAGTATGGCACATAGCACCGATGCCCTACCCCGGACCTCTGCCTGGCCTTACGCCCATGTATGATTCTCCGGTTTACGAGTGAGAGGTGGAACCGGCCATGAAGATGACGGGAATGATGGCGCTCAGCACTGCCGTTGGAGCACTCGGCGGCCTCCTGTTCGGGTTTGACACGGCCGTCATCGCGGGCACGACGCAGCAGCTGCAGGCCATCTTTCACCTCACGGACAAGACCCTGGGCTTCACGGTGTCGATCGGTCTGATCGGAACCGTCATCGGCGCCATCGGCGCGGGTCCGCTCGGGCAAAGGATCGGATCGCGCGAAGCCCTGCGCATCATGGCCGTGCTCTACACCGTCTCGGCCGTTGGTTCGGCGCTCGCCTGGAACTGGCCCGCGCTCCTCATCTTTCGCCTGATCGGCGGTCTCGGCATCGGTGGATCCTCCGTCCTGGGCCCGGTCTATATCGCAGAGCTCGCCCCGGCAAAGTGGCGCGGCCGCATGGTCGGCCTCTTTCAGATCAACATCGTCGTCGGCATCCTGCTCGCGTACCTTTCGAACTTTGTGATCACAACCCTGCATCTCGGCGCGCTCCAGTGGCGGTGGGAGTTCGGCGTTGCCGCGTTTCCCTCCGCCATCTTTCTCGCCATGCTCTTTTGGATCCCGCGCTCCTCGCGATGGCTGGTGACGACAGGACAGAACGACGAGGCGCTCCGTGTGCTCCAGTCCATGGGATCGCCGGACAGCGCCGAAGAGCTGCGCGAGATCCAGGATTCGATCCGCTTCGACGCCGGCACCGACAGCGAGTCGCTCTTTCAGAAAAAGTACCGTCTGCCCATCTTTCTGGCGATCACGATCGGTCTCTTCAACCAGCTTTCAGGGATCAACGCTCTGCTCTACTACTCCAACTCCATCTTCGCGGCGGCCGGATACAGCCAGGTCTCGGGTGCTCTGCAGACCGTGCTCATCGGCTTCGCCAATCTCCTCGCAACCGTGCTCGGCATGAGCCTGATCGACAAACTCGGCCGCAAGACGCTGCTTCTGATCGGCGCCGTCGGAACCGCGGTGTGCCTCGCCGGCGTCGCAGCCATCTTCTTCACCGACCAGCACCGGGCGGCGCTGGTCTGGCTCCTGGTCGCCTACATCGGGTTCTTCGCCGTCTCCCAGGGTGCGGTCATCTGGGTCTATATCTCGGAGGTCTTCCCCAACCGCGTCCGCTCCAAAGGCCAGAGCCTCGGATCGACCTCGCACTGGATCATGAACGCCATCATCGCGCAGATCTTTCCTCTGCTCGCAGCCAAATCCGGCGGCATCCCGTTTGCCTTTTTCTCGTCGATGATGGTCCTGCAATTCTTTGTGGTCTTGTTCATCTACCCGGAGACCAAGGGCCGGACGCTCGAGCAGTTGCAGCAGAATCTGGCGATGAGTTAGCTGGATGCTGCGAGTTTTTGTACGGAAGTAGGACAGATGGAAACAATTGGGTGCGATATGCCGATAGAGGATGCAAGGAGAGCGATGCCAGGGAAGAGATTGGGATGGAGGATCGGGGGTCGACTCGCGGTTACGGTGCTCGCGATCTGTGCGGTTCTGTCGGTCGCGGCTTGGGCTCAGCCGGCTCGGGGCGCCCGGGGAGTCGCCGATGTGCCGGGGGTCGCCTCGCAGGCGTCCGCCACCGATCTGGACCGGCGCTTCCACGACGGCCCGTGGTGGAAGCATGCGGTCGTGTATGAGATTTATCCGCGGTCTTTTCAGGATTCAAACGGCGACGGCATCGGGGATCTGAACGGCATCACCGAACGCCTGGGCTATCTCCAGAATCTCGGTGTGGACGCTCTCTGGATCGCGCCCATGTACCCGTCACCCCAGGTTGATTTCGGCTACGATATCTCGGACTACCAGGCCATCGATCCGGTGTATGGCACCCTGGCCGATTTCGATCGCCTCGTCGCTGAAGGGAAAAAGCACAACGTCCGGATCTGCATCGACATGGTGCTGAATCACACGTCGGACAAGCACAGATGGTTTATCGAGTCGGCGGGCTCCCGCACCAACCCCAAGGCCGACTGGTACGTCTGGGCGGACCCGAAGGGGTATACCGCGGATGGAAAGCCGATCCCACCCAACAACTGGCTGAGCCTCTTCGGCCACTCGGCCTGGCAGTGGGTGCCGGCGCGCAAGCAGTTCTACTATCACAAGTTTTATATCCAGCAGCCCGATCTGAACTGGCGTAACGCGGAGGTCGAGAAGGCGATCTTCAGCATGGAGCGCTTCTGGCTCGATCGGGGCGTGGCCGGATTTCGCCTCGACGCCATTCCGACTCTCTTTGAAGATCCGTCGAACGCGGACGAGCAGTTCACCGGCGGCACCAACGCGTACGGCGATCGCGAAGTCAGCGACAAGTTGACCGAAAACCTTCCCGAGGTTCACGACGTGATCCGCCGGATGCGGGCGCTCGCGGACAGCTACCCCGCAAACGTCTATCCCGGAGAGCGCGTGCTCATCGGAGAAACGTATCTGCCGAACGTCGCCGAGTTGAACAAGTGGTACGGCGGCGATCGGCACGACGAGCTCCACCTGCCGATGGACATGCAGGTCGGCTTCACCAACAAGCTCGACGCAAACCTGTTCCGGACGCGCATCGATGAGGCTGAATCGGACATCGGCTCCAACCAGCCCCTGTTTGTCTTCGACAACCACGACAACGTTCGCTCGTGGGACCGCTACGGCGACGGCGCGCACAACACCCAGATCGCTAAACTTATCGCAACCATGCTGCTGACCACGCGAGCCGCCGTGCTGCTCTACGACGGGCAGGAGATCGGCATGGAGACCTCCACGCCGACCCGCGTTGAAGACGTCAAAGATCCGATCGGCGTGACCGGTTGGCCAAAAGAAAAAGGCCGCGACGGCGAACGAACACCCATGCAGTGGACCCCCGGCAAGGATGCCGGCTTCAGCACGGCCGCGAAGACGTGGCTGCCGGTGGCGAATGACTACAAGACAGTCAACGTCCAGACCGAGACCGACGATCCGACTTCCTTGCTCAACTGGTACAAGCGTCTTATCGCCATGCGGAGGTTGGACCCGACGCTGCGCGACGGCAAGCTGATCATGTTGAACAAGGACGACCCATCGGTACTGTCCTACATCCGCCAGGGCGTCGCGGGCCGCCCGGCAATCCTGGTCGCGGCCAACTTCACCTCCTCGCCAAAGACCGTGTCCTTTGATCTCAGCGCCTCGGGTGTCCAGGGCAAGAGCGTGCATACCCTGATGACGGATGCGCCTTCACTTGAGAAGACGGCGAGCCTGACCAGCGTCGTTCTTCCACCGTTTGCGTCGTGGGTCGCCGGCATACAGTAAGCTTCAAAACGAGAGCTGTTAGAGAACGAGGAGAGGTGTGATGTGCTGCTGACGCGAACGCGAAGATCGATGTTGCTTGGAAGTCTGCTGTCGGCTTGGATGCTGGGCGCGGGGCTCACCTCCGCGCAGACGGGAACGAGCAGCGCAGGCTCGATCGGGGCCGGCGTGAGCGTTGCCGGCGCGGGCGCAAACGGCGTCCTGACCAAAGACGCAGCGGGCGCTCTCATGCCGCCAACCGTCTTCTTTCGCGGCAAAACCGCTCCCGTACAGGCACGCAACGCCGGCGGGGTTCGCTTCGATGGCGATCGTCTGATCATGGCAGCGTTGGTCGACACCTCGGGTTACTCGACCCGCGTCCAGGAGCGATATCAGGCTTACCTCATCACAGAAGCGACGCTCGTGATCGAAGGCCACCGCTTGCCCCCTGGCGCTTACGGAGTCGGCTTCGTCGCCGGAGACCGCTTCGCCGTGATGGATCTCGGCGGCCACGACCTCTTTGTCGCCGCCTCGCACACCGACGCGGCGCTTCGCCGACCGATGCCCTTGCAAATCGTCGCCGGGCAGACCGACGGGCAGTTCCGCCTCTATGTGGGACGGAGCTACGTCGACTTCTCCCGCGCCGCCGACGAAAGCCGGTGACGCCAGAGCGTTTGTGCGTGCGCCCGTAAAACTCGAACGACAATGATCCGCCTCTGCTCTGTGCTCGCGTTGGCTCTCCCGCTCCTCACTTCGGCCGCCGGCGGCCAGACCGGCAGACCAGACCACCCGCCCGCCCCCTCGCAGGC
>CAXUIB010000070.1:0-10604 GCA_964250945.1 uncultured Acidobacteriaceae bacterium
TCCTCGGCTAGCTGAGGAGGCTCAAGAGGTTGGTTCCTATTCAGACCAGCGAGCGGGGCTGGCGGTTGGAGGTTGAGGCTAGCATGGGGCGGTGGAAGTTGTAGTCCTGGATCCAGGCCTCGAGCATCTGGGTTTGTTTGGCTGAGGTCTGGGCAGGTGCGGGCGTAGGCCCATTTGCGCAGGGCGGTCTGGATGTAGAGCTCGGCTTTCCGTTGGGGCGTGGGTGTAGGGCCGAGTGAAGCGGTGTACTTGCACATCGCCATCGACCTCACGGTGGCGCAGCTGAGACCGAGAGTCGGGCATTCTGGTGGCAGTCCATCGGTCTCTCCGGGCAAACTGATTCTTCGCAAAACCAGATTCTCGCGTTCAGATCGAATGGACAACCTCCTGAAACTTGACAGCTAGACAATCTTCGAGCGTGGCCGTGCCGGTCCAGGCTTGTAGACTAACTGGGGGCGTCCGCAGGATCGTACGGACCGGTCTCAGCCGCCGGCGAAGTTGACACTTTGGTGAATCTCTGTGATGACGCGACACCTGTGTTTCCGATCCTTGCTCGCAGGTATGTTGGCTGTGTCGAGCCTCTCTTTGCTTGGATGCGGAACGATTGTGAAGCTGGATACGCTTGCCACGACGGTAGCGCCGCTGTCTTCTGAGGATCTTTCGGGTCCGTGCCGATACGAGCTTCTTCTTCCCGAGGAGAGCGCGCCGCAGGTGGCCGTTCTCGTCATCTTTGAGCGCGGAGACAGCCTCAAGCTGTTTGAAGACGCGGATCTGCGTGAGGTTACGACGGAGCTTCATATCACGACGATCTTTGCGCACCAATGCAACTCCCGATCGACGGGGGATTTGCAGGCGGATGCAACGAAAGGACCCGCTCGCGCGCTCTTTGCGGCACTGACACAGTTTTCTGCGCTTACCCAGCATCCGGAGCTTGCGCGGTCGCCGGTACTTCTTTACGGATTTTCCGCGGCTGGCGTACTCGCTATCACGCTGACGCAAGCGGAACCGAGCCGAGTTTTGGGGGCGATTCCATATGCGGCCGGCTCGGGATACCTGAGTCTTGACAATGTCCCGGTTTCGAGTGGCGGAGCGGAAGTTCCCATGCTGATGATGGCGAACTCGGTGGACTCGGTCGTTGGCACTCATCGCACTCTCGACTACTTCGACAGAGGTCGCTCGGTTGGCGCACCCTGGGCGTATGCGGTTCAGAACGACACAGGCCATTGTTGCAATTTGTCGGTGAAGCCTCTGATGATTCCGTGGATCCGAGCAATCGCGACTTTGCGGACGCCGGCTGCTCCGGGCGAGCTTGTCAGCTTTCACTGCACGCCGGACGGTGTCAAAGATTCCTATGGGCTGACTGACTGCAGATTCACCTCCGCCGGGCCGGGTGTGCCGATGTCTCCGGAGGAAGAGTCCGGCTGGCTGCCAGACAGCCTATCGGTCGGCGCCTGGCTGGCATGGGTAACCGGCACTGGAACAAATCAGGCGTAAGCGAAGGAAAATTCTAGTGTGGATCTCCTGTCCCTGTGAGTCGAATAGAGTGTGGGACTGTCGTTTTCATTGGGGAAAACGGCCATGAGATCTGTGGTTTTCGCTATACACCTACAGGAGAACCGCGTTAGGGTGCGGTTGGCTTGCTGAGGAGCCGCTCGCGCAGGACATTTGCGAAGAGACGCGAAGCTCTGGGGACGTAATCCGGCTCGATGTGCGCGAAGTAGGAATCGGAGAGGAAGCCGTTTGCAGGAAGCTCTGCCGGTGGCAAGGCTCCGAGAGCGGGAAAACCGCGTTGCAGCATGACGGCGCTGTTGGCGCAGTGCGGGATGGGAGCCAGGTACACCATGGTGCGAGTTTGCGGCGATGCGAACATCCGCGCGAGTTCCCTAACAGAGGCATCGCCGACCTGGGTAAAGAACTTCGCGGGAAGTTTGCAGGGTTCGCTGAGCCGGGCAAACGCCTCGCGATCGTCCATGTGTCCGAGGGCTGCAGCGGTGTCGCGCTCGCGCTCCGAGCGATGGAGAGCGGCGGTGATCATGTTGGGACCGAAGGTGCTGTAGAGGCGTAGAGGGAAGGCCAGGACTTCAAGCGGATGTTTCAGGCCGAAGGCGAGGATTGTGGGCCAGCTGCTATGGCGCAGCATCATCTCTTCGCCTTCAAAGAGGCGAACGTCCTGTGCATGCGCAAAGTCGAGATTCCAGGAGGAGAAGTAGAAGACGATCAGCCGCGGCGGACGGTTGGTGGCGAGGTATCGGCGAAGGGCGAGGTCCCCGGTGACGGGAAGGCTGCCGATGGTGTTGGGGAGCACGATGGTCTTGATACCGAGCTGGGCGTTGACGAGGCGTGGATCGATGCCGAGGAAGGCGCTCGAATCTCCGAAGATGACGATGTCGGCGTCCTGATGTGCGGCGTCGAAGGACCACTCCAGGATTGGACCCCACTGGCTGGGGCACCAGCGTTCAAAGGACGATGTACGCACCATGGGAAAGGCCAGGAGGTAGAGAAGAAAGAAGGGCAGAAGGAGCCAAAACAGAAAGCGTAAGAACGGGTTTGCGGTTGCCGGCGTGGCCGAGACTGTTTGTTCGGAGAGGATGGATGGTCTCTGTTGAACGGATGTCATGTTGCCTCAGAGGGGATGCGGGCGCTTAGAACTGGAAGTAGAGAAAGGTCGAGGGGTTCTGCATTTTGACTACGGTGTAGAAGAAGAGGAATGCCAGGAGGCAGCCCCAGGCGGCGGTCGGTCTCCAGGAGAAACGTACGAGAGCCGGCTCGAGATCTGAGCGAAACGGCGCGAGGGAGGGCTTGAAGCGGAGAAGGATCTGCTGGGTATTGGGCATTGCCCAAACGATGATGTAGCCGATTGCGAGCGAACCCAGACGCGCAGGGGAGGCGTGATAGGGAGCGGCGATGCTGTCTTGCAGCGCAAGATTGCGTGCGGTGTGGAAGCCGAGCATTGCGGCCAGCATGGAGATTGCGGCGGAGACGCTGGATGCCCGAAAGAAGACCTGCCCGACAAGAACGGCAAGAAATGTGAGCAAGACGCCGGCGGTGTGTTGAAGCCGGCCGCGTAGACCGCCTGGGAGCGGATCGGAGATCTTTCCTGTACGTTCCCGAAAGAGTCGCCAGGCGTGGTTGATTGAGAGGTAGAAGCCATGGAGCAGACCGAAGATCAGGAACTGCATTCCGGCGCCGTGCCAAAGGCCTGCGATCAGAAGCGTTAGAAGGGTTGGTAAGACGATCAGGGCGAGGAATCCGGAGGTTGTCGCCATGGCTTTGCGGGAGACTTTGTGCCCGTGTGCGATGCGTCGTCGGCTGATCCACATCGAAGCTGGATTGTAGAGGTACACGGTGATGTAGCGCGTGAGGGTCATATGCCAGCGCTGCCAGAAATCGATGATGCTGGAGGCTTTGTAAGGCGAGGCGAAGTTGAGGGGGAAGTCGATCGAGAACATCCGTGCGAGTCCGAGCGCCATGTCGGAGTAGCCCGAGAAATCGAAGTAGAGCTGAAGCGCGTACGCGAGAACGCCGGCCCACGCACCGACGGTGTGGAGCGACGCCGGGGCTGCGAACGCGGCGTCGGCGCCGGGCGCAAACTGATCGGCCAGGAGGACTTTTTTGATGAGTCCCATGATGAACCACGTGAGACCAACGGCCAGATCATCGCCCCGCAGGCGGAAGTCGCGATCTTTCTGGAATTGGGGCATCATCTCGGCGTGATGGAGAATGGGGCCGGCGATCAGGTGGGGAAAAAAGGTAACGAACAGGGTGTAACTACTCAGGTTCTGCTCGAAGGCCTGGCCCTGCTGCAGATCGACGAGAAAGGCGATCTGCGTGAACGTAAAAAACGAGATTCCGAGCGGAAGGACGACATCTGACCAGTGATGCGAGCTGCCGACAGCGCGGGAAAAGAAGTTGAGCGTGGGAAACAGGTATTTGTAGAAGCAGAGTGCCGCGAGGTTTAGGACGATAGCGGCGACGAGAAGATTTCCGGACGGGATGCGATTCGGGATTTTGCGCGTGATCAAGCACGCAAAAAGGTAATTGAAGAGGATGGAGCCGCAAAGAACGATGAGGTAGGCCGGCCGCCAGTAGGCGTAGAAGGCGAGAGACACAAAGGAAAGCCAGAGGACGACTGCTCGACGATGCCAGTGGGCGGCGATTTGGTGGCCCAGAAGAGCGACAGGCAGAAGTCCAAACAGAAAGGGATCCGAGTTGAACAGCATCTTGATCGCCTCTTAGCCGGGCCCGGTCGTCGAGTGCTGTCCGCGGCCCCAAAATGATGCTTTGTGCTGTACGTTCTTTGCTGCCGTGCTGTTTTTGGCGTTCCGGGACCTCGATCTGCTGCCGATCGCACCCGCCGGACTTTGCGACGTGCCTGTTTGGGCGTCTGTTTCTCACGGTGCTGACGTCAGCGGAGTGAAGCAGGTACGTGCCTAGCGAGGGCGTATGGTTCCGGCCCATCGCACGAAGCCGTGTTCATGGATCGCTCGTGAGATCTATCTAAATTTTGGGGTCGTGCTCCCCCACGAACGAACATCGGGGAATGTGCAGACGGCGGCGTGCTTTCAGACCGGTCTGTGTTTAGTATGCCTGAAATCCGGGATCTCGCAATGCTCCTCGCAGGCGAGCAGACCGCGGCGTAGGTGTTGTGAATCAAAGAGGACGGAGTTGTTGGTCTGGCCGGAATCGGCTTCCCTGAGGTCTCGTCTTATGAAGTTTCCCATCGACATGTCCCTCTCCACGGTCTCGGCGAGTGATGTAGATCTCAGAGGTCGGCTGCTGGGGTCCGGGGACGAGCACTCACCTTCTACGGTACCGGTGCGCGGAAGATCATCCGTGTGGATCGACGGCTGGGGCTCAGGGGACCTGCTGGGGATGACCGCCGGCGTCGTTCTGACGTTGGTAATCAGTTACGTGTTTGGTCACGGCCGAATTTTCTGGGAAGACGAGATGCTGGGATGGATGCTTCTGCACGATCCGTCGTGGCGGCATATGGTGTCGGCGTGGAAGCTTGGCGCGGATGGGGGCGGATTTGCTTTTTATCTCACTGGCCGACCCTGGTTTGCGATCTTTGGGGCTTCCGAGATCGCATTTCGGATGTACTCGGGTGTTTGCTTTGCCATTGCGTTTCTGGTTGTCTGGGCAATGGGGCGGCGCTTTTACCGGGTGGGCACGGTTGCATTTGCGCTCTTCAACGTCTTCTTTTTTTCGCCGCCGCTGGTGCTACATATGGCGGAGGGCCGCTTCTACGGCCTACTGATGCTGAGTACAGCGCTTGCGGCTTGGTTAGCAGTGCTTCCACCTCCAGCGGAGCGCAAAGGTGCGTGGAAGATGTACGGTCTGACGTTTCTGGTGCATGCGCTGCTTACCACCAGCCATCTTCTGGGTGTGGTGTACAGCGCCTTTCTCCTGGCGGCGATGTTTGCGACGGACGTAAGCCAGAACCGATCGCGACCTGTGCTTTACCTGTGTGGCGCGGCATCGTGGCTGCTTCTGTTGCCAGAGCGAACGGCGATCTTTGCTTCGGTGCGCGTTGGCAAGCCTCATTTCTGGACGACACAGCCGACCTTTCGTCGGTTTGTGGGCGTTTACAGCGCTTTTAGCATCGAGATTGCCGCCGTTCTGCTTGTGCTCGGAATCGCCGTCGCCGTGACGCTCTGGCGAGATCGGCAGAGGAGAGAGCGAAGTTTGAGGGAAGCCATTCGAGTCCGCGCTCCGATCTACATCGTCACGCTCGCGTTGCTGCTGGTTCCGATCGCCTTTCTGATTGAGGGTTTCTTTGGACCGGCCCTGTTTATCAGCAGGTATCTGATGCCTGTCGCGATCGGACAAGCCTTGCTGATTGCGGAGGCAGTCCGATTGATCTCGTGGCGGAGCCTTTTGCCGAGCGCCTTTGCGGCGACGTTTTCGTTGTCAAAGTGGGTCACCATCGCGGCTGAGATCTGTTATGCAGCGGCACTTCTGCTGTGGGTATTTGTTTTCATAAAGCCGCTCGCGATCGGTCAGATGAACTACACGGACGCGCTGTCTGCGATGTTGCCGCGAGGCATACCCGTGCTCTGCGAGGACGCGTGGAGCTTCACTGAACTGATCGGCCGACAGCATGCTTCGGGCGTTGAGTACACATATCTGCTGGACTGGCCAGAGAGCACAAGCAGGGACGCGCCGCGTCTGGAAGTTGTGCAGTATCACTTGATGGAGAACTGGCGGAAAGCCGGGTACTTCGGCGGATCGATTGCGGACCGGGAGCCATTTCTCGCGCGCAACAAGGAATTCTTTGTGCTCCATACGGAGGCGTGGCCGCCGACAACTGCCTTGCCCGAGATCGGCAATCCACTGGTTCGGCGATTTTCACGCGACCCTGAATACACGGTGCGGCAGTATGCCGAACTGGACAGAAAGAATTTGAGGGAAACGGTTTGGCTCGTTTGCGCGGGGCCATGCAAGCTTTCGCTTCGCGGCAAGCAGTAGACCTGAGCTTGCTTTCTAGGCAAGCTACGCTTGGATGTAGGCGCGGGAGTGGATTCGTGGCGGAGAGTGAGGGATTCGAACCCCCGATAGCCTTGCGACTATGTCTGATTTCGAGTCAGGTGCATTCAACCGGGCTCTGCCAACTCTCCGTCGTGCCAGTTTATCCTGAATAGGCGATGTCGCAAAGGTATGCGGCTTAGCAGGAGCGGAGCCAGAGATGTCGGGCGAATGGACGGCAGATCTACGGGCGCATCTCGTGGTGCAGGCAGCGGCGGTGGGCTTTGATCTGCTTGGAGTTGCACCTGCGAATGCTCCGGAGGACGGAGCGGAAGCAATCGATGCAGAGAGGTTTGCCACCTGGCTGCGGGAGGGCCGAGCGGGGGAGATGGAGTATCTAAAGCGGTCTGACGCGGAGGGGCGGCCGCTTCGGAGTGCTGTTCGGGTGGCGATGCCGTGGGCGCGATCGGTGGTGGTCTGCGCGATGAACTACAACGCCGATGGGCCCCGATCACTCGATCCTGCGCCGCCGGACGCCGGCTGGATCGCACGGTATGCGTGGAGCGGGCGATCGGGCGGCGGAGAGGAGTTTGGAGAGGTGCGGGCCACGGACTACCACGCCGAGTTGCTTGAACGTCTGCGTGTTCTGGAGCGGTCGCTGCTCGACTGTACGCCCGCGGACACCCGATGTTATGTGGACACTGGACCGCTGGTGGAGCGGACGGCGGCAGAGCGTGCCGGGATCGGCTGGATCGGCAAGAACACCTGCGTGCTGCATCCCGGGATGGGGTCGTGGATGCTGCTGGGGGTGATTGTGACCTCGCTCGAGCTGCCGGAGAGCGAGACTCTGCCGACCGTGGTTGACCGCTGCGGCAGCTGTACGCGATGCATCGATGCGTGTCCGACCGGCGCCCTGGTTGGGCCGCGCGAGATGGATGCGAGCTTGTGCATCGCCTATCTCACGATCGAGAAGAAAGGTCCGATCGCGGAGGAGCTGCGACCCAAGATGGGCCGGCAGGTCTTTGGTTGCGACATCTGCCAGGAGGTCTGCCCGTGGAACCGGAAGTCGCCGATCGCGATCAAGCGCGGCCTGGAGGCGAGGCCGGAGCTGGTGAATCCGGAGCTTGGCCGGTTGGCGGAGATGGACTCGGCCGAGTTTCGACGTTGGTTCAAAGGGTCGCCGATGGAGCGAACGGGACGCAAACGTCTGCAGCGCAATGTGGCGATTGCGATGGGAAATAGCGGAGATCCGCAGTTTGTTCCACGTCTAGAGACCTGGAGCGCGGCGGACGATCCTGTGCTGGCCGAGGCGGCCGGATGGGCTAAGCGGGAGATCCTGCATCGAGAGGAGGAGCAGGCGGCTGAGTGCGGGGTTGGTTTCGAGAGCGCAAAGGGTGTGAGCTCGGAGCTCTGCTAGCATCGGTGTTGACGAACTCGCGGCTGTGTTGACGAGCTCGAGGGCTTTGGAGCCCAAGGCTTCAGACCGGGCTTTGGAGTGCGGGCCTGGAGCGGAGTTCAGGCGGTGCCGGAGTTGCGACATACACCCTGAATACATCTCTGGATACATCTATGTCCGCCACGATCTCCGACCGAGTTACGCCCGATGGACCCGACCTGCCTGGCGTGCGGGAAGTGCCGGCACCGCAGGCAATGGACGAGATCCGGCCGACTCTGCCGGCCTCGGGCGCGTGGCAGCAGACGCTTGCGCTCTTGCGTTATCTATCGCAGACGGAGGTGCATACTTATGCCTTCAGCGTAGCCGCGAATACGATACTTTCTCTGTTTCCGTTTATTGTTTTGCTTTTGACGCTGAGTCGCAGGTTGTTTCATTCTGTCCGGACGGAGCTGGTGGTTTCAGAGCTGATGAAGAGCTTTCTTCCGGCGGGTCAGGATTTTGTGATGCGGAATATGGAGTCACTGGCGCATCCGCGCAAGGGCACGCAGATCTTCTCTCTGGTGATGCTCCTGGTGACGTCGACGGGCGTATTTCTGCCGCTCGAGGTGGCGCTGAACAGGGTTTGGGGCGTGAAGATGAACCGGTCGTATCTGCACAACCAGGCAGTCTCGCTCTTGCTGGCGTTTGCGGTGGGCGTGCTTGCCATGGGTTCGGCCGTGCTGACGGCGGGTCACGATGTTGTGTTGGGATGGGTCTTCTTTGGACATACGGATAACATCGTTTTCCACGTCCTGGCGTATACGTTTTTGAAGGTGTGCGCGGTCGTGAGTGGGGTCTTTCTGTTTTTTTTGATCTATTGGGTGCTGCCCCACCGGCGTGTGCCGATGCGAGCCGTGCTTCCGACCGCAGTGGTCGTCGGGCTATTGTGGGAGGTGGCAAAGTATGTGTACATTCTGGTTCTTCCGTTCTTGGATTTCCGGTCTGTGTACGGTCCGTTCTACATTTCGGTGAGCCTGATGATGTGGGCGTTTCTTTCCGGGCTTCTGCTTCTGGCGGGCGCACACTTTTCCGCAACCCGGCACACGTTGCATCTGGCGCGGGAGGCGGAGAAGGGAGCAGCGAACCCGTGACGCAGATCGACCGGTGGCGGAACTAGTGGAGGCGCGGCTGTATGTGCAGCGGGAGCTAACGCGGTTGGAGAATGCCCACCGTGTCCAGGGATTTGGAGGCCAGCCTGCGATTCGGACGAGTTCAGGTGCTGGACAACATGCTGAGCTCTGGATGCATGGATCGGCGTGGAGGAACAGCCGGACGACATAACTCTCGTGTTGGCGCGGCAGATTTGAACTTGGCGTATGTTGTGGCCGAGCTCAGGGATGTGCGGTCAGATGTTTGACGACGATGTCGTTTGGGCGATTTCCCGCGGGCAAGAGGGTGAACAGGGTTGCGCCAAGCTTGCCTTGGGTGCGGATGACGGCGACGTCGCCGGAGCGAGCGTCGGCGGCGAGCAGAAGATGCTCGTCGGCGGAGAAGGCGAGCGAGTCGGGCGCGGAGCCGGTGCGGACGCTGCCGACCAGCTTGCCGTCGTCGATGCTGTAGAGGCTGACCGAGTCGGCGCCGAAGTTCGACACCCAAAGCGTACCGTTGGTGCTGTCCACCAGACCGTGGGCGGGTTTGCTGCCGATCGTCGAGGTCTGACCTACTTCGTTGGTTCCGGTCGCGATCTCGGAGACGCTGTCCGAGTCGAAGTTCGAGACAAAGATCTCTCCGCCGTCGGGTTTCACAGCCAGGTGCACGGGCGTGTGCCCGACATCGAGAAGAGCGAGCAGATGATCGCTCGTGAGCGACGGATTCTGCCGGGCTGCCCAGCTTTCGGGGGCTGCGGCGAGCGCCACAGCCATCACCTGGTGAGCTCCCGAACAAGCCACGAAGGCCTTGGAGGAGTCGGGCAGAATCGCGATGTCGGTGGCTCCGACGCAGCCGGAGAAGGTGCTCCGGAGACGGAGCGGAGGTCCGGTCGTTTGGGCCGGAGGTGCGATCGAGAAGACCGAGACCGTGCCGCTCTCGCGGCTGGAGACGACCAGCGATCGGCCGTCGGGTGCGACTCGGGCGATGCCGGGCTTGGTTCCGATGGGCTCGGCTGCGATCTCGCGGCGGGTGTCGAGGTCGAGGACGCTGACCGAATTTGAACCGGAGTTCGGGACAAAGGCACGATGGCCGGAGGGTTCGACGGCGATCGAGTACGGAAGCCGGCGAACGGGCACGGTCGCGACGACCTGGTTTTGGAGTGCATCGATGACCGACACGGTGCCTGATCCTGTGTTGACGACGTAGACCTCGTTGCGGGTCGGACTGGCGGCGAGCCCGGTCGGGTCCTGTCCGACTGAAAGTGTGCGGTCCTGGCGAAGATAGACGAGATCCAGCACGGAGACGGTGTTGGACCCGCCGTTGCTGATGTAGGCGTACTCCCGGTATCCCTCGGGGACGTCGGGGAAGCCGTCGCGCCGGCAGGCTGAGAGGGGAGCGAGCGAGAGGATGGAGAGGATCGAGAGGAGAGATCGAACCGGGCGGGACGGGAGTGACACCACTTGGAGTGTATGGGTGGGGGTGATGGGCTCGCAAGTGGGTAGCGCCAAAGAAGCAGATTCCCTTCGGGAATGACAAAAAAAGGCAAGGGCAACGGCAAGGGCAGCCGCAGATTCCCTTCGGGAATGACAACCAGGAGGCAAGATCGGCTGTATAC
>CAXUIB010000071.1:0-6987 GCA_964250945.1 uncultured Acidobacteriaceae bacterium
GTCCCTGTCGGGGGAGAACAGAGTCTCCGCCGGCGCATCCCAGGGGACGATCTTGAGGGTGCGCCTCCGGAGGAACAGACTCCCGAGGAGCGACCCACGCTCGCCGAAGCCAAGGCCTGGTGTCACCGGCTGGCGACCACGCACTATGAGAACTTCCACGTCGCCACCCGGTTTCTGCCACGGCGGCTGCGGCCCCACTTTGAAAGCCTCTACAGCTACTGCCGCGTCTCGGACGACCTCGGCGACGAAGTAGCATCCCCAGACATCGCCTTGCGTCTGCTCGAAACCTGGGGGCAGATGCTCGACCAGACCTTTGACGCTCCTGAAGAGAGCCGTCATCCCGTCTTCGTCGCCTTGCGCGAGACGATCGTCGCCTGCGATCTCCCGCGCGAGCCCTTCGCCGATCTCCTGCGCGCCTTTCGGGAGGATCAGGTCAAGACCCACTACGAGACATGGGACGAAGCTGTCGCCTACTCGCGCAACTCCGCCAACCCGGTTGGCCGGCTCGTGCTTCTCGTCTGCGGCTACCGCGACGAAGATCGAGCCCTACTCTCCGACAAGATCTGCACCGGCCTGCAGCTCGCGAACTTTTGGCAGGATGTTGTGCGCGACGCCGAGATCGGGCGCAGATACGTTCCGTGGGAGTATATGGAGCGCTTCGGCGTCGAGGAGGGGCAGATCGAAGGCCGCGTGTTTACGCCGGAGTTTGGCGCCATGATGCGCGCCCTGGTGGACCGGACACGCGCCATGTTAGCCGAAGGTGGGGCACTCTCGGCGACCGTCGATCCGGAGCTGGCCGTCACCCTGGACCTCTTTCGCAAGGGCGGAGAGGCGATCCTCGACGGCATCGCCCGACAAGGCTTCGACACCCTGCGCGGTCGGCCGGTGGTCTCGAAGGGGCGCAAGCTGCTCCTGCTCGGAGGCGCTCTCCTGGGCAAGCTTCGCGCCCGGCGGAGTTCGCCTGCTCGCGTTCTCGGAGCTCTGGAGGGCCGGTGACGACGGCGAAGGCGTATGCATTTTGCCGCGACCTCGCCCGGCGCGAGGCAAAGAACTTTTACTGGGCCTTTCGCGTCCTGCCCGCCCACAAGCGCGATGCGATATGTGCGGTCTATGCGTTTATGCGGCAGGCCGACGACATCGCCGACGACAACACGAAATCGCTCGCCGAACGTCGCGCCCGGATGGAGCTGTGGATGGGAGCCTGGCGCGCCACTCGGCGGGGCCCTCACAGCGGGACATCGGACGACCCGGTCTTTGTTGCCCTGGGCCACACCCAGCGCAGCTTCGGCATCCCTGACACTCTCCTCGAAGATCTGGTGGCCGGCACCACCATGGACCTCCAGCCCGATGCCGGAGCCGGCGACGGTCTGCAAACCTACGCCACCTTCGACGATCTCTACCGCTACTGCTATCTCGTCGCGTCGGTCGTCGGCCTGGTCTGCATCCGCATCTTCGGCTACACCGATAAACGCGCCGAAGGTTACGCCGAGGAGACGGGTGTTGCCTTTCAGCTGACCAACATCCTCCGCGACGTAAAGGAGGATGCGGAGCGTGGGCGCGTATACCTCCCCGTCGATCTTATGCAGGAGTTCAATGTCGGTCTGGAGCGCTGGGGTGATCTGGCGCGAGGCTCGCCCATGACCGAAAAGGAGCGCGCCCTCTTGGCCACTGTGGGCGTGCGCGCGGAGCGCTACTATCTTGCGGCCGGCAAGCTGATCCCGCTGCTGGACCGGGACAGCCGCGCCGCCATGTGGGTTCTCCTGACGATCTATCACCGCCTCTTGGCGAAGATCGCCGATCGCGGCATGGACGTCTTTGGCAAGCGCGTCAGCGTGCCCACGTCCGAGAAGCTCGCGATCCTCTTGCGCGGCGTAGGCATGGCCGCCTGGAACAGGGTTCTCTCGTGAGAACGGGGACGCAGGACGTCGTCGTCGTGGGCGGCGGTCTCGCGGGCCTGTCGGCGGCCGTGGCTCTGTCCGAAGCCGGAAGGGAGGTGACGCTCCTTGAAGGTCGCCCTTACATCGGGGGACGGGCGTACTCGTACCAGCACCCCAACCTCGGCGAGACGATCGATTCCCAGCATGTGGTGCTGGGCTGCTGCACCAACATCCTCGATCTGATGGCCAAGGCGGGGGCGGCGGACCAGATCCGCTGGTACGACGAGATGGTGTTTCTCGAGCCTGGCGGCCGGCGCACCACTCTGCGCCCGAGCAGCTTCTTTCCATCTCCGGCGCACCAGACCATGAGCTTTTTGCGCGCGCCGATGCTTGACCTTCGTGACAAGGTGGCCATCGCGCGAGGCCTGACCGAGTTCCTGCGCGGCTACCCGGAAACCGATACGGAGAGCTTCGCACACTGGCTGGAGCGCTCGCGCCAGACAGGGCGCGCCGTTAAACACTTCTGGGAGCCGGTGGTTTTGGCGACTCTCAACGATGAATTCGATCGCTGCTCGGTAAAGTACGCAGGCAAGGTCTTCCATGAGAGCTTTTTGCGGTCGGCCGCGGCCGGGCGGCTCGGCATCCCGACGCAGCCGCTCTCGGAGTTCTTCGATCCCGTCGCAACGTACGCGGAGCGGTTGGGCGCCACGGTCGAGCGGCGCTGCCGGGTGGAAGCTCTGGCGCGCAACGGCGCCCATTGGAACTTGACGCTGGCCGGCGGCGGCGAAATCAGAGCAGAGGCAGTCGTCTTGGCGTTGGACATGCGTGCATCGGCGGCGCTTCTCGACGGCCTCGGCCTCAGCGAAGCAGCGACCGCGGCGACCCGGCTCCGACGCTTCACCCCCGCGCCGATCACCACGGTCCATCTCTGGTTCGACCAGGAGGTGACCGACCTCCACCACGCGGCGCTGCTCGACACACGCATTCAGTGGATGTTCCACAAATCGCGCATCCGAGGTTGGGACCGGTCAGGCGACAGCTACCTCGAACTTGTCATCAGCGGATCCTGGGCGGAGCTGAAACAAGGGCGGGAAGAGATCCTGAGCTCGGCCGTCCGCGAAGCTGCGACGTTTTTTCCCGCGATCAAAAAGGCCAGGCTGGTCAAAAGCGGCATCTTGAAAGAAGCTCGCGCAACCTTTTCCGTCGCACCCGGCCTGGACCCATTTCGACCGGAGCAGAAAACGGAGTGGCCCGGTCTCTTTCTCGCCGGCGACTGGACCAAGACCGAGTGGCCATCGACCATGGAAGGCGCCGTCCGCAGCGGACGCCTGGCAGCCGGCGCTGTGATCGGAAGTCCGCTGAAGTTCATGGCCGCGGAGCTCCCCGCATCAGGCCTGATGCGCTGGTTGAGTCCCGGACCCTGATCTCTGAGATCGTAAATTGACCCTCTTCTGTACGCTACCGAACATCCCGCAACCCGCTGATAACGCTAAGATTCAGGTACAGAACTCACTTCGTAAGTGATAGCGCGATCAGGTACGTAGCGCCGTGCGAGTTGGCGAGACCGCTCCGCTCGGAAACACGCGCGCAAGTGGAGTCTGCAACTACGCCCAAACATTGGGAGTAGCCTCAATCCGAAACCAAGGAGGCAATCCATGAATACTGAAATCAAGCTGGGATCTCCCAGCCAGATCGCATGCAACCACATCTACAAGCCGACGAACACCCCTTGTGGCGCCAAGCCGGGAGAGCCCTGCCGGTGGCAAGGGTTCGAAAAAGGCATGAACAAGATGTTCCATGACAGGCGCGTACAGGATGCAGCTATCAGCTTCGTCGCAGCCTGACCTCGTAAAAGCGGGACTTCAAACCGAAAGCCTAAAAATCGATTGCACCAACTCGTACCGGACGACATCTGTAATTCTGCGTACGTCGACGGGTCTGCCGGGCCCCACTGACCACATACTCAGGAGGTCCCAGAATGTCTTCCGCTACTTTAACTGCCCCGCTAGACCTCGACGTCATCGACCTTCGGCAGACATCGTCCCGCCGACCCGGCATGCACTTCGGCGCAGAGCTCGAGGCAGATGGAAAGGTGCGGTTCCGTCTGTGGGCGCCGGCAGCGTCGTCGGTCAGCCTTGCGCTCGAAGGCACGGAGGGGGCTCTTCCCATGAGAAGAGCGTCTGATGGCTGGCACGAGTTGGTCACCGACCAGGCGCATGCAGGGACAAGATATTTCTACGTTCTGCCGGACGGCTTGCGGGTACCGGATCCGGCCTCGCGCTTTCAGCCGGAAGACGTCCACGGCCCCAGCGAGGTAATCGACCCCGCGGCCTACGCCTGGAAAGATGGCGTTTGGATCCGCCGACCGTGGTCCGAGGCCGTGCTCTATGAGCTCCACATCGGCGCGTTCACGGAGCTGGGAACCTTTCGCGCTGCCATTGAAAAGCTCGACCACCTGGTCCGGCTGGGCGTCACCGGCATCGAGATCATGCCCATCGCGGACTTCGCCGGCAAGCGGAATTGGGGCTACGACGGCGTTCTGCTGTATGCGCCGGATTCCACCTATGGACGGCCCGAAGACCTAAAGGCTCTCGTGGATGCGGCCCACGCGCGAGGCCTGATGGTGCTGCTCGATGTGGTCTACAACCACTTCGGCCCTGACGGAAATTACCTTTCGGCCTACGCTCCGCAGAGCTTCACCAAACGCCACAGGACGCCGTGGGGAGACGCTGTGAACTACGACGACGCGGGCAGCGATGTGGTGCGCGAGTTCGCGATCGAGAACGCGCTCTATTGGATCGAGGAGTTCCACTTCGACGGCCTGCGGCTCGATGCTGTGCACCAGATCAAGGATGATAGTCCGAAGCACCTGCTGGACGAGCTTGCGGAGCGCGTCCGAGCGATCGAGGGATCCTCGCCGGCATGGCTGATCCTCGAGAACGAAAAGAATCAAGCGTCGCGCCTGGCCCGCAACATCGAGGGCAATCCGGTTCAGTACACCGCACAGTGGAACGATGACATGCACCACGTGCTGCATACGGCGGCGACGCTTGAGGGCCACGGCTACTACCACGACTACCTGCGAAATACGGACAAGCTTGGCCGGGCGCTCGCCGAGGGCTTCGCGTTCCAGGGCGAGGTGATGGAGTGCATCGGCGAAGGGAGAGGCGAGCCCTCGGCTTGTCTTCCGCCCGCAGCCTTTGTCGCGTTCATGCAGAACCACGACCAGATCGGCAATCGTGCGTTCGGCGAGCGCATCAACGCCGTCGCGTCCGCTGAGGCCGTACATGCGATCGCCGCCATTTACCTGTTGCTCCCGCAGACGCCGATGCTTTTTATGGGCGAAGAGTGGGGCAGTTCGCAACCGTTCCCGTTTTTCTGCGACTTCGACGGCGATCTCGGCGAGCTTGTGCGGAAGGGCCGGCGCGAGGAGTTTGCCAGCTTTCCGGAGTTCCGCGATCCCGAGCAGCGAGAGCGGATTCCCGATCCCCAAGCCGAACAAACCTTTCTCTCCGGCAAACTCGATTGGGAGCAGGCCAAGCAAGGCGTCCATGCCGAGTGGATCCTCTGGTATACCCGTATCCTCCATGTACGGCGCGAGCAGATACTCCATCTGCTGCCACAGATTTGCGGAAACGCCGGGCGGTATCAGGTAGTCGGAACGGGAGCCGTGATCGTGCGCTGGAAGGTGGACCACAGCGTGGATCTGACGCTTTCGGCAAACCTCAGCGACAGCACAACTGGAGGCTTCCCCGAAGTGAGCGGAACGACGCTGTGGCAGGAGGGCCCGGAGCAGAGCGGCACAACGATGCGCCCGTGGTCTGTCCGGTGGTTTCTCGAAAGCCAGGCGTAATTTCTAGAACAGTTCTCCTGTTGCTGTGAGTCGGATGGTGTGTGAGAGCGCCGTTTTCGTTGAGGAAAACGGCGCTGAGACCTGCAGTTCGCTACGTACGGTTACAGGAGAAACTGCTCTAGCTTGCTGCGGCTTCTCTGGGCTGATTGGATGAGGCCCCGGAGCGGGCATCGCGGCGCACGTTGCGCGATGTGGTGTAGAGCTTCCATGCGGCGAAGATGATGCCGATGCCGATGCCGGACCAGAGGACGATGAGGATGGTGGTTCCCCAGCGGGAGGAGATGTGTCCCCACATGCGGAGGACGGCGGGACCGTAGAGGACGCCGAGCCAGACGGCGACGCTGTGACGGAGGATGCGGCTGATGATGAAGGTGGTGAGAAAGCGGCGGCGCGACATCTTGAGGGCGCCCGCGGCAAGGACGAAGGGCGAGAGCGGCATCGGTGGCGGAAGGACTGCAGGGAGAGCGACCGCGAGGATGGCGTGGTGTTCCATCCAGTTGGTGACGCGGCAGAAGATGCGTTTGGGGACGTGGGATTCGAGGAACTTGAGGCCGCCGGCGTGGCCGACCTGATAGGAGAAGAAGCCGCCCAAGCCGGATCCAACCGAGGCGATGGCGACGAGCAGAAAGGGGTTGGTGTGCTGGGCGGCGAAGAGGACCAGCATGATGTCGGTGACGCCGGGGATGGGCAGGGGGACGAAGGAGGAGTCGACGATCGAGACGAAGAAGAGGCCGATGAGGCCGAACGAGAGGAAGAGATGCAGGAGGTGGTTGCCGTGAGGATTGCCGGCCGTCGCGGCTGCAGCTCCGGCGAGGGCAAGGAGTGTCGGTAAGTTTGCGATCGCCGCGAGGTTCATACCTGAGTAGACGCGAGTTTGAGGGCGGAAGTCGCTCTAATCGCTATTCTTCGCAGTTCAGGGCCTCTTGTCGGGTGAATCTAGAGGAAGTTCAGGGTTGAGAGTGGAGGCAGGATCTCGGCTTCCGCTGCGAGTTTGCGAAACAGTGCAATGGCCTCGATCGAGGGCGGATCGAGCGTGTAATGGATGTTCTGGGTGAGGTAGTGCCGGATGGTTGCGGGGGGGATGGCGAGGCGCGGCGTCCACTCCCGGACGAGGTCGCCGATGTGCAGGAGGCCGTGGTCGCGGGAGCGTTGGAGGTCCTGGGCGAGCTGGGCGGGATGGGGGCTGCTGGGCGGGTTGGCGGCCCAGACGGCTGGGCCGCAGGGCAGGGCGGGGTAGGGGTGGCAGAGTTCGGCGGG
>CAXUIB010000071.1:6997-10580 GCA_964250945.1 uncultured Acidobacteriaceae bacterium
CCGCGGTGCGGGGGGGGGTGTTGGCGGGGGGGGGGGGGGGGGGGGGGGGGGGGGGGGGGGGGGCGGGGGGGGGGGGTGGGGGGATGCTGGCCGGGTTGGCGGCCCAGACGGCTGCGACCCAGGGCAGGCCGGTGTAGGTGTGCCAGAGTTCGGCGAGGTCGATCCAGAGGCACGGTCCGAGGCTGGCTTCGATGGCGGGCTGGGCTTCGCGGGCGAGCAGCGCGGGGTCGCCGATAAGGAGGGCGGCGTCGGCGTCGGCGAGCATGGCGATAGGGTCGGTGGCGGGGCAGGGAACGAAGCTGGGATCGGCGCTGAGGAAGGTGCGAAAGAGGATTTGGGCGTAGGCGATCGAGGAGCGGGACGCAGTGTCAGAATTTATTTTGCGGATGGACTGAAGTTTTTGCCCGGACTTGACGATAAGGAGAATAGATCGGACCTCGCGGAGGGAGGCGATGGTGCATCCGGGGACGATCCGAAGTGCGGGGGTCAGGGCTGCGATCGGGATCAGGCCGAGGTCGGCGCGGCCGGCGAGGAGGTCCTGGGCGCAGATCGCCGGGGAGGTGTATTGGATCTGGTAGCGGAGCGAGAGTTCGGAGGCGAAAGGAGGATGTTCGAAGTCCCACATGAGTGGGGCGGGGTTGAGGAAGCGGATAGCGGAGACACGGAGGCGGATCGAGGTTGCTCTGGCTCCCACGGCATCCGGGCCGATCACGCTCGGCCTCGGAAGCGGTTGAGGTCGCGTCGGTCGCGTTTGCTAGGCTTTGCGAGCGGAAGCATGTCGAGGTCGAGGAGAGCTTTGCGCTCCGCGACGGCCTTCGCGCGGAGTTCGCGGCTGACGTCCGACTCCCGGAAGTAGGTCCCGGCGACCTGGGCGGAGCCGCGGGCTTCGCTGAGCAGGAGAACCTCGACCTGGAAGTCGCCACTTTCATTCTTGATGTGGAGTTGGTCGCCGACCCTGAGATCGCGGGAGGGTTTGGCGGGCGTGCCGTTCGAAAGGACGCGGCCGAGGTCGCACGCGTGCGCGGCGAGGGCGCGGGTTTTGAAGAAGCGAGCGGCCCAGAGCCACTTGTCGATGCGGACGTTTGCTGTGCTCATGTTGTCTATTTTCTTACGGCAGGCGCGTATTGGACAGGAAGACAGGAGGTTTGCCCGAGGTCGTGAGACGCAAGTTGCATTTGCGTTCGGCGGCAGGAGCGGTAGGGTAGGTCGGAGCATGGTGAAGGTGATGTCTGGTGTCGAGGAGATGGGATGGCGGCTGGCGGGCGAGGCATGGTGGCGGAGCGGGCGGATGTGGCGGAGCGGAGCCGGCTGGGGTGGCTGGCGCTGGCGTTGACGCCAGGGATGGGGCCGACCCGGACGGCGCGGGCGGTTGCGCGGCTGGGCGAGGCGCGGCGAGTGTTTGAGGTGTCACTGACGGAGCTCGAGGGGACGGGGATGCCGGCGGCGGCGGCGCAGTTCTGCTTTGACGGACGGGCGCGGGAGGCCGCTGAGGAGGAGATGAAGCGGGTGGAGGAGACGGGCGGCGTCCTTGTGACGCGGGAGGAGGAGGTGTACCCGGGAGGTCTGCTCGAGATCTACGATCCGCCGCCGGTGCTTTGGGTGCGCGGCGACCTCGGTCTGCTCCATCGTCCGATGATCGCTGTGGTGGGGACCCGGCACCCGACGCCCTACGGTACGGGGATGGCGGAGATGCTGAGCCGGGAGCTGGCGCGGCGCGGGCTGGTGATCGGCAGCGGGATGGCGCGCGGCGTGGATACGTCTGCGCACAAGGGGGCGCTCGCAGCCGGGGGCCGGACCCTGGCGGTCTGGGGAACAGGGATCGATGTGATCTATCCGAAGGAGAACAAGCGTCTGGCGGAGGAGATCGTGGGGAGCGGAGGGACGATCATAAGTGAGTTTCCGATGGGGACGTTTCCGGCGCCGCAGAATTTCCCCCTGCGGAACCGGGTCTTGAGCGGCATGAGCGTGGGCGTTCTGGTGATCGAGGCGGGCGAGCACTCGGGCACGCGGATCACGGCGCGGTGCGCAATGGAGCAGAATCGGGACGTGTATGCCGTCCCGGGCAACGTGACGAACGCGAATGCATGGGGGCCGAACACGCTGATCAAGCAAGGGGCCAAGCTGACGGCGACATGGGAGGATATCTGGGAGGATCTGCCCAGCCAGGTGCGACTGGCGCTTGAAGACAAGATCGACGCTGAGCGGGCCGCTCAGGGTGCGACGGATGAATCGAAGGGCGCGGCGAGTGCATCCTTATTCAGCGTAGGGCCGGAGTCTGACGGCGAACGAATGGTCTTGGGCAGGCTTCGGTACGATGAAGCGGTGCAGCTGGATCTGTTGATCGAGGGTCTGGAAGGCGAGATGGGGTCGGCGGAGATCTTCACCGCATTGTTTGAGCTCGAGCTCGCGGGGCGTGTTCGGCAGATGCCGGGCAAGAATTATCTGCGAACGTTTTGAGATCTGAGATGTCGGTGTGGATCTCTGGCCAGGGTTCCGTGTCCGGTTTCAGATGTTGAATTGCCTGTGCCAAAATCGCCTATGTAGGCGAGCGCTTTGCACCGATGTAGGTCCGGTTTCACGTTTGATCTTCTGCTCCGTCTATCTTGCTTACATCAGTGCTTGGGCAGGTCCAAAACGGGATTTTGCCACAGAGCAGGTTTGACTTTGCTCTGGCAGGGCGTGGTAGGGTGTGCCTGATTGGTTGCGTGAGGACGGGTTTTCTCCAGCGTGTCTGGAGTTGAAGGGAACGGATGAGCAAATCATTGGTGATCGTGGAGTCGCCCGCCAAGGCAAAGACGATCAATAAGTATCTGGGCAGCGGCTATATTGTGGAGGCTTCTCTCGGCCACATTATGGACTTGCCGAAGAACGACATTGGGGTGGAATTGAAGCGCCGGACGTTTGCGCCGACGCTGATTGTGTCTCCTGGAAAGGAGAAGGTGGTGGACCGGCTGAAGAAGCTCGCCTCCAAGGCGGACGCTGTGTTTCTGGCGCCCGATCCGGATCGCGAGGGTGAGGCGATCGCGGCGCACCTGAAGATGCAGCTGATCGGGTCGGTGAAGAAGGGATCGAAGCTGCAGCGTGTGACGTTCAACGAGATCACGCAGAAGGCGGTGCGCGCGGCGTTTCAGAATGCTCGGGAGGTAAACGAGAATCTGGTGGACGCGCAGCAGACGCGGCGGGTGCTGGACCGTCTGGTCGGCTACCAGATTTCTCCGCTCTTGTGGGACAAGGTGCGGCGCGGCTTGAGTGCGGGCCGGGTGCAGACGGTGGCGCTGCGGCTGATTGTCGACCGGGAGCGGGAGATCAGTGCGTTTGATCCGGTGGAGTACTGGACTGTGGATGCACTGCTGACGGCTGACGCGCAGAAGTCTGGGGGGCAGGAGTTTACGGCGCGTCTGGTGGGGGTCGCCGGGTCGCCGATCCGGGTGGCGAATGGGGTTGGTCCGGACGGCAAGGAGCAGTTTCTCTCGAATGCGCTCCCGGACAAAGAGGCGGTCGACGAGGTTATGGGGGATCTCGAGCGGGCGACGTGGCGGGTGCGGTCGGTGGAGCGGCGAGAGCGACGGCAGAACCCCAAGGC